>NZ_SMOA01000291.1 GCF_004353985.1 Paracraurococcus ruber | reverse complement strand
TCGGCTCGCCAAGGACTGGGAGTGCCTGAACCGGTCAGGCCTGTGCTTCCTGCGCTGGGCCTCCGTCCGCCTCATGCTGCGAAGGCTCTGCCAAACCAGAACATGATCCCGGATGGACTCTTAGGCTTGCTAAGGGATACTTCCGTCCCGAGTGACAAAGTCGGAGGGTTCTGGCAGGAATCGAGGCAGCGGAGGCGCTGCGCTGGCGATTACTGCCCGGTACTTCCGCTGTCAGGCACGCAGAGGAGGGCAGACCACGGTGGACGGCCGGACCCCGGACAAGCCGCGGCAAGGCAAGCGCGCCGAGCGCGCCGAACGCGTCGACGATGCCCTTGCGGACGCAGTCGCATCCGGCCTGGCCCGGATCGACACCGCATCCCCGCTGCAGACGCGGGCCGGCGACGGCGCCTGGCCGGAACCGCGGGTGGACGGCCCCGGGCTGACCGACCGCGGGGACGTCTTCTTCGCCGCGGTCGAGCTGACGCGCATGCCGATGATCCTGACCAATCCGAACCTGCCGGACAACCCGATCGTCTTCGCCAACCGCGCATTCCAGCAGCTGACCGGCTATACCGAGAAGGAGATCGTCGGCCGCAATTGCCGCTTCCTGCAGGGCGCCCAGACCGACCGCGAGGCGGTGGAGGAGTTGCACCAGGCGATCGCCGAGGAACGGCCCATCTCCGTCGAGATCCTGAACTACAAGCGCGACGGCACGCCCTTCTGGAACGCCCTGTTCATCGCGCCGGTGCACGACACCGCCGGCAAGCTGCTGTACTTCTTCGCCTCCCAGCTGGACGTCACCCGGCGCCACACCGCCGAACAGGCCTTCCGCCAGGCACAGAAGATGGAGTCGATCGGCCAGCTCACCGCCGGCCTCGCGCATGACTTCAACAACCTGCTGCAGGTCATCTCCGGCAATCTCGACATCCTGCGCGACGAGCTGACGGAGGAGCGGCAGCGCCTGCTGGCCGACACCGCGCGGCATGCGGCGGAACGCGGCGCCAAGCTGACCAAGCAGCTGCTGGCCTTCGCGCGGAAGACCCGCCTTTCGCCCCGGCCTGTCGACCTGAACGCGCTGCTGACCGGCTTCGGCGACATGCTGGAAAGCACGGTGGGGCGGCAGATCGACCTGCAATTCACCCTGCGCCGGCGGCTGCCGACCGCGCATGTCGATCCCAACCAGCTCGAGATGGCGCTGCTGAACGTCGTCATCAACGCCCGCGACGCCATGCCGATGGGCGGCGTCATCACCATCGCCACCGGCACCGTCACGCTGGAGGGCGACGAGGTGCCGGACGGCCGCTACGTCACCGTCTCGGTCAGCGACGACGGCATGGGCATGCCGGACTATGTCCGGGAACGCGCGACCGAGCCCTTCTTCACCACCAAGCCGACCGGCAAGGGCACCGGCCTCGGCCTCGCCATGGTGCAGGGCTTCGTGCAGCAGTCGCTCGGCAAGCTCGACATCGAGAGCACGCCGGGCAAGGGCACCACCATCCGCATGGCCTTCCCCGCGCTGGATGCGGTGACGGAGGCGCAGCTCGCCGTGCCCGCCGCGGAGCGGACCGGCGAGGCCCCGCGCGGCGGCAACGAGACCATCCTGGTGGTCGAGGACAACGAGGATGTGCTGGCCCTGGCGCGGGAGCACCTGCTCTCGCTCGGCTACCGGGTGCTGGTCGCCGCCAATGCCGATGACGCGCTCGAGGTCGTGGACGCCACGGGCCAGACAATCGACCTGCTGTTCTCCGACATCCTCATGCCGGGCAGCATGAACGGCATCCTGCTGGCGGAGAAGATGCGGGACCGGATGCCCGATCTCGCCGTGCTGCTGACCACCGGCTACAACGAGGAGTTGGTGGTGGAGGCGCCACGTGCCTCCTCCATGGACGTGATCGGCAAGCCCTACCGGCGGAACGAACTGGCGGACCGGGTGCGCGCCGCGCTCGACCGGCGCGGCCAGGTCCCGCCGCCGGGCGCCGATACCGGGCCGAAGCACGAGGCCTGACGCCGGGCGGCGGACCTCCCGACGCCCGCAGGCCAGCCTAGCGCGCGGACCGCGCGGCGCCGTAGCCATGGCGATGGCCGCCAGGCTGCGGGCCGACCGCCGCGGCAGGCCCGGAACGCCAGGCGCCCCGCGGCCGCCGCGCGCCGATCGGCCGGCTGCCGCAGGCGGCAGAAGCCCGGCGTCGCGGCGACCGGCACCTGCCCGGATGCCGGGATCGGCAGGCTGGCCCCGCGGCTCGACGGGGCTGCCGCCCCGGCGGCGGGCCGCCGTTCCGCAGCGCCCGGCCTGGTCGGGAACGAGGCGATCCGGCCGCCCGTCCCGACCCGGCCCTCAGGGCAGGATGTCGGGGGCGTCGCAGGCGGCGGGGATCACTGCCTCGGCCGGCACGCCGCCTTCCGAATAGCGCTCCAGCAGGGCGCGGAATTCGCGGTAGGGCGCGCTGTCCTGCAGGGCGCGGCAGGTCCCGCCCATGCCCTCCAGCCGGTCGGGCAGGCCGCCGCGCGCCTCCACCATCTCGGTCATCCGCTCCCGCGCCTTGCGGAACTCGGCGCGCGTGCGGGTGCGGTAGCGTTCCCGCGCCTCGGCGCTGAAGGGGCAATGCGCCATGCGCTCGGCCAGCGCCTGGCGGAAGATGCGGCCCGCCAGCCCATCGCCGCAGGCATCGAATTGCCAGAGCGAGACGGCGAAGCCGCGCTCGAAGGCGGCGATGTCGTCGAGCGCGCGCGCCGGCGCGGAAAGGCCGAGCAGCGCGGCGGCCAGCAGCAGGATGCGCATCAGTCGGGATTCTCCAGATAGACCGCGAGGGCGGCGATCTCCTCCTCGGACAGCGCGCCCGCCACCTCGTTCATCGCCGCGACGCCGACGCTGGGGCGGGCGGCGGTGCGGTAGTCCTGCAGCGCCTTGGCGGTGTAGACGCGCGTCTGGTGCGCGACGGCGGGCGCCGCCTGGTTGCCGCCATAGTCGTCCATGTGGCAGGCGGCGCAGCGGTGGCGCGCGGCCGCCTGCTTGCCCCGCGCATGCAGCGCCGGGTCGGGCGCGCCGGCCGGCGGGTTGGCCCGCGGCAGGGACGCGAAATAGGCGCCGAGGTTGCGCAGTTCCTCGTCCGACAGCGCGGCCGCCAGGGTGTTCATCACCGGGTTCTGCCGCCGGCCGCTGCGGAAGAACACCAGCTGCCATTGCAGGTAGCGTTCCTTCTGCCCGGCGAGGGAGGGGATGGACGGATCGGCGGTGATGCCCTCGGCGCCGTGGCAGGTGATGCATTGCTGGGCGCGCTGCCGCCCGGCCTCGATATCGGCGGCCTTGGCGGGAACGGCCAGGCTGCACAGGGCGGCCGCAAGGGCGGCGCGAATGGGGTGCATGAAGATGTCCGGCTGAAGACGGGAAGCGGGGCCGGCCGCGCGGCGCGGCCGGCCCCTCGGGTCGACGGTTGGCGATCAGCGGCTGTAGCTGATGCGGTAGATCGCGCCGGCCCAGTCGTCGGCGACCAGGATGCTGCCGTCGCGCGCGACGATGATGTCGTTCGGCCGGCCCGAATACTCCTGCGCGCCGGTCAGCCAGCCTTCGGCGAAGACCTCCTGCCGGGCGTTCTTGCCGTCCGCGTCCACCTGCACCCGCATGATCCGGCCGCCCTGGTAGACGCGGCGGTTCCAGGACCCGTGCTCGGCGATCAGGACGTTGTTGCGGTATTCGGCCGGGAACATGCTGCCGGTGTAGAACTTCATCCCCAGCGGCGCGACATGCGCGCCGAGGTTCAGCACCGGCGGCGTGAAGTTGGCGCAGTTCTGCCCGGCATTGAATTTCGGGTCCGGCAGGTCGCCCTGGTGGCAGTAGGGATAGCCGAAATGCGTCCCGATCCGCTCCAGCCGGTTCAGCTTGTCGCTCGGCAGGTCGTTGGACAGCCAGTCGCGGGCATTCTCGGTGAACCAGAACTGGCCGGTGCGCGGGTCGATGTCGCCGCCGACGCTGTTGCGCACGCCCATCGCCACCTGCTCGCCCAGGCCGTTGGTATGCACGCGGCGGATATGCGCGGTGCCGGCCGGCGGGATGCCGATGTTGAAGGGCACGCCGACGTTGAAGTACATCGCGCCCTCCCGGTCCATGACCAGGTATTTCCAGCCATGCGCGACATAGGGCGGCAGGTCGTCATACAGCGTGACCGGCTGCGGCATGTTCTCGAGCGAGCGCTCGGCATTGTCGTAGCGCAGGATCTTGTTGATGGCGGCGACGTAGAGGGCGCCGTCGCGGAAGGCGACCCCGGTGGGCATGTTCAGCCCCTTGAGGATCGTCGCCACGCTGCGCTGGCCGTTGCGTTCGGTGACCGCATAGACATTGGTCGCGCCGAAGGACCCGACGAAGAGCGTGCCGTTGTCGCCCCAGGCCATCTGCCGCGCTTCGGGGATGCCATGCGCCCAGACCTCGATCCGGAAGCCGGGCGGCAGCTTGATCTTCTTCAGGTTCTCCTGCAGCTCGGCCAGCGGGGTCGGCGTCGCCGGCCCGACCGGCGGCGCCAGGCCCTTCTGCTCCTCCGTCTCGTCGCCCAGGAACCAGTCGGGCGGCGGGTTCTGCCAGAAGCTCGGGCGGCTGCTGTCGTAGCTCTTCAGCTGCGCCATCGCCGGTGCGGCGGTGAACAGCAAGCCGGCGGCGATGGCGGCGGTCGCGAGCAGGCCAGGGCGCTGCGGCGTGGGCATTGCGGCCACGGACGTCTCCCTCATTTCGTTTGGGTTCGTTGACCCCGGCACCCGAGACCGAACCATGCGTGCATGTGGATTGGCAAGCACAACCAAAGACCCATGGCGGGGGCGTGAGCGGCACTTCCGGCGCGCAGGCCTGTTGCGGCAGATGCAAGTCCGCAGGGACTGGTGACGGTCGGGGCCTGGCCGGCCTCGCGCCCCCGCGGCGGCACCCGCGCCGGGGGTCGAGCCGGCGATCGCGGCGACGGGTCCATGCGCCACGCGGGCGACCGGCGGGATGACGGCAGCGAGGGCACGGCCGATGCGGCCGGGGAAGGCGGGCCGACCCCACCGCGGGGCGCGTGGCCGGGCGGGCGGGCGACGGGGCCGGCGCCACGCCGTCATCCTCCGGTCCCCGTGGCCGTCCGGCGCGGTGGACGCCGCCCCCGGAAAAGGGGCTCAGGACAGGGGTCGCGCGGCCGGCGAGGGCGCGGGGGCCCGGGCTATCCCGGCGGGGCCGGTGGCGTCCGACCCGGCAGGCGCGGCGGCTGCCAGCCCATCAGTGCCAGCCAGGGCGCCCAGGCGGCTTCCCAGACCTGGATCCAGGCCAGCATGGGGTGGGCGGCTTCCATCCGCCGGCCCCAGGCTTCGAAGCCGGCCGGCGCGGTGATGCTCACCGCCACCTGTTCCGGCCCCGCCGCCCCGCCGCGGCGATGGCGGATCTCCACCTCCAGCCCGCCGGGCAGGCGCCCGACGGCGCGCATCTCCTCGGGCGGGCTGGCAGGCTGCATGACCGGTCCTTCGTTCGGTGTCAGGCCTCTCCCTGGCAGTCCAGCATGGCGGCCTGCAGGGCGTCCGCCGGCGCCTTGCCACCCCAGAGCACGAATTGGAAGGCCGGGAAGAACCGTTCGCACTCCGTCAGCGCGATGTCCACCATGTCCTCCAGGCTCTCGGCACTGGCCGACGGCGCGCCGCGCAGCAGGACCGCATGGCGGAAGACGGGCACGCCATCCTCGCTCTCCAGCCCGAAATGGCCGATCCACAGCTTCTCGTTGGCAAGGGCCAGCAATTCGAACAGCCGGTTGCGGTTCTCCGGCGGGACCTTCATGTCGAAGGCGCAGGAGAAGTGCATGGCGCTGATCTCCGGCGACCAGGAGAAGAACAGGCCATAGTCGCACCACTTGCCCGGCGCCTCGGCGGCCATCTCGCCGTCGGAGCGGCGCTCGAAGGCCCATTCATTGGCGGAGACGATCTGTTCCAGCACGTCGAGGGGGTTGGTCGCTCGGTCGCGCATGCGGGCCTGAAGACCGGACATCGCGGCACCTCCTCTTTGCCATTGGCGGGACGGCGTCCCCCGCTGCCCAGGCCCCTGTCGGTCTCTTCGGCACACAGGGTCTTGGGTGACTCGGGCAGCGATGACCACCACCTGTAGCGTACCCGGCCCCGAAACGCGGCCGCAAGGCCGGCGGTTGCCGGGCCACGCGGGATCGCGTTCCAGGCGTGTGGCATTGTCGAGCCGGTCGCAACGGCGACCGTCGGCCGGCACGGCCCGCGGCGGCGTCCGGCCCGCCGGCGGGGCAGGCGCCCGCCCGCCGGCGTGACCGCGCAGCCACGGGGCC
>NZ_SMOA01000290.1 GCF_004353985.1 Paracraurococcus ruber | reverse complement strand
CAACACCGAGTGGATCATTGAGAAGAACGGCCACCGCAGCCCCGCCGACACGCGAGCCGCTTTGCACGCAGAAACCTTCAGGTGCGCGGCGTAATCCAACCTGTTGTCCAAAGAGCCGGGTACGGTACACAACCACGCCGGCGTGCCGCGCGAGGAGCCCACGGTGGCGGAGTGGGAAGCCGAACACGCGCCGAAGCTTCAGCACCGGGACGCCGACGACGCGTAGTCGGCCTGTTCAACACGGACCAACGACCGTTGGCCGGTGATGAACAGGGGATGCAGCGTCCCTATCATCGGCGTTTGCAGGCAACGCGCAACTTTCGAGCCAGACCAACCGCGATCGGCGTCCGGAGACGCTGTGTTTCGGGGATTGACTGGATTCGAAATGACGGTGTTCGCGAGCATGCGCAGAGATCAGTACCCTCCGCCGCTCTGCGCCCCATCCAGCCAGGTGAGGAATTGCTGCGTCCCAAAGCCCAGCTCTTGCGTTAGCATCTCATGATCTTGCGCAGCCCGGAGAACGGCACCCGCCTTCTCATCCCCCAAGCCTCCCACGCCCTGCTTTCCGGCCAAATGATGGCCGCGTGGGGTGCCTCCGGCTTCGCGCAGCCAAACCCGGCGCCCGAGGTCATTCTCGCAGCTGAGCAGCACGACATCGCCTGGCTGTCCTGGGAGACCGCCCCGACTCTCGACCGCGAGACGGGCCTGCCTCACCCGTTCACCAGGCTCGGCCCGGCGGTCCATGCCCCGATGTGGGCGCGCGGCGTGGAAATCGCCCGCGCCTCCTACGGCCTCTGGCCCGCCCTGCTCATCTCCCTGCACGGCACGCGGGTCTACACGGAGTACATGGACCCGGAGAGCCTGCCGCCAGAGGATCAAGCCGCGATCGACCGCAACAACGCCAAGGAAACCAGGCTCCAGGCGGACTGGATCGCCAAGCTCGGCGTGTCCCGCGAGCAGGTCGAACGCAACTCCGCCCTTGTCGCGGTGACTGACGCCCTGTCCTTGGCCCTCTGCTTCGCCGATCCCGACAAGGCAGGGGAAGCGCCGATGGAAGATGGCAGCACCCGCAAGATGACTCTCGTGCGGCTGGGGCAATCCCGCTGGTCGCTGGACCCTTGGCCCTTCCGCGGCAGCACGCTGAGGGTGCAATGCGAAGCGATCCGCCTACCGGCCGAAACCCGCTGGACTGACGAGGAGCAAATGCGCCGCGACCTACGCGACGCGACCTGGAGCACGCTCGCCGAAACCTTGTCCCCGGCCTGACCTGCCGCCAGCGCCAAAAGCTCGCACGCCCGATCTGTCAGACATCTCCATGCCTGCTATCAAGCTTTCGTGGAGGTACTAGCGGGGTTCCGAAATGCGTGCATAACGTACCTGATGCCGCAGCCTTGACCCCCGACGTGGACAGTCGAAACGAGGCGGTCCGAGTGCCGCCCGCGCCAGCACACGCGTTTGGGTCATGTGGGTGCATGCCGCTCCGTGCCGTCGGAACCCCGCGCTCAGTCAGCGCCTGGGCCGGCGCCGCGTTACCGGTTACGCGCTCCGCTTGCAGCAGCTCAAGTTTCAACGCCGGCAGGTGCGCGACCCGCTCCGCCATCAGCCGCCGAGCCGGGGCAACTGCGGCGATTTGCTAGTTTTTCGAAATGATCGCTCCGGGTATTTCGGACTGCTTTTCGCCAATCCTGATCATGCAAAGGTCGTGATCCGTCGCCATCACCAGGCGGGCATCGTCCTTCGCTGCGGTGCCTCAAAAGCGCTCCGGCTGGTCGGCCTGAACGGCAATGGTCCAGGCGCCGCCATCCTGCTGGAAGGTCGTCACCTCGGCACGCCCGAGGGCCCTGGCGGACGACGCCGAAGTGGCAGGGCCGCATCGGCTGGACAGTGGCCTGTGCGCAGCGGATCTCGTCAGTCGCATGCAAGCGTGTGCCGGGAATGACCGTATCGGTGCGGGGCGTCTTGGCCGCGATCGCTCGGGCACTGGCGCCACCCGCCGCGGCCAAACCAAGCACGGCTGGCACGGCCCGGATGGGATGGTGTGCGCTGTCGGCGCCGGCGCGCCGCTGTCTCTGTTGCTACAGTCGCAACCAGGGGGGGCTCAGTGGCCGCAACTGGACGCCGCCACTGGCGAGACGGTCCGGTAGCGGCCGTTCGCTGTCACGGTCTGCACGCAGGCCTGCGCGGACGCGTTCCACCAGAAGGCTGTCAACCCGCGCTGGCGCGCGACCGCGAAGCCGCGGCGCTCCATCTCGGACTCGCCGGAGGAGGCGCGAGCGTCCACCAGGTCGGCCACGTTTGGCGCGGCGGGCGGCTGAGGCGTCGTGGCGACGGCGGCGGCGGGTGCAGCCGTGGGCGCCAGCGGCGGCGGAGACCTGTCACCGCAGGCAGTCAGCGCCAAGGCCAACGCAACGCCTGCTACGCGGGTCGGCAAGCGACGACACATCGATCCACCTCTCGCTTGGGCAATCCTCAGACCTCACCAGCTTTCCAGAGGTCACGCAATCCGCTTGGGGCAGCGACAATACGCATCGCCAATGCCGCGACGCAGCGATTCGTCGCCACGCATCGCGCGCCACCGCGTCGGACAGAAACCCACAGCCTCCGGCCCGAGCCAACACCCGCGCCACTGTGGTGTGGGTCCACGCAGCCCCGTCCCGCGGCGTCGGCACGCCGCGCGCCGTCAGCACCCGCGCGATCGCCGCCTTGCCGATGACGCCCACGGCTCGCAACCGCTCCACCTCCAGCGCCACCCGGTATGTGGCCGGCTCCGCCGCCACGCGGTGCGCCTGGGCTGCTGCCGCGACACGGAGGCCCTCGGCCGGCCGGTAGCCCCTGTCACCGCCCAGTACCGCTCCACGCGCCTTGGCGGCCCGCAGCGCGCCGGGTCCGCTCGCTGATCAGCTCCCGCTCCTTCTGCGCCATGGCGACGTAGATGCGCATCATCAGGTCGTCGGCGGCCGGCAAGTCGGCGGCCCGGATCGCGTAGCCGTCCTCCAGCAGGCGCGAGAGCGTGTGGGTGCGCTGGGTGATGCGGTCGAGCCTCGCGGCGACCAGCATCGCGCCGAGTTGCCGGCAGCGCGCGGACGCCGCCTGGAAGCCTGGCCGGCAGTCGTCCTTGCCACTGGCGACGTCCTGGTGCTTAGCAACGAGCGTCGAGCCCTGGGCCTCCGCAAAGGCATGGATGCTGCTCTGCTCCACCTCAACCCCAAGGCTGCTCTGGCCCTGCTCGGCAATTGAGTCCCGGAGGTACCCAACCGCCAGCCTGACGGCGCCGGCCGCATCAGCCCGCCTCGGCGATGCGGTAGACGGAGTAGCTGCCCTTGCCGCCCTCCTTGCCGAGGCCGACCTGCCGAAGCCGCTCGGCGACCCCGACCGGGAAGCCCTGGCGCTTCTTCAGCCCGACGAGGAAGCCGCGGACCGTGTGGGCCTGCCAGCCAGTGGCCTCCGTGATCAGGGCGAAGGTGGCACCCTCCGCCCGGCGCAGCATGGCGAGCACCTGATGCTGCCTGGTGCCCTCGCGCCGTTTGTGCGGGCAGGCGGGGCGCGGTGCCGGCGCTGGTTTGACCAGGATGGCACGGGGGGCGGCGATGGTGTGGGGCAGGCCGGCGCGCTCGCCGGCTTCAGCAGCTTGTTCAGCACCACGCGCGCGGCGGCAACGGGCACATTGTCGGGCGGCGCGGCCAGCCGCAGCGGGTGCTGCGCGGCCTCGGTGAGGCTGCAGCGGGCAGTGTCCGAAAAGGCCATGTCGGGGCTCCTGGAGGCAGCACCCGACCAGCCGGATGCTACGACCTGAAGCTCCGCCGAAAAGCCAGTCTGGGCGGCGCGCCGGCCTTCACCGCGGCGCGCGCCTGACCATTGGCTCTGATGCCACCCACAGCCAAGTGCAGGGAACGAGTGTCCCGTCGGCAGATGTTGCCACTCGGTGTCAGACGCGGCGCAGGTTCCACATGAAGGCGGCGCCGCCCTCGACCATGCCAGTGAGGGATCTGCGATAAGCCGTGCGGATCTGGAACTGCCCGCAATGGATGAACGGCACCATCTCGAAGGCCCGCTGCTGAATACCGTCGGCAGCCTCGGCGCGGGCCGCATCGGACGTGGCGGTGATCCAGGCGGCGGTGAGCGTCTCGATCTGGTCGTCGCTGAACCAGCCGGCCCAGCCCCTGGCACCGAGGCCGCGCATGGGGAAATGCTCGACCGGGGAGCCAATGACCGAGGAGGGAGCCCAAGTGTGGAAGATCGACCACCCGCCCTTGTCGGTCGCCTCGCGGTTGGCGCGACGGGCGACGAGCGTGGCCCAGTCCAAGGCGGCGAACTCAACGTTCATGCCAAGTCGCTTCAGCAGGTCGGCCGTGACCTCGCCCATCGGATGAATGGTGGGGACGTCGGCGGGGCTCAGGACCACGACCTTCGTGCCATCATAGCCGGCGGCCCTCAGGGCCGCGCGGGCGCGAGATAGGTCGGCGGGCATGTGCCGCAGCCCCGTATCAGCACCATGCGGGGTGCCGCACGGGAACATCGACCGGCAGTTGGCGTAGGACGAGGGATCGCCGCCCGTGAGAGCCTGCATGTAGTCCTGCTGATTGACGGCAAGCAGGACGGCACGGCGGATGGCCGGATTGTTGAACGGGGCCTGGAGGTGATTGAAGCGCAGGATACCGTTGAATCCGCTGGGATTGGCGTTGCCGATGCGGATTTGAGGGTGGGAACGCAAACCCGGCACGAGATCGGGCTGCACCTGTTCGTACCAGTCGATCTGGCCAGAACGCAGCGCGGCGGCGGCGGTCGCCTGTTCCGGCAACGCCTGCCACTCAAGCCGCTCGAAATGGGCGATCTTGGCGCCGGAGGTCCAATCGGGCGTGCCAGAGGCCGGGATGTAGTCCGGGTTTCGAACGTAGACCGCGACCTGACCGGGAACGAACTCCTCCTTGACGAAGCGGTAAGGGCCGCTGCCGGTGGCATCGGTGACCTGGGTGAATGGATCAGTCTTGGCGATGTGCTCGGGGATGATGAATGGCACCGAAGCGCTGCCGCGGGTGATCGCCTCCAGGAAGATGGGAATGGGCTGGGTCAACCGGATGCGCAGCGTGCGGTCATCCGCGACGCTCCAGTCATCGACGAACTTCGCCACGGTCTGGCCGAAGGTCTCCCGGCCGGCCCAGCGCTTCAGGCTCTGGATCGCGTCCTGGGCGCGGACGGGTTCGCCGTTGTGGAATTTCAGGCCTTCACGCAACTTGATGATGTAGGTGCGGCCATCATCCTCGACGCCGTATCCCGCGGCCATCTGCGGCGTGATCTCGCGCCTGCTGGTGAAGCCAAAGAGCGTGTCGTAGGCCGCGTAGCCGTGGTTGGTCGTGACGAGCGAGGTATTGAACACCGTGTCAACTGAAGCCAGCGCGGTCAGGGGTGCAACACGCAAGGTCCGGTCGCGCGCGGACTGAGCGAAGGCGGCCGGTGCCTTGAGGCCCGCGGCCGCGCCCACTGCGGCAGCCCTACGCAAGACATCGCGTCGATTCATGGGTCACCCTCCCTCTATCTCATTCGGCATCGGACGTGCCGTTGACGAGGATGTAATGAACGGGTTCTGTGCGGCAAGACCATTCGGCCGATGCGCGGCGAAGGTCCGGGCGGCCAGTGATGCGCCACCTCGTACCAGCCCAAGCCCAATCTGCTCGGTTCAGGCCATGACGTTTCAAACTCCGATCGGGTGATGGCGCCCAGGCTCGTCTGTCATCCTCCCAGGCCGCCGGTCATCATGGAGCCGTCAGGTCGCTGACGTTGCGCTCCGAATTCCGGATGATATCCTTGACGACGTCGCCGGTGGCACACCCAAGCTGCAAGCCTGGAGGGACGCGCAGCGGGACAGGTTCTTCCCGGCCGCGCCACAAATACGGAGACAGTTCGTCGTGCGATCCAAGCTGTTGAAGGTGGCGTAAGGGCCCTCGCCAGGTGCCAGGGCAACAGTCCCAGCACAGTCCAGACGTGGCGCAAGCGGGCATTCACCACTGCCTCTGCCATGCCCCCAAAGGCGCCGCGCCCTACGGTGCTCCGCCCGCAGGACGAGGCAGTGATCGTCGCCTTCCGGCGCCGCACCCTCCTGTCGCTCGATGGCTGCCCCTCTTCCGTGCAACCCTCGCTGCGCCAATTGGCTCGCTCATCCTTGCACCGCCGACTCCAGCGCCAGAGCTGCACCTGGTTTCCCTGGAGATCGATTTGTCCGTCCGGAGACCGGCATGGTGAGATGCAGCATGGATCAGAACGAACGCACTGAGGTGGGAGATGGGCCTGTGGTCAGCGAGGGCGG
>NZ_SMOA01000028.1 GCF_004353985.1 Paracraurococcus ruber | reverse complement strand
GGGGCGCCGGCGCCCGGCGGGGCTCGCGGCGGCGAGGCGCTTGCGCGCGCGGCAGCCGCCGGGCCGTCGCGCCAGCGCAGCTCGAACACGCAGGCCGCGGCGCCCATCGCCTCGCAGGCCACCTCCGTCACCCGGGCGCGGGGATGCACCAGCCTGGCGAAGAGCCGCTCGAAGGTCGCGGCGTAGTAGTCGCAGGCGGGGTGGTCCAGCCGGGCGCCGCGGCAGAGCGGGCAGGACGCGATCGCCAGCCGCACGGGGTGCCCCGCCGCGCAGGCGAAGGCGCCGCCGCCCGCGAAGGTCCAGGCATGCCGCCGGATGGCCGAGAGCAGCACCCGCGCCGCGAGCGGCGCCGGCAACACGCGCAGCAGCCATTGCACCGGACGCGGGATGCGATGCGCCAGCAGGTAGTCGCCGGTGCGCAACCCCGCCTCCCGCGTCAGCGCCCGCAGTTGCGCCGGCGGCAACCGGGCGCGCAGCACGCGGTGCAGCGCCGTTACCTCCCGCTCATCCACCATGCGTTCGGGCGGGTCGTGGCGATAGCGCGCCAGCCCCGCCTCGGCGAAGAGCGCGTCCACCGCATCCCCCGGCAGGGCGGCATCCAGCGCCGCCGCCGCCTGGGTGATGGCATTCGGCCCGATGCGGCCGGCGACGGCGATGCCGCCGTCCATCTCAGTCGCCGCCCGATGCCGTCTGGGGCGGCGGCCGCGTGCCGCCGTCGCGCAGCGTCACGGGCGCCAGGCTCTCCGCCAGCTGCTCGGTGCCGCCGCCGCAGGCCCTGGCGGCCAGCGCCGACTGCTCGGCCGCGTTGGCGGTGGGCAGCTTCGCCTTCGGCCGGTGCATGGTCTTCCACATCGCATTGTGCGGCGCCTTGGCCACCGGCGCCGCCAGACTGCGCGTCGCGTCGAAGTGGAAATCCACGCTCTTCTTGGTCTGCGGGCCCCAGTAGCCGACCTTGCCCAGGTCGTAGAAGGTCCGCTTGAAGCCCGACTTCAGGAAGGCCTTCAGGCAGCCGACGAGGTAGCTGCGGCGCCGCCGGTCGAGGGTCCAGGGATACTGGAACAGCGCCTTGTTCATGTAGAATCGCCGGTAATTCGCCATGGTGCGGTCGAGCAGCGTCGCCCGGTCCATCGCATCCGGCTTCATGATCGGCGTGACGAAATTGTACTTCGAGAAGTCGAAGACCTCGACCTTGTCGCCCAGCTCCTGGAACAGGTCGCTGAACGGCCAGGGCGTGTACATCGCCCAGTTCGCCATGTCCGGGTTCCAGTCCCGGGCCATGCGGTAGGTCTCCTCCAGCGTCTCGACCGTCTCGTTCTCCAGCCCGACGATGAACTGCGCCTCGGTCACGATCCCGGCGGCGCGCAGCAGCTGGATCGCCTTCTTGTTCTGCGCGACCGTCGTCTCCTTGTTGAAGCGGTCGAGCTTGAGCTGCGCGGCGGCTTCCGTGCCCAGCGAGACATGGACGAGGCCGGCCTTGCGGTACAGCGGCAGCAGCGCCTCATCCCGCAAAATGTCGGTGACGCGGGTGTTGATGCCCCATTGCACCTTGGCCGGCAGGCCGCGGGCGATCATCTCCTCGCAGAACTGCACGAATTTCTTCTTGTGGATGGTGGGTTCCTCATCGGCCAGGATGAAGAAGCCGACCTGGTGGTCGCGCACCAGCGTCTCGATCTCGTCCACCACCTTCCTCGGGTCGCGCACCCGGTAGTCGCGCCAGAATTTCCACTGGCTGCAGAAGCTGCAGGTGAAGGGACAGCCGCGCGCCAGGTTCGGGATCGCCACGCGCGTGCCGGTCGGGATGTAGATGTACTTGCCCCAGTCGAGGATGCCCCAGTCCGGCGCGATCTTGTCCACATCGGCGATCGGCGGCGCGGCGGGGGTCGCCACCACCTCCGTCCCGTCATGATAGGCGATGCCCCTCACCGTGTTGCGTTCCGCCGGCCAGCGGCCTTCGTCGATGCAGCGGACGAGGTCGAGCAGCACCTGCTCCCCCTCCCCCCGCACCACGCAGTCGATCCAGGGCGCCTCCGCCAGCACCTGCGGGAACATGAAGGTGCCGTGGATGCCGCCCAGCACCGTCACCGCCTGCGGGCAGGCCTGCTTCGCCAGTTCCAGCACCGCCTCCGCCTCGTAGATCGCCGGCGTGATGGCGGTGGTGCCGACGAGGTCGGGCTGCAATTCCGCCAGCGCCTCCCGCAACTGATCATGCGAGAGGTGGTCGGTCATCGCGTCGATGAAGGTGACGTCGGTGTAGCCGGCGTTCTTCAGGTAGCCGGCGAGGTAGGCGACCCAGGCGGGCGGCCAGTTGCCGGCGATCTCGGCGCCGCCCGAGTGGTAGTTCGGATGAATGAGAACGATGCGCACCGGGCCACTCCCTCCCCCGGCCAGTGCCGGCTGGGACGGAAGGTTGCCCGCGCTTCTGTCAATCGGCCTTGACGCAGGTCAATGCCGTTTCGGTTGACGCTACTCGACGCGGCCGCGGTTGCGGCGCCACAGCTCCTCGCTCAGCAGCGCGGCGAAGCCGATCCAGGCGGCATAGGGCGCTGCCAGCCAGGCCGCCGGCCGGTCCACCCGCCGCGCCGCATCCAGATAGGCCACGGCATTCACCGTGGTGAGGGCGGCTTCCAGCGTCGCCGCGCCGCGCCGGCGCTGCCCGAAGCCGAGCCAGAGCCAGAGGGCGTTCAGCCCCTGGATGCCGAACCAATGGACCAGCGCGCGGCTGCGCTCCCGGCCGGGCGGGGCATTCCAGATGCGCGCGCCGGAGGCGGTGAGCGCGGCGTAGAGCGGGCCCCAGATGACGAAGGCCGCATCGGGCGGGTTGAAGGGCGGTTTCTCCAGCCTGTCGTAGTCGCGCCGCAGCCTGCCATGCGCCGGGGAGGGCGAGAAGCGCGCCGAGACCAGGGCGGAGGCGAGGACGGCGCCGCCGCAGACCGCGAGCGCGGTGGCGATGTCGGCGGTGCCGAGCGGACCGGCATTGCGCGGCACCAGGGCGCGGCGGGCGCCTTCGGCGAGGGCCTGGCTCATCGGGGATCGGCTCCGGGGTTCTGTCGCCGGCGGAACGCGGCGGCGGTGCCGCCCGTTGCGCCGGGCCCGGCCGGATGGGCGGCTACAGCGGCTTGCGTTCAGAATTGAACGCCGCGCCGCTGTCGCGCGGTGTTGTCGGAGCAGAGTAACGCTCCGGGCCGTTCACGGCCCTCCGCGACCCGCTCTGAGCCGCGTCGCGCCGGCCAGCGACAGGGCGGGCCGTTGCCGCGGGCCGTCGCCGCGGGCCGTCCGGCGGGACGGGGCGGCCTATTCCGCCGCCGGCGTGCCCCGCCCTAGCGCGCGGTCCTGCTCGATCTGCTCGAACAGCTCGAACATCCAGGCCACGCGCGCGCCGGTCCCCGGCTCCGGCACCGGCACGCGCACCTGCCGCGGCGCGGCCGCCACCGCCTCCACCAGGAACTGCGTCTCCGGCAGGCAGGGCGCCGCCGCGCCGCCGGCGGGCAGGGCGATGGCGCCCAGGCTGCGCGCCAGCAAGGCGAGCTTCCGCCGGTGGGAGACCACGGCCCGGCGCGAGACGCTGTCATGCCCGTTGCGCGCCACCTCGTGGCCGATCTCGGCATAGATCCAGCGCGCGGCGCCGATGCCCGGCCGGCAGGCCAGCGGCAGGCGGGCGATCCCGGCCTCCGACCGGCGATAGAGCGCCGCCGCCTCCGCCAGCAGCCGCGCCACCACGCGGCCGATCCGCGCATCGAAGCCGGGCGCCGCCAGCCAGGCCTCCGGGTCCAGCCCGGCCTCCCGCAGCCATTCCAGCGGCAGATACAGCCGGCCGGCCCGCGCATCCTCCCCCACATCGCGGGCGATGTTGGAGAATTGCATGGCGACGCCGAGATCGGCGGCGCGCGCCAGCACCGCCGGCCGCCGCTCCCCCATCAGCAGCGCCATCATGATGCCGACGGTGCCGGCGACGCGGGCGGCATAGGCGGTCAGGTCCGACAGCGTCTCGTAGCGGCGGCCCTGGCGGTCCCAGGCGAAGCCGTCCAGCAGCGCCTCCGGCACCGCCCGCGGGATGGCATAGCGGGTGACGACGGCGGCGAGCGCCCGGTCGGCCGGCAGGGGCAGCGGCCGCCCCTCGCAGGCCCGCGCCAGCCGGTCCTGCAGCATGGCCAGCGCCGCCGGGCTCGGGTCCAGGTCGATGGCGTCGTCCGCCACCCGGCAGAAGGCGTAGAGGGCGGTCGCCGGCTCTGCCACGCTGCGCGGCAGCAGCTTGGAGGCGGCGTGGAAGCTCTTCGACCCGCCGGCGAGCAGGGTGCGGCAATCGGCCAGGTCGGCGGCGCTCAGCACGGGGCTGAAGGCGGACCAGCCGGAACTCTCGGCCCGGGACAGGCGCATTCTCGCATTCCCCTCGCAGGGCCGCGGGCGGCGCCGCGACTGTCAGAAATCCAATCCGACGCTACTGTAAAGCGAAGCTGACAGATCCGGCCAGCCCTTTCCGGCGGCCCGGGATCGAAGGAGAACCGATTGCGACGCTGGTTTCCCGGGCTGGTCGCCCTGCTCGCCCTCGGCGCCATCGGCCTGGCGCTGGCCCGGATGCTGGCGCCGCTGCAGGGGCTGTCCGTCACGCAGATGCCGGTGGGCGAGATCCCGGCGACGCTCTACCGCCCCGCCGCGGGCGGACCGGCGCCGGTGGTCGTCATCGCGCATGGCTTCGCCGGGTCGCGCCGGATGATGGAGCCCTTCGCCACCACCCTGGCCCAGGCCGGCTTCATCGCCGTGACCTTCGACTTCCCCGGCCATGGCGGCAACCCGACGCCGCTTGCGGGCGGGCTGTCGGACGATGCGGCGGCGGCCGGGGTGCTGATGGCGGCGCTCGGCCGGGTGGTGGAGGCGGCGCGGCCGCTGGGCGACGGGCGCTTCGCCCTGCTCGGCCATTCCATGGCGGGCGACATCGTGACGCGCTGGGCCATCGCCCATCCGGGGGCGGAGGCGACCGTGGGCCTCTCGCTCTTCGCCAAGGGCGCCACCCCCGACCTGCCGCGCAACCTGCTGGTCATCGTCGGGGCCTGGGAGCCGGAGATCCTGCAGGCCGAGGCGCGCCGCCTGGTCGGCATGGCCGCACCCGGCGGCGTGGTCGAGGAGAACGTGACCTATGGCGACCCGGCCACCGGCAGGGCCCGCCGCCTCGTGCTGGCCGATGGCGTCGAGCATATCGGCGTGATCTATGCGCGGGAGAGCCTGGAGGCCGCCCGCGCCTGGCTGAACGCCGCCTTCGGCCGCAGCGCCGCGGGGCTGGTGGATGCGCGCGGCCCCTGGATCGGCGTGCTGCTGGGCGGGCTGGTGCTGCTGGCCTGGCCGCTCTCGCGCCTGCTGCCGCGGGTGGAGCCTCTGGCGCAGGGCGGCGGCCTGCCCTGGCGTCGCTTCTGGGTGGTGGCGCTGCTGCCGGCGGTGCTGACGCCGCTGGTGCTGCGGGTGGTGCCGACCCATGCGCTGCCGCTGCTGCTGGGCGACTACCTGGCGGCGCATTGCGCGCTGTACGGGGTGCTGACCGCGGCGCTGCTGTGGCGGCTGGGCGCGCCGCGGCCGCGCTGGCCGGGGCGGCCCGGTGGCGCCGCGCTGGCGGCAGCGGCGCTGGCGGGGTTCGCCATCCTCGGCATCGGGCTGGCGATCGACCGCTTCGCCCTGGCCTTCGTGCCGGCGCCCCACCGCGCCTGGCTGGTGCCGGTGCTGCTCTGCGGCACGCTGCCCTGGTTCGCGGCGGATGAATGGGCCGCGCGCGGGCCGGGCGCGGCGCGGCTGGCCTATCCGGCGACCAAGGCGCTGTTCCTGCTCTCGCTGGTGGGGGCGGTGGCGCTGGACCCGCCGCGGCTGTTCTTCCTGGTGATCATCGTGCCGGTGATGCTGGTCTTCCTGCTGGTCTTCGGCCTGCTGAGCCGCTGGGCCTTCCGGGCGACGGGGTCGCCCTGGCCGGCGGCGGCGGCCAATGCGCTGGCGCTGGCCTGGGCCATCGCGGCGACCTTTCCCGTCGTGCCGTAGAAGGCGCAGGCCAGCGCCGGCGCGGCGGCGCTGGCCTGCGCCGCAGCGTCCCCTGTCGTTCCGTTGCAGCACATCAGCCACTCTCGACGCAGCGACGCACGCCCAAGCCGATCCGCGCCGACGACGCAGCCGGCCAAACCGTCCCGAAACCATGCTTCACGCGCCGTCAGGGCGGCAGTGCATGCCTGCGCTGGCCTGCGGCATCACCGCGGCATGTGTGGTCGTTCCGCGAAGGCGTGTCAGGCGCCTTCGACACCGTCGATGGCGACCATTGCCCTCGGCCATGCTGGCGAAGCGGCGTCGAGCGCGCAATATGCGCCCGCGCGGAACGCGCTGCCGTCACGCCCGGCTTGCACTATTGCTGCGCGGCGAAGAACCGCGCCTCGGCGATGCTCAGCGCGCAGGCATCGCCCCGCCGCGGCGCGTCCCAGCCCGGCGCCGGCGCCGCCTCCAGCATCCGCCCGCCGGCCGCCACCACCAGGTGCAGCGCGCGGCCATCATGGCGCACGCCCTGCACCACCGCCCCCTCCCCCGGCGCCGCCAGCAACGCGCCCGGCCGCACGAAGGCCAGCGCCGGCCCATCCGGCAGGGACGTCGCCATCCCCGGCAGGGGCAACGGCGCGAAGCACGCCAGCCCGCCCGCCACCACGCAGGGCAGCCGGTTGCTGTCGCCCAGGAAACCCGCGACGAAGGCATCCGCCGGATGCTCGAACAGCGCCTCCGGCGCATCGAACTGCACCACCCGCCCGTCCCGCAGCAGGGCGATGCGGTCGGCGATCGCCATCGCCTCGTCCTGGTCATGCGTCACGAACAGCGTGGTGATGCCCAGCCGGTCATGCAGCCCGCGCAGCCAGAGCCGCAGGTCCTTGCGCACCTGCGCATCCAGCGCGCCGAAGGGCTCGTCCAGCAGCAGCAGCGGCGGCTCGATCGCCAGCGCCCGCGCCAGCGCCACGCGCTGCCGCTGCCCGCCCGAGATCTGCTCGGGGTAGCGCCGCTCCAGCTCCGGCACCTGCACCAGCGCCAGCAGGTCGCGCACGCGCCGGGCGATCTCGGCCTCGGCCGGCCGGCGCGCGCGCGGGCGGACGCGCAGGCCGAAGGCGACATTCTCGAACACCGTCATGTGGCGGAACAGCGCATAGTGCTGGAAGACGAAGCCGACGCCGCGCGCCCGCGCCGGCACGCCCGCCATGTCGCGGCCGCCCACCCGCACCCTGCCGGCATCGGGGAATTCCAGCCCGGCCAGGATGCGCAGCAGCGTGGTCTTGCCCGAGCCCGAGGGGCCGAGCAGCGCGACGAATTCCCCCTGCCGGACCGCCAGATCCACGCCATGCAGCGCCGGCCGCCCCGCGCCGAAGCGGCGGGTCAGCCCGGCGACATCCACGCCCAGCCCGGCGGTCATGCGGCATGACCCGGGCCTGGCAAGGCCGGCCGGCAGGCGCCGGGCGGCGCCTCGACCGACAGGGCCGGCCGCGCGCGATACCATCCCATCCCTGGTCTCATCCCGCCGCCCCGGCCTGTCGGCCCGCCAGCCTCTCCAGCAGCGCCTTGGCCCCGAGCGTCACCAGCGCCAGCAGCGCCAGCAGCGCCGCGACGGCAAACGCACCTGCGAACTGGTATTCGTTGTACAGGATCTCGACATGCAGCGGCATGGTGTTGGTCTGCCCGCGCACATGGCCGGAAACGACGGAGACCGCGCCGAATTCCCCCATCGCCCGGGCATTGCACAGCAGCACGCCGGACAGCAGCGCCCAGCGGATGTTGGGCAGCGTCACGCGGAAGAAGGTCTGCAACCCGCCGGCGCCGAGGGTCGCCGCCGCCTCCTCCTCCTCCCGCCCCTGGTCCTGCATCAGCGGGATGAGCGTGCGGGCGACGAAGGGGAAGGTGACGAAGACGGTCGCCAGCACCAGCCCCGGCAGGGCGAAGACGATGCGCAGCCCATGCGCCTGCAGCCAGGGCCCCAGCCAGCCATGCGCGCCGAACAGCAGCACCCAGACGAGGCCGGAAATGACCGGAGAGACGGCGAAGGGCAGTTCCACCAGCGTCACCAGCAGGCGCTTCCCGGGAAAGTCGAATTTGGCGATGCACCAGGCCGCGGCGACCCCGCCCAGCAGGTTCACCGGCACGGCGATGGCGGCCACCAGCAGGGTCAGGCTGATGGCGGCCAGCGCATCGGGCTCGGCGATGGCGGCTAGCGCGACGTCCCAGCCGCGCCGCAGCGCCTCGGCGAAGACCGCGACCAGCGGCAGCAGGAACAGCACGGCCAGCACCAGCAGCGCGGCCAGCAGCGCCAGGCGGCGGGCCAAGGCCGGATCCTGGGCGGCGGGGCGCGTCACGCCCGCGCCCAGGGCCGCAGCCGGCGCTGCGCCGCATTCACCGCCAGCAGCACGCCGAAGGCCAGCACCAGCATGGCCAGCCCGACCGCCGCGGCGCCGGCATAGTCGAACTCCTCCAGCCGGATGACGATCAGCAGCGGCGCGATCTCGGTCAGCATGGGCAGGTTGCCGGCGATGAAGATCACGCTGCCATATTCCCCGACCGCCCGGGCGAAGGCGAGGCCGAAGCCGGTCAGCAGCGCCGGCGCCAGCGCCGGCAGCACCACCCGCCGCAGCGCCTGGGCGCGGGTGGCGCCGAGCGTCGCCGCCGCCTCCTCCGCCTCCGCCGGCAGGTCGCGCAGCACCGGCTCGACCGTCCGCACCACGAAGGGCAGGCCGACGAAGACCAGCGCGATCAGCACGCCCCAGGGGGTGAAGGCGATGCGCCAGCCGAGGCTGGCGCCGAGCGGCTCGCCGACCCAGCCATTCGGCGCATAGAGCGCGGTCAGCGCCACGCCGGCGACGGCGGTGGGCAGGGCGAAGGGCAGGTCCACCATGGCATCCGCCAGCCGTCGCCCGGGGAAGCGGTAGCGCACCAGCACCCAGGCGATCAGCAGGCCGAGCGGGACGTCGAGCGCCGCCGCCGCCAACGCCGCGCCGAAGGACAGGCGCAGCGCCGCCAGCACCCGCGGCTGCGTCACCGACTCCCAGGCGCTCGCCACCCCCAACTCCCAGGGCCGCAGCGCCAGCGCCGCCAGCGGCAGCAGCACGATGGCCGAGAGCCAGAGCAGCGTGACGCCGAGCGAGAGGCCGAAACCGGGCAGCGCGCTGCGCGGCCGCCACCCGGTCATCGCCCGGGCCGGTAGAGCCGGTCGAAGGCGCCGCCATCGGCGAAATGGGTCTTCTGTGCCTCCCGCCAGCCGCCGAAGGCGGCGATCGTGACGAGGTCGAGCGACGGGAAGGTCGCGGCATGCTCGGCCAGGATGGCGGCGTCGCGCGGGCGGTAGAAATGCCGCGCCGCCAGCCGCTGCGCCTCCGGCGCATAGAGGCCCTGCAGATACGCCTCCGCCACCGCGCGGGTGCCGCGGCGGTCCACCACGCGGTCCACCACCGCGACCGGCGGCTCCGCCAGGATGGACAGGCTGGGGGCGACGATGTCGAAGCGGCCTTCGCCGAACTCCTTCAGCGCCAGATGCGCCTCGTTCTCCCAGGCCAGCAGCACGTCGCCCAGGCCGCGCTGGGCGAAGGTCGTGGTGGATCCGCGCGCGCCGGTGTCGAGCACCGGCACGTTGCGGTAGAGGCGCGCCACGAACTCCTCGGGGTTGCCCTGGCGCTGCGCCCAGGCCCAGGCCGCCAGGTAGTTCCACCGCGCCCCGCCGGAGGTCTTCGGGTTGGGCGTGATGACCTGGAGGCCCGGCTTCGCCAGGTCGCCCCAGTCCCGCAGCCCCTTCGGATTTCCCTTCCGCACCAGGAAGACGATGGTGCTGGTATAGGGCGCGCTGTCCTGCGGCAGCCGGGCCTGCCAGTCCGCCGCGATCAGGCCACGGTCGGCGATGCTGTCGATGTCATAGGCCAGGGCGAGGGTGACGACATCCGCCTCCAGCCCGTCGATGACCGAGCGGGCCTGCCGGCCCGAGCCGCCATGCGAGGTGTTGACCCGCAGGGCCTGGCCGGACCGGGCACGCCACTGGGTGGCGAAGGCGGCATTGTAGTCGCGGTAGAATTCCCGCGTCGGGTCGTAGGAGACGTTGAGCAGCGTCGCCTCCTGCGCCCGGGCGGGCACCGGCAGGGCGAGCGCCGCGGCGCCGGCGAGCAGGGCGCGCCGCGCCGGGGCGGCGAACGACGGGTCGGTGCGGGCTCCGGTCATGGCTCCTCCGGCGGCCGCGGGGCGGCCGGCCTCTATCACGATGTAGGAGCGTGTTAGTTTCCCTGAATCCGATCGATCCGCAAGGTATTTTCGTTTTTACGATCTTGGATCGCGTAACGAACTGCCCTCCCGGTGCCCGTCAGGGGGCGCCGAAGCCCGTGCCCGGCACCCGGTCGTCCGGCCGCGGCGGGGCGACGATGTCGGGCCGGCGGCACCCGCCGGCCCCGCCCGCATGGCGTGCGGCACGCCGCCGGGCCTGCGCCAGGCATCGCCCTTCGCCACCGCGATCGCCTCGTCGCCCCGCATGCGGATGGCGCTGCCGCCCGGCAGCACGCCCCATTGCTCCTCCGGATGGCGGTGCAGCACGCCGGTGGCGTTCGGCGCGATGACGACGACGGACAGCATCGCCCCCTCGCCCGGGACGATCGTGGCGCTCATCCCCGGCGCCAGGTCGCGGGCGATCCCGCCGACCGGGGCGTCGAGGTCGTGGAATCCGGCCCCCTGGCCCATCGCGGTCCTCGCCTGCTGCTCAGGCCGGCTGGAAGCCGAGCGCCGCGCGGAAGCGGTTCTTGCCATGCACGCCGTCGCGCGGCGGCAGCGCCCGCGGCAGATCCGCCGCCGCGATCTTCACCACGGCGAGGGTCAGGCTCTCCATCGCGTGGATGCGGCGGCGCAGCGGCGCGATGCCCTGCCGCTCCGTCACGCGGTCCACCACCGGGAAGCCGCAGGCCTCGGCGACGCGGGTGAGCTCGATGCCCTGGCCGGCATGGCTCGGCTGCATCCCGGTCTCGCCGAAATGGCCGTTGTCCAAGATGACGATGCCGAGGTTGCGCGGCCGCCGCAGCGCGATGGTCGCCAGCGCGCCGAGGCCCATCAGCGCCTCGCCATCGCCGGTCACCACCATGACGGGCCGGTCCGGCTGCGCGGCGGCCAGGCCGAGGCCGACCGTCATGGCGCTGCCCATCGCCGCCCACAGATAGTAGTTCAGGTCGTGGTCGCCCGCGGCCATGACGTCGTAGGAGGGCGAGCCGAGCCCGCTGACGACGCAGAGCGCGCCGCGGTCGCGCAGCAGGTCGGCGACCACCGCCCGCCGGTCCAGGGTTCCGCCGGTCACTTCACCCACTCCTTCCGCCCGATCAGCCGCTGCCCGAGCAGGACGGCGCAGGCGGCGTCGCCCTCGAAGGCCATGCTGGCCGCGCCCTGCAGCAGCGGCCGCACCTGTTCCGGCTCCTCCGCGCGCCAGGTCAGCACGCCCATCAGCCGCAGCGCCGGCTCGGTCGCCTGGCCCATCGGGGTCTGCCACGGGTTGAACTCGGCCCAGTCGCCGCGCATCGTCACCACCGTCAGGAAGGGGAAGCGGGCGCAGGCGACGAGGCCGAGCGTGTTGATGCAGTTGCCGACGCCCGAGGACTGCATCAGCAGCGCGCCGCGCTCGCCGCCCAGCCAGGCGCCGGCGAGGTAGCCGATGCCCTCCTCCTCGGTGGTCAGCACCACCGCGTTGATCTCCGGGTCGGCCTCGGCGAGGCGGATCGCCGTGGCATGGCCGGCATCCGGCACATAGGCGACATGCCGCACCCCGGCGGCCTTGAGCACGTCGAACACGTCCTGCCGCCAGGATGCGGCGTCTGGGTCGGGGGTCATGGGAACCTCTGCTGGCGCCCGGCAGTCCTAGGCGGGGCGGAGGCAGCACGAAATTCGAATATGGAGCTTTCCGCCATGCCGTGATTCTATGGCCCGGTGGATCTCAGGCAGCTCGCCACCTTCCTCCAGGTCGCCGAGCTCGGCAGCCTCAGCCGGGCCGCCGAGCGGCTGCGGATCGCCCAGCCCGCGCTGAGCCGGCAGATCCGCCTGCTGGAGGCGGAGCTGGGCACGCCGCTCTTCCTCCGCCACGGCCGCGGCATGCAGCTCACCGCCGCCGGGGACCGGCTGCGCGGCCGCGCCGGCGCCATCCTGCGGCAGGTGGAGGAGACACGCGCCGACCTCGCCGAGGCGGCCGGCGCGGTGCGCGGCAAGGTGGTCTTCGGCCTGCCGCCGACCGTCGGCGCGGTGCTGACGGCACGGCTGGTCGAACGCTTCCTCGCCGCCCATCCGGAGGCGACCTTGCGGGTGGTGCAGGGCTTCAGCGGCTACCTGCTCGACTGGCTGCAGGGCGGCGAGCTCGACCTGGCCGTGGTCTATGCCGGCGGCCAGGGCGCCGGGGTGCGCCAGACCCCGCTGCTGACGGAAGGGCTGTGCTTCGTCGGCCCGCCCGGGCCGGGCCTTGCGCCGCACCAGGCGATCGGCTTCGCCGAGGCGATGCGGGAGAGGCTGGTGCTGCCGGGGCCGGCGCATGGGCTGCGCCGGCTGGTCGAGGCCGAGGCGGCGCAGCGCGGGCTGGCGCTGCGGATCGCCGTGGAGGCGGACGACCTGTCGGTGCTGAAGGCGCTGGCCATGCGGCGGCTGGGCGGCACGGTCCTGCCGCTGGCGGCGGTGCGGGAGGAGGTGGCGGCCGGGCTGCTCGGCGCCGCGCCGATCATCGACCCGCCGCTGACCCGCAAGCTGGCGGTCGCCGAGCCGCTGGGCCGCCACCCGTCCAACGCCGCGACCGCCTTCGCCCGCCTGCTGCGGGCCGAGGTCGCGGGCATGGTCGAGGCCGGGATCTGGAGCGGGCAGCTCCTCCGCGGCGATCGAAATCCGGCATAGCGGATAGGCCGGGATTCTGGTTTCCCGAGGGGGCCGGATGCGGCCAGGGTCGGCGCGCCGCCGCCGGAGACCGCACCCGCATGGACCCCACGCAAGCCGACCCGCATGCCGAGATCCGGGAGGAGGTTGCGAAGCTCTGCGCCCGCTTTCCCGGGGAGTACTGGCGCCGGGTGGACCGCGACCGCGCCTACCCGACCGAGTTCGTCCAGGCGCTGACCGAGGCGGGCTATCTCGGCGCGCTGATCCCCGAGGAGTTCGGCGGCGCCGGGCTGCCGCTCTCGGCCGCGGCGGCGATCCTCGAGGAGATCCACCGCTCCGGCGGCAATGCCGGCGCCTGCCATGCGCAGATGTACATCATGGGCACCATCCTCAAGCATGGCAGCCCGGAGCAGAAGACGCGCTACCTGCCGAGGATCGCCAGCGGCGCGCTGCGGCTGCAGGCCTTCGGCGTGACCGAGCCGACGAGCGGCACCGACACCACCGCGCTGCGCACCGTGGCGAAGCGCGAGGGCGACCGCTACATCGTCAACGGCCAGAAGATCTGGACCAGCCGCGCCGAGCATTCCGACCTGATGCTGCTGCTGGCCCGCACCACCCCGCGCGGCGAGGTGCAGAAGAAGACCGACGGGCTGTCCACCTTCATCGTCGACATGAAGGCGGCGCTGGGCAACGGCCTGACCATCCGGCCGATCCGCACCATGATGAACCACAACACGACCGAGGTGTTCTTCGACAACATGGCGGTGCCGGCGGAGAACCTGGTCGGCGTGGAGGGCAAGGGCTTCCGCTACATCCTGGACGGGATGAATGCCGAACGCCTGCTGATCGCCAGCGAGAGCATCGGCGACGCCAAGTGGTTCATCCGGAAGGCGGTGGACTACAGCAAGGAACGGGTGCTGTTCGGCCGGCCGATCGGGCAGAACCAGGGCGTGCAGTTCCCGATCGCCCGCGCCTATGCGCAGATGCGCGCGGCCGAGGCGCTGCTGAAGACCGGGCTCGAGAAGTTCGAGGCGGGCCTTGCCTGCGGCGAGGAGGCGAACATGTCGAAGATGCTGGCGGCCGAGGCGGCCTGGGCGGCCGGCGAGGCCTGCATCCAGACCTTCGGCGGCTTCGGCTTCGCCGAGGAGTACGACGTGGAGCGCAAGTACCGCGAGGCGCGGCTCTACCAGGTGGCGCCGATCAGCACCAACCTCGTGCTCAGCTATGTCGGCGAGCATGTGCTCGGCATGCCGCGAAGCTACTGACCCGGCGGTGCCGATGTCCTGAGTCGGGCACCCCGGTATCGCGCGCGGGCGTGGCGTGGCCGCCGCGCGGCAGGCACGATGATCATGCCGGTCGACCGGTGTGCCGGCCGGCATGTGGCGCGTCCGCCGCCCGGCGGGCGCTGAGGAACTCCGCCCCGCAGGACAGCTTCGCGGCCAGCGGCGAAGCCGGCGCCACCACGCGCCAGAAGGGGGCGGGGTCGGGATCGCCCGCCGCCAGCCTCTCCAACGCCCGCTCCGCGATGATGCGGAGAAAGATGCCGGTGGAAGCCGGGCAGGTGGCATCCGCCCCATGCTCCCGCGCCAGTTCGGCCCGCAGCGTGGCGGGATCCTGCGTCGTGCCGGCGGGAATGGCGCGGATGCGCGTCTCCAGCAGCGCCGGGGACGCGATGAACAGGCGCTGGCCCTGCTTCAGCCCGGCGAAGGGCTTGTCCAGCACCACGACATGCGGCGGCTTCGCACCCTGGAATTTCGCGTCCCAGCTCTTCGTCATGCATCCCGGCCCGTCATCGCCGGCCACCCCTGCCGGCGGCGCCTGACCTGTGGTGGCCGCGGCCGCGGCGCAAGCCGGGCAGCCACCCTATGCCGACGGCCGCCGATAGCGACCGCGATCGACGCCCGCCCGATCGCGGGGCGGTCTGCGCCGCATCGCGGGGCGGTCTGCGCCGCAAGCCTTGCCGACGCGGCGCCCGTCCGGGCGCCCGGCCTGCAGGGACCATCCATGCCGGTGGCATGACCTGCGACGTGATGACGCGCCGCGCCGCCTTGCGGCGAGGCTTCTCCGCGCCAGGGCCGCGGCCCGGCCCCCGCCAGGAGAACCAGCCATGCGACCGGGCATCCTCGCCGCCCTGCCCCTTGCTGCCATGCCGCTCGGGGCCGCGACCATCACCATCGACGTTCCGGCGACGGAGGATGCCATCATCCCCGACAATCTGGGCGCGCAGCCGGGCGCCGGCATCACCTACCGGAACCGCGCCACATTGGGATGCTGCGCCTTCAGGACAAGCCGCAGCGCCTCGGCCAGCCTGACATTGCGGGGAGCCGCCAGGTCCGGGGCGTGGCGGAAGGCCGGGGCGAAGCCGGCCGCAAGGAACGGCTCGTTCTGCGCCCGCCCCGTCTCCAGGAAGGAAAGGTGCCGCGCCGAGGTGTCCGCTGCCAGGGCGAAGTCGAGCTGGCTTTCGCCGCGCAGCAGGCGCCAGCGCCGCAGAAGAGGGCCGCAGGACATTCCGGGAGCATAACCCCGGGGCCGTCGGCCGGCGCTAGCCGCCGCGCCGGGCCTGGGCGGCTGGCCGGCCCGGCGGGGCGCGGCTAGATTGCCGCAACGTCGCCGGCCGGTCGGGAGAAATGCATGTCGGGATCGAAGCCCCTCGAAGGGCTGCTGGTCGTCTCCATGGAGCAGGCCGTCGCTGCGCCCTACTGCGCCTCCCGCCTCGCCGATGCCGGGGCGCGCGTCATCAAGATCGAACGGGCGGAGGGCGACTTCGCCCGCGCCTATGACGCGGTGGCGAAGGGCCAGTCCAGCTACTTCGTCTGGCTGAACCGCGGCAAGGAAAGCCTCTGCCTCGACATCAAGAATCCGGCGGACAAGGCGCTGCTGGCGAAGCTGATCGCCCGCGCCGATGTCTTCATCCAGAACCTCGCCCCCGGCGCCATGGCCCGGGCCGGGTTCGCGTCCGCCGCGCTGCGGGAGAAGCATCCGCGGCTGATCACCGTGGACATCAGCGGCTATGGCGATGAGGGCGACTACGCCACGATGAAGGCCTACGACCTGCTGGTGCAGGCGGAATCCGGCCTCGCCTCCATCACCGGCCGGGCGGAAGGCGCGGGGCGCGTCGGCGTCTCGGCCTGCGACATCGCCTGCGGCATGCACAGCTATGCCGCGGTGCTGGAAGCGCTGATCGAGCGCGGCATCACCGGCCGCGGCAAGGGCATCGCCGTCTCGCTCTTCGACGGCATGGCGGACTGGATGACGGTGCCGCTGCTGCAGTACGAGGGCACGGGCAGGAACCCGCCGCGCATCGGCCTCGCGCATCCCTCCATCTGCCCCTACGGCGCCTTCGAGACCGCGGACGGCCACCCCGTCCTGATCGCCATCCAGAACGAGCGGGAATGGGCCGGCTTCTGCGAGGCTTTCCTGGAGGATGCCGGGCTGCCGGCGCGCGAGGGCTTCCGCAGCAACAACGAACGCGTCGCCCACCGGCCCATGGTGGATGCCCATATCGCCCGCGTCTTCGCCGGCCTGACCCGGGAGGAATGCGCCGCCCGGCTGCGCCGCGCCAACACCGCCTATGGCTTCGTCAACGACTGCGAGGGGCTGCGGACGCATCCGGCGCTGCGGCGGGTGACGGTGGAGACGCCGAACGGACCGGTGCAGGTCGGCGCGCCGCCGGCCCGCCTCTCGGACGGGCCGCGGGCTCTGGGCGCGGTGCCCGCCATCGGCCAGCATTCGGCGGCGATCCGCGCCGAGTTCGGCGGCTGACCGCCGGGGCCCGCCGCCCGCCCGGGCGGGCGGCGCCTCAGGACGCCTTGCGCAGCGCCACCGGCCGGTCCGCCAGCGCTTCCTGCAGCGCCTGGCGGAATCGGGCCGGGCTGCGCTCGGCCACGTAGCGTGCCATCGCCGCCGCGCTGGGCGGCGCGGCAAGCGTCTGCTCGATCGCCGCCGCGATCTCCTCCGGCGTTGCCTCGGGCGGCACGCTGGCGACCGCATCGCCGAACTCGCGGAAGCTGCCGAGGTCGGAGACGATGGTCGGCCGCCCCAGGCAGAGCAGCTGCGGCACGATGCCGCTGCTCTCGCCGAGGTTGCGGGACCGCAGCTGCAGGCCGATGTCGCAGTCCAGCATGCATTGCAGCAACTGCAGGTCGCTGGGGCCGTCGAACAGCGTGACATCCAGCCCGTCCCAGAGACGGGCATTCGTCGCGGCATAGGCGCGGACGCCATAGCCGGCGAGGAGGAGCCGCAGCCGTTGACCGCGGTCCTGCAGCAGCCGCGCCGCGGCGATGATCGCATCGGTGCGCTTCGACGTCCCGGGGATGCCGAAGCTGCCGATCGTGATGGTGCCGTCCGGGTCCTCCACCCGCGTGGCGCGGGCCTCCGCCATCATCTCCGGCGCGCCGCGCGGCAGGAAGACGGGATGGAAGACCCGGCTGATGGTGGTGTCGGTGCCGGCCAGGTCGTCCTGGAGCAGAGCCTCGGCGGCGGCGGAGTTCACCACGAAGCGCTTCACGCCGAGGCTGGCGAACCAGCGTGGGCCAAGGATCCCGGCCTCCACCAGTTTCTCGTGCACCTCCCACTCCACCAGGCCGGGCGCCAGCGCCTCCGGCAGCGGCCGGCCATAGATGGTCTGCATGGACTGCACCATCTCCTGCGCCGAGATGCCGCTGCCGTTCTGCACCAGGTTCAGCAGGCAGGGGTCGTGGACATAGAGCACGCAGCGATCGAGGCCGCTGAAGGCGCCGAGCTTCTTCAGCGCCTTGTGGACCCAGTAGCAATGCGGCGAGTTGCCGATGGCGAAGACGATGGCACGGTAGCCGACGGTCTGGTCGGCGGTCAGCAGGGTGCCGATGTCGAGCAGCCGCGGACCGCCTTGCCCCGCGCCGCCCGCCAGCAGCGCGCCCAGCGCGCCGAACCAGTCGGCGTCGATTGTCGGGCAGAAGATGTCGACAGGCCCGTCATGCCCCAGCCAGGAATAGAGCGAGCAGGCGGCGATGCCGGTATCGTCGGGCGGCATGTTGCTGACGAAGGCGATGCGCCCGGCACCGGGCGCTCCGGCGGTGATCGCCTGGAAGCTGCGCGACAGCGTCACGCCGCCGCCATCCAGCCCGGCGGCCAGTCGCGTGTCGATGTAGTGCTTGATGTCGTGGAAGCGCCAGCCGTTGATGGTGACGTTCAGGTTCTCGGCATGGCGGGCGAGGCCCGGCGAGACCCGGGCGACGAGGCGGAAGGCCTGGCGCAGCATCACGCGGCCTCAGACATAGAGGCCGGCGGGCCAGCGGTCGACGACGCCGGACACCTTGCGGGCGCGCAGCATGATGCAGTCCCCCCGGTGGTCGGTGGTCAGCCCGTTGCGGGCCAGCAGCGCGAGCGCCTCGGGCATCGGCGCCTCGAACACGTCCGTGGTCTCGAGCGTCACCGGCTCGAATCCGGCGGCACGGGCCAGCTGCGCCACCGCATGCACGTCCCATTCGATGTTGTGCCGGTAGGGCGAGCGCGAGCGCTCGTACTGCATGAAGAAATGCGGGCGGTAGCCATGCGCGATCTTCCAGAAATTCCGCGCCGAGCAGCAATTGGGCGTGGTCAGCACCAGCTCCGCGCCCATCTGGCAGACCCGGTTCACCTCGACCAGCATGAACATCGGATCGATGTCCATATGCTCCAGCACCTCGCAGCACAGCACCATGGCGAAATGCTCGGGCGGCACCGGCAGCAGGTCGTGCTCGAGGTTGACGCTGAAGGTCGGGTTGCGGGTTTCCATTCCCGCGGCGGCCACCGCGCGGTGGTAGTATTTTCGCTCGATCTCGGTGCTGAACACCGACCCGAAGACCTCGTCGTAGCCGAAGACGTGCCGCAGCGCGACCTGCAGGAAATCCGTGGCCCCAAGCTCGAGCGCGCGCGCCCCGGCCTCCTGCGCCGGCGCGATCAGGTCCAGGGTGCCGGCGAAGCGCGGCCGATGCTTCAGGTAGTAGCCCTTGTCGAAATCCTGGCTGCCGGCTTGGCGTTCCAGTTCCTCGACATGCCGGTCGAACAGGTCGAGCGCGCGCTCAACCCTGTTGCCGTCGGTCATCATGCACCTCGTAGCTGGGGATGGGGGCGGCCGGCACGGGACGCGGGGCGGGACACAGGCCGAGCGCGGCGAGCGCCGCCGCCAGGCCGGCATCGCCGAGGCGCGACGCCACGGCCGCCTGCCCGGCCCGGCCCAGCCTGCGACGCAGCGCCGCATCGGCGGCGAGCGCCGAGAGTGCGGCCGCGGCGGCGCCGATATCGGGCTCCGCCCAGAGCGCGCCCGGCAGCGCATAGACCCCGCGCGGATCCTGGACCGGGGTGAGGCGGTAGGGCACGGGAACTCCGCAATCGGGGCCGAGATATTCCGTGGTCGCGGACCAGTCGGTCGCCACCACCGGCAGGCCGAGCGCCATCGCCTCCGCCGGCACCAAGCCAAACCCCTCGCTGCGATGAAGGGAAAGCACGATGTCGGCATTCCGCATCAGCGCGAAATTGTCGGGCCCGTCCAGGGTCCGCGTCTCGATCGCGACATTGTCCAGGCCGGCGGCCTGCGCCCGCAGCCGGGCCAGGTCGTCGGGGAAGGCGCGATGGCCCGACACCTTCAGCACTAGCAGCGTCGACTCGCTGTCGCCGAAGGCGTGGCGGAAGGCGGCGATGGCGCCTTCCGGATTCTTCCGCATGGGCGAGGAGCCGAGGCTGAAGGAGGCGAGCACGATGGTGCGGTCGCCGGGCAGGCCGAAGGCGCCGCGGTCGAGCGCGGAGGGCACGAGGCGCGACCCGCCAACCGGATGCGGCACATGGCGGACCAGGCCGGGCCAGGCGCGACGCACCGCATCCCGCACGAAGCGCGATGGTGTCCAGACCTCGTGGACCAGGCTGAAGGCAGGCGCCCAGGCCGCCGGAATGGCCGCCAGTTCCCAGGCCCAGAAGCCGATGACGCGGCGGCGGCCGAGCAGCTGCCGGCCGAGCCGCAGCAATGTCCAGGCCAGGATGGGCGGGTTTACGTGCAGGATGACCGGCGCCCCCTCCGGCACCCCGTCCAGGTCGATCGCCGGCGGGTCGGCGGTGCGGTCGCCGCCCGGCACGATGCCCGCTACGTCCACGCACCATCTGTGGACGCCCCCTTCAGGGCAAGGGAAAACCGCAGGAGTGCGGTGACGCGTAGTCGGATGCTGCCATCTGTCCGGCCTCTATCGCGGCCATGGACCGCCGGCCTGCATGGGAGTTCGCGGATTGGGTCCACATCAGACCCGCGTACTCAGGGTACGTTGGTGCGGCCTGGTTCTCCCAATCCCGTCTCGTCGACTATTGCGCCATGTCCTCCGTTCGCTCGCCCTACGCCTCAGTGACCGCGGCGGAGTTACGCCGCCACAGCCGGAGCCTTGTACGTCCCGCCCCTGACCAGCAGGGCCCAGACGATGCGGGCCGTCTTGTTGGCCAGCGCGGTGGTGACCAGCATGCGCGGCTTGCGCGCGAGCATCTGGGCCAGCCATGAGCCCGGCGCCGCCCCGCGATGAACGGCCCAGCGCACCACCGCGCTGGCGCCCAAGATGAGCAGCCGTCGGATGGTCCGCTCACCCATTTTCGAGATAGCTCCGAGCTTCTGCTTGCCCCCTGTCGACTTCTGCAGCGGCGTCAGCCCCAGCCAGGCCGCAAAGTCGCGCCCTGCCCGGAAGCCCTCTGGCGCCGGCACCAGAGCGGTGATCGCGGTTGCTGCGATCGGACCGATGCCTGGGATTGTCATGAGCCGCCGCGCGACAGGGTCGTCCTTCGCGCGCCGACCAATCTGGGCATCGAGGTCGTTGATCTGCTTCCCGAGCACCTCGATGCTGTCAATAAGTACTTGCAGAATGTCTCGTGCAGCTTGCGGTATAGACGATGTCTCGTCCTTGACCAGAGCGATTAGCTGATCGACGTGATCGGTTCCCTTTGGCACGACATGGCCATACTCGGTCAGGTGCCCGCGCAACGCGTTGATGCACTGCGTCCGTTGCCGCACCAGCAGGTCGCGGGTCCGGAACACAAGGGCGTTCGCCTGCTGCGTGTCAGTCTTCACCGGCACGAAGCGCATGCTTGGCCGCTGCGCTGCTTCGCAGATCGCCTCGGCATCGGCCACGTCGCTCTTCTGCCGCTTGACAAAGGGCTTGACGTAGGCCGGCGGGATCAGCCGCACGGTATGGCCCAGCTTGCCAAGTTCTCGTGCCCAGTGGTGCGCACCGCCACAGGCCTCCAGCGCCACGAAACATGGTGCCTGTCGGGCAAAGAACTCGAGCACCTTGGCCCGCACCAGGCGTTTGCGGAACACCACATGCCCATCCGCATCGACGCCGTGCGCCTGGAAAACGTTCTTCGCAATATCCAGCCCGATCGTGCTAGCCTCTCCCACGGACGCCTCCTCTGGTGGTTGCTTAACACCTCCACCTTGGCACATTGATGCCGTCGGGGGGCGTCCACCCCATCAGACCCGCACGCCCAGCCGCAGCAGCGCGTCGCGCATCAGCCTTGCCCCGGCGCCGACGCCGGTCGGCAGGCCGAATTCGCCGACGAGGACGACGCCGCCCGCCGGCGGCAGCGGCGCCGGATGCGGCCGCGGTGCCAGCCGCTGTGAGAGGCGGGCGAACAGGCGCTGCCGGAAATCCCGCGGCATCAATCGATAGGCCCGATGCGCGATCCGGATCGCATCGAAGCCGGCGCGACCGCGCCCCGTGTCGAGGCACGCATCCTCGAAGGGTAGGGCCGGGGCCGTCGTGCGGCTCGGAGCAGGCATGTCACCTCCTGTCGCCGTTCGGGTGCAGCGCGCGGGGTGCTTACAGGATCTAAAGAATATTGCATACTTTACCGAGTTGCAGATCCCGGCCGCACTGCATGTCCTGCGCGAAGCGGCACCATTGCCGGCCCATGACAGAGCCCGGCTGAAGCCCTTCCCTGGGCCCCTCGCGGCATCTTGCGCAGGCCGGGCGATGTGCTCGCCGCGGCGGGGAAGGATCGCGGCACTAGCCCCTGCGGACGGCACCACCGGACGCCACCCGCTTGCGGGGGGCAGGGGCAGCCAGGCGGACGATCCGCCATCGGCGTGATCTGGTCGCGGCCGGGGGGTGCCGAAGGCCGGACGTGCCGTGGCGGCGACGCCCGGCGACCCTGGGCGCGCAACAGCGGCGCTGGGAGCCAGTGCCGCGGTCCAGCCGGGGCAGGCCGTGGTCACCGCGCCGCCATGGCCGCAAGCGCCATCCCGTCCGCTGCCGCAACCTGCACTCCCCCGTGGACGGGTGGCGGGGAATGGGGCCGATGTGGCGCCCGCGGCCGCCGCCCTAGCTCCGCCTCAGCGCCGCCCAGGGGCCTCTGCCAGGTCCAGCCGCAACGGCGCCCGGGGGGTAGGGCCAGGCTGCGGCCCACGGCGCGGCGCGCCGATCGCCGGACGCAGGACCGGGGTGCCCATGATCAGCAGCGGGGCCCCGGGGCCACGCGGCGCAGCCGGCCGGGCCGTGGGTGCCATCGTCACTACCTGCCAGCCATTGTTCGGCATCGGCCGCGCCTCCAGGACGCGGCCATTGCTCCAGGCCGAGACCAGGTCATCCCGCCGGCGCTCCTCGGCCAGGCGCACCGCCATGGCCGGCCAGGCTTCCATCACCTTCAGCCGATAGGCCTCGGCCAGTTCGGGCGTCTGCGAATGGTAGAAGGCGGCTGCCTGCTCCCAGCTTCGGGTCTGGGCATGGAGGCGGGTGAGGAACAGCCCGGCATAGCTGGCATTCGCCGTCGGATCGAAGGCCGTCTCCAGGTCGGGGAAGGCCGGGGCGTGGTGGTGCAGGTTCACCTGCAGGCAGCCGACATCGATCAGGCGGACGCCACGGGCCCGCAGCGCCTGCACGGCGGCGATCGCCGCCTCCTTGCTGTCGAAGAAGCGGCCCTGCCCTTCGGCATTGATGGTCCAGGGCCAGGGCGCGGCGCCGCCCGCGGGATCGGGGCGGCCGGACTCGACGCGGGCAATGGCGTGCAGCAGGCCACCCGGCAGGCGGTGCTCGCGCTCCGCCGCCTGGATCGCCTCGCGGCAAAGCAGGGCGGGACCGGTCGGCGATGCCTCGCGCCGCTGCGCCCCCGCCTCCGGCATTGTCAGGCCCAGCAGCAGCAGGATGGCGGGGCCGAGACGCATGCAGAGAACTCCTAAGGATCGACCGCAGCCGCCCCGCGCAACTAGCTGTATTTCATTAACGTTTTGCCTGGTCCCGGCCGGGACGCACGGCCACCGCAACAAAGCGATGTTGCGGCGCAAAAAAAGCCTTGCAAGCCGCTTGGCTGCATCCTACTTTCCCGGTGCAGCAACACGGCAATGCCGGGTTGTCTGTCTTTCTTGGACGTTTCCTCCCTAAACTCGGCGGTGCTTCACGGCACCGCCCTTTTTTTGTCCCGCCTCCCGTCGGCGCGTCTCACGCGCCGGGGCATGCCCCGGGCTGCATTACACCGGACCTCTGGCCAGTTCGTGTTTAGGCAGGCAGCGGCCCTCCCGGTGATCAGCGGGTCGCGAGGCCGTTCACGACCTTGTCGGGCCCGGAGCGGATCGCAGCCTGGATGCGGCCGGGCGCGCCCCTGGACGACGCCCGGCAGGCAGGACGGAACCGGGCTCGGGATGCAGGCTCCTCGCCATCGCGCGGCGCGATGATCGCCGGCCCGCACCCGCTGGCGCGTCCGGGCCTCTGGCGCGGGCGATCGACGGCGGGTCCCGCCGTGGCGGACCCCGATCAGCGCAAGGCCGACCAGTCGGCCTTCGCCAGGGCATCGATCAGGCGGGTGATGTCGGCCTGCAGCGCGGCCATGCGGGGCAGGCGCTCGATCCGCGCCTCATCCATGTAGAGCGGCCGCGCCACCTCCACCTGCAGGGCATGCACCCCTTCGCGCGGCCGGCCGTAGTGGCGCGTCACATAGCCGCCGGCATAGGGGTCGTTGCGGCGGACCCGGTAGCCGAGGCCTGCCAGCACCTCCTCCGCCAGCCGGGTCGCGCGCGGGGCGCAGGCCGTGCCATGCGCATCGCCAAGGACGAAATCCGGCGGATTGCCGGCCTGCGCCGGGTGGGTCGGCATGGAATGGCAGTCGATCAGCAGGCAGGTGCCGAACTCGTCCCGAGTCTCGGCGATCAGCGCCGCCAGCGCCGCATGGTAGGGCTGCCAGTAGCGCCGGATGCGATCCTCCGCCTCGGCGAAGCTGAGCTTGCGGCGATACACCGCCTCCCCCGTCGCCACCACGCGGGCGATGGTGCCAAGCCCGGCGCCGACCCGCGGGCTGGCCGTATTCACCCAGGCCGGCAGCGGCCCGTCGAACATTCCGGGGTCCAGTTCCCAAGGTTCGCGGTTCACGTCGCAGAAAACGCGCGGGAAGGTGGCGGCCAGCAGCGGGGCGCCGAGGTCCGGCGCGGCGGCGAACAGCTCGTCCACGAAGCCGTCCTCCGACTTGCGGAGCGCCACGGGGTCCAGCCGCGCCGCGGCGACGAAATTCGGCGGATAGAGCCGGCCCGAATGCGGCGAGGCGAAGACGACCGGACAGGTCTGCCGCAGCGGGCGCGTCAGCAGATAGGGGGGCGGTTCGGCGGCGAGGGCCGGGGCGGGGGCAAGGTCCTGCGGGATGTCCATCGGCGTCGCCCATTCAAGCCACAGGCGCCGGCCCGTGTCATCCGTTGCCATCGTCCCGCAGCGAGAGGCTTGCCCGCCGTTTCCGACCGGGCTACACACGCGGCCCCGGGCGATGGGCGCGTAGCTCAGCGGGAGAGCACTACCTTGACACGGTAGGGGTCACAGGTTCAATCCCTGTCGCGCCCACCATCCGCCCCGGTCCCCGACGACAGCGTACAACAAGCGACGCCTCGCGGTGGCTTTGCCGACAGGTCAGGTCGGTCCTCACGAACGCCCGGTCCGCCACGTCGCCTGGCGCGTCCGCCGCGGATCTGCCGGCGCCCATCCCATGCGGCTCCGGCGCCGTGTCGGCATCGCGGCGGATGCCCCGCCGCCCGGCCCCGATCGGGGCACAGGACAACGGGGCCCCCGCCGCGGCTGCTCAGGGCCGCTCGTTCGAGAAAACGATGGTGCCGGAGGCGCTGAACATGCCGCCGACGCCATGGCACAGGCTGACCTTGGCACCCGGCACCTGCGCCGGCGCCGTGCCGCGCATCTGCCGCACGCTCTCCTGCAGGGCGAACATGCCGTACATGCCCGTGTGGGTGTAGGACAGGCCGCCGCCGGTGGTGTTCAGCGGCAGCTTGCCGCCGGGCCGGGTATTGCCCTCCCGGATGAAGCCGGCCGCCTCGCCCGGCTTGCAGAAGCCGAGGTCTTCGAGACCGTACAGCGGCAGATGCGCGAAGGCGTCGTAGATCATCATGTGATCCACGTCCTTTCGGTCGATGCCCGCCGCCTCGATCGCCGTCGGCCCCGCCACCCGGAAGGCGCGGGAGGAAGTGAAGTCCGCCATCTGCGAGACCATGTTGGTCTCGACCGATTCGCCGGTGCCGAGGATGTAGACCGGCTTGGTCGGGAAATCCTTCGCGCGGTCGGACTTCGTCAGGATCAGCGCGCCGCCGCCATCCGTCACCAGGCAGCACTGCAGGATGCGGAAGGGATAGGCGATCATCCGGCTGTTCAGCACGTCGTCGACCGTGATCGGGTCGCGGAACATGGCGCGCGGGTTCTTGCCCGCCCATTCCCGCTGCACCACGGCGACCGTCGCCAGATCCTCATGCGTCACGCCGTACGTCTTCATGTAGCGGAGCACGGGGATGGGAAACAGCGTCGGCGGGCCGAAGGGGCCGTAGGGCATCTCGAACTGGCCGTTCAGCCCTTCCGGCTCGGCCGGCCGCGGCGTGGCGTTGATGCGCGACTTGCCGCTCTCCCCATGGGTGATGAGGATGGTGTTGGCATAGCCCGCATGGATGGCCGCCGCGGCATGGCGCACATGCAGCATGAAGGAACAGCCGCCGACGCCGGTGCCGTCCACCCATTTCGGGGTGATGCCCAGGTAGTGCGCGATCTGCTGCGGCATCATCGGCCCGACGCAGGCGACGCCGTCGATGTCCGAGGGCTTGAGGCCGGCATCCGCCATGGCGTTCAGCGCCGCATCGGCGTGCAGCATGATCTGCGACATGCCGGGGATGGCGCCGAGCTGCGTCGTCTCCGCCGCGCCGACGACCGCGATCTCTCCACGTCCTAGCATCGTCTCAGCTCCCCTTCGCAGGACGGAACAGGGGAAGCGTGATCTCCTCGTCCATCGGGGTGAAGGCGACCTCGAGAGGCATGTCCAGCACCAGCGCCTCCGGCGTCTGCTCGCAGTCCACGATATTGGTCATCAGCCGCGGACCTTCCTCCAGCTCGACCACCGCGATGGCATAGGGCGGCGTGAAGCCGGGCACCGGCCGGTGGTGGATCACGTAGCTGTGCAGCGTGGCGCGGCCGGACGCCTCGAAGACCTCGACATTGCGCGTGCCGGTGTAGGGGCTGAAGGGCCGCGGCGGGAAATACGCCTTGCCGGTATCGCCGCAGCGCTGCAGCAGCAGCTTGCCGTCCTTGCAGCCGTCCCAGAAATGCTTGGTTTCGGGCGTGGGTTTCGGCTTCGCCCTGCCGGGTGCGAGCATCCCGTTTCCTCCGTGGTTGGGGTTGCCCGCAGCCTGCCATGCCTCGCCGCTTGCGGCGAGGCCCCTCCAGCAACATCTCCCCGCTCGCGGCGAGGCCCCCTGCCCTACAGGCCGGGATACCAGCCATCGTTGATCATGGCATAGCCCTCGCCACGCCGGACCAGATGCAGGAAGCCGGGAAAATGCATGTGCATCCCGGCCACCGCCTGGCCGTCCTTCGCCACCATGTCGAAGACGCGGCGGCGCGTCGCCGCGGCCTGCGCCGGGTCGATGTCGAAGGCCATGGTCACCTCGGGGCGGGGGATCTGGATCTCCGGCACATGGATGATGTCGCCCCAGATCAGCAGGCTGTCCTTCCCGGAGGCGACCATGTAGCCGGTATGGCCCGGCGTGTGGCCCGGGAAGGGCATGGCGGTGACGCCGGGGAAGACCTCCCCGCCCTCATGCAGCCGCAGCCGCCCGCGATAGGGCGCCACCTGCGTCCGTCCGGCCTGGAAATTGCGCTGCCGGCTGGTCTCGTCCGCGCGCGCCATGGCGGCGGCGTCGTGCCAGAAGGCGTGCTCGGCCGCATGCATCACCAGTTCGGCCTTGGGGAAGAGCGGCTTGCCATCCGCATCGGCCAGCCCGTTGGAATGGTCCGGGTGCATATGCGTCAGCAGCACCGTGTCCACGCTCCCGGGCGCGACGCCGAGGGCCGCCAGGTGCTCGAACAGCTTGCCGCCGGTCGCCGCCATATGCGCGCCGCAGCCGGTATCGACCAGCGCGGTGCGCCCCCCGGCGGTGATCAGGAAGCAGTTCACCGCGGTGCGCCGCGGCACCGGGCGGAAGCTGTCGCGCAGCAGCTGCACCGCATCGGCCTCCGGGATGTTCTGGATGACGGCCATGGAGCCGTCGAGATATCCGTCGCTGACCGTGGTGACGGTGATGTCGCCGATGCGCCGGTGATGCACAGCCGGGACCTGCTTCTCCCCCAAGGCCATGGCCCGTTCCCCCATTTGCCGCGGCGAAGCCTAGGCCGGCGGCAGCCGGATGGCTACCGAAGGGGGGGCTCGGCCCGGGCGCCCCTGGCGGGGAACCCGGGCCGAGGCCGCGGCGCGTGGGGAGGGGGGGAAGTGCGCGCCGCGGTGTCGTGCCCCGCGCGGCCTTGCCGCGACGGGGGATAGCGTCCTTGGCCGCCTAGCCGCGGCGGATATTGGCGATGAAGTCGCCGGACCGGCTGCGCAGCGTGCCGGCATGGCCCGTGAGATCATTGGCCGCCTGCAGCAGGGATGCCGACGCATCGCCGGTTTCCTGCGCCGCCCGCTGCACATCGCCGATCCGGCTGTTCACCGCGCCGGTGCCCTGGGCCACCTGGGCGGCGCTGCGGGCGATCTCCCGCGTGGCGCTGCCCTGCTCCTCCACCGCCGCGGCGATGGCGCCGGTCACCTCGTTCATCCGCTCGATCGTGCTGCCGATGCTGCGCAGGGCCGTCACCGCCTCCCCGGTCGCGGACTGGATGGCAGCGATCTGCTGGCCGATCTCCTCGGTCGCCCGGGCGGTCTGCCCGGCCAGCGCCTTCACCTCGCTCGCCACCACGGCGAAGCCCTTGCCGGCCTCGCCCGCCCGCGCCGCCTCGATCGTCGCGTTGAGGGCGAGGAGGTTGGTCTGCCCGGCGATATCGCCGATCAGCCGCACCACGTCGCCGATCTTCTGCGCCGCATCGGCCAGGCCCTGCACGGTGCCGTCGGTCGCCCGCGCCTCGGCGGCCGCGGCACGCGCCACCGCGGCGCCGTCCGCCACCTGCCGGGTGATCTCGGCGACGCTGGCGGCCAGTTCCTCGGCACTCGCCGCCACGGCCTGCACGTCGCTGCCGGCGCGGGTGCTGACCTCGGCCACCGCCTCGGCCTCCCGCCCGCTGGTCGCCGCGGCGCCGGACAGCGCCTCGGCCGCCGCATGCACCTGGCTGGCGGCGGCCGCCACCGCCTCGACCACCCCGCCGACCTCGCCCTCGAAGCGGTCGGCCAGGCGCGCCTGCGCGGTTGCCAGGGTCCAGACCAGCATGGCGCTGACGTATTCGCCCCGGGGGTCGCGGATGGCGTTGATCGCAAGGTCGATCACCTCGTCGCCCAGCCGGATGCGGGCCTTGTGCGGCAGGCGCGACGGGTCGGCCAGGATGGCGCGCTGATGCGCGGGGTCGCGGTGCAGCAGGTCGATGCTCTGCCCCAGCATCGCATCCGCCGTCACCGGCAGGTGCTGCTCCAGCCGCCGCAGCAGGTCCTGGCTGAAGGGGTTCATGTAGGTCACGCGGAAATCGTCGCGCGGATCCGCGCTCATGATGCCGGTCGGCATCTGCTCCAGCATCTGCTGCTGCGCGAAGGCGCGCTGCACCGTGCCGCGCAGCGTCTCCAGCGCGCCGGCGATGCTGCCGATCTCGTCCCGCCGGTCGCGGTCCGGCACCGTCGTGGCGGCATCGCCGCCGGCAATGGCGCTCATCGCCCCCGACAGCCGGCGCAGCGGGCCGGCGATCGCCCGGGTGGTCAGCCAGCCGGACACCACCAGCAGCAGCCCGATGGCCACGCCGATCCAGAGCACGGCCGTGCGGACATTCTCCATCGCGGCCAGGCTTTCGGCGGTGCGGGCGCGTGCCAGTTCCCCCAGCCGCGCCTGCGCCGCCGCCACCGCGCGCTCCACCCGCTCCCGTGCCGGTACGCTGCGCTCGGTCTGTTCCCGCTGCAGCGTCTCGGCGGCCTGCACTACCTCGATCGCGGCCGCGGTCGCCGCCTCGGCGATGCCCACCAGCCGGCGGACATCGCCCTGGCTCGGACCCTGCACCGGGATGGAGCCGAGCGCGCGGCCATGCACCCGAAGCTGCGCGGCGGCACGGCGCACCCGGCGGGACTGCACCTCCTCCTCCGTCGCCAGGAAGCGCTGGCTGCCGAAGCGCACCTCGCCCAGGGCGGTGTGGAAGGTCATCAGGCGCTGCCGCGCCTCCTCCCGCTGATCGGCGGCGACGTCGATCTCGATCATGCCCGACACCGCCTCGAAGGCCTGGTCGTATTCGGCGGTGCGCGGGTAGAGCTTGCTGTCCCGCTCCTCGATCAGCTTGCGGCGAAGCCGCGCCTGCTCGGTGGCCGAGGTGGCGTAGGCGCCGAACTCGCGCATGGCGTCGAGCAGGTGGGCGGCGGCGGTGGCGTCCCGCGCCGAGGTGTTGGCGGCATCCAGCCGGCTGCTGGCCTGCGCCAGCTCCGCCTGCAGGGTGTCGTTCAGGCGGGTCACCGCCTCCTCCGTCTGGGCGGCGCGCAGGCCGCGCAGCGCCACCGCGGCGCGCGCCAGGTGCAGCGACCCGGCGGATGCCGCCTCATTCGCGCCCAGGGCCATCCGCTCGGCGTCCTGCTGCCGCTGGACCTCGCTCAGGTCCCGCTGGACCAGCACGACCAGCGCGCCCAGCAGCAGGATGGCCACCGCTGCGCTGGCGGCCAGTTTGCGGCCGATGGACAGGTTGCGGAACACGCGCATGGGCAGAACTCTCCTTGCCCGCAGACTGCGCCGGCGCGGGTTAAGCCGGGACAAACAGCATCCGCCCGAGGCAAGTCCCATCGCCGGCCCCTCGACAGCGGCGCGCAGCCACGCCACCGTCCGCGCCGCCAAGGCAGGGAGACCCCGGATGCTGTTCGACTTCGAGACACTCGCTCCGCAGGATTGCTACAAGCTTGTTGTGTCCTCGGTCGTGCCGCGGCCGATCGCCTGGGTGGTCAGCCAGGACGCGCAGGGGCACGTCAACGCCGCGCCCTATTCCTTCTTCAATGCCTTCTCCGACAACCCGGTGGTGGTCGGCTTCGGCGCCGGCCCGCGGCCGGAGGGCGCGCTGAAGGACACCGCGGCGAATATTCGCGAAACCGGGGAATTCGTGGTGAATCTGGTGCCGGAAAGCGCCGTGCAGGGCATGAATGTCACCGCCATCGACTTCCCGGCCGGCGTGGACGAGCTGGCGGAGGCCGGGCTGACCAAGGCGCCATCCGCGAAGGTGAAGCCGCCGCGCATCGCGGAAAGCCCGGTGGCGCTGGAATGCGTCACCTTCCAGCTGGTCCCGGCCGGGCGACACACCATCGTCCTGGGCCGGGTCGTCGCCGTACACATCAAGGACGACTGCGTGCTCGACGTCGCCAAATGCTACGTGGACACCCCGAAGCTCGGCCTGGTCGGCCGCATGCATGGCCGCGGCTGGTACACCCGTACGACCGACCGGTTCGAGGTGCCGCGGCTCAGCGTGGCGGAGTGGGAGGCGAAGAAGGCCGCCGAATAGGCCGGACCGGGCAACGCCGGCAGTCGCGCGCCGGGACGGGGCCGGCGGCCGGTTCGCCGCGGGGCGCGCCAGTTCGGGCCCGGGCGCGCCGGTTCGCCCCGGGATGCGCGGGCCGGATTTCCAGGCTGGCGCCGGCATGCTACCGGGTCATTTGAGAATCACTCGCAAATGACCGTCACCCCCATCGCCCCCGCCGGGCTGGCGCTGCCCGCAGCCCAGGCCCGGCCCCGCGCCGACCGCCCGGGCTGGAGCCTGCTGGCCCTGCCGCTGGCTGGGCTGATCGCCGCGCCGCTGCTGGCGGTGCTGCTGGCTGCCGCCGTGCCGCCCGGCGAGGCCTTCCGCCACATCGCCCGTACCACCCTGCCGGAGATGCTGGCGAACAGCGCCCTGCTCTTCCTGCTGGTCGGGGCGATGACTGCCAGCGCCGGCGCCCTGTCCGCCTGGCTGGTCACCGCCTGCCGCTTTCCCGGCAGCCGCGTGCTCGACGTGGCGCTGCTGCTGCCCATGGCCATGCCGGCCTATGTCTGCGGCTACGCCTATACCTGGCTGCTGGACGTCGCCGGGCCGGTGCAGACCGCCTTCCGCGACCTGACCGGCCTGCGCTGGAACCAGTACTGGTTCCCGGAGGTGCGCAGCCTGCCCGGCGCCGCCGTCATGCTGGCGATGGTACTCTATCCTTATGTGTACCTGCTCTGCCGCGCCGCGTTCCAGCAGCAGAGCGTCTGCCTGATCGAAGCCTCCCGCACCCTCGGCCATTCGCTCGGCGCCTGCTTCCGCCGGCTGGCCCTGCCGATGGCCCGGCCGGCCATCGTTGGCGGGGTGGCCCTGGCGCTGATGGAGACCCTGGCCGATTTCGGCACGGTGCAGCATTTCGCCGTCCGCACCTTCACCACCGGGATCTACGAAGCCTGGTTCGGCCTGGGCGACCGTGGCGCCGCCAGCCAGCTTGCCGCCTGCCTGATGGGCCTGGTCGGGCTGCTGCTGGCGCTCGAAGCGGTCTCGCGTGGCGGCCGGCGCTTCCACGCCACCACCATGCGCCACCCGCCGCTGCGGCCGGTGCGGCTGCACGGCTGGCGGGCGGCGGCCGCCTTCGGCCTGTGCTTCGCGCCGGTCGCGCTCGGCTTCCTGCTGCCGGCCGGCACGCTGCTCGCCCTGATGCTGCAGGTGGGGGACCCGCTGGAGCCGGCCCGCTTCCTGCCCTTCGCCCGCAACAGTGTGCTGCTGGCGGCCGTCGCCGCCGCCCTGGCGGTGGCGCTGGCCGGCTTCCTCGCCTGGGCCGCCCGGCTGCGGCCGCGGCCGCCGCAGCGCCTGGCGCTGAAGCTGGCCGGGCTCGGCTATGCCATCCCCGGCTCGGTCATCGCGGTCGGGACGCTGGTGCCGCTCGGCCTGTTCGACAATGCGCTGGATGCCTGGATGCGGGCGCGCTTCGGGGTGTCCACCGGCCTGCTGCTCTCGGGCGGGATGGCGGCGCTGGTCTTCGCCTATCTGGTCCGCTTCCTGGCAGTCGCGCTCTCGGCGGTGGAATCGGGGCTGGAACGGGTGAAGCCCTCCCTCCGCGACGCCGCCCGGGTGCTGGGGGCGCGGCCGGCCGGGGCGGTCTGGCGGGTGGAGCTGCCGCTCGCCCGCGGCAGCCTCTTCACCGGCTTCCTGCTGGTCTTCGTCGACACGATGAAGGAGCTGCCGGCCACCCTTATCGTCCGGCCCTTCGACTTCGATACGCTGGCGGTCAGGGTCCATAGCCTTGCCGCCGATGAACGCTTGGCGGAGGCCAGCACCGCCGCCCTGCTGATCGTGGCGACCGGCCTGCTGCCGGTGCTGGCGCTCACCCGGGCGATGCGCCGGGGATGACAGCCGGCCGCCGCGGGCGCCGGGGCGCCGTCCTGCCGCCCCCCTCCGCCCCAGCGGGGTCGGGCGGCGGACCATCCGGATTGCCCGGGCCGGGGCGTGGGCGCCCCCCGCAGCCGGATGTGCTACAAGCCCATCAGATACACGACCGGATACGACGGAATTTCATTTTGCTGCATATGAATCAGCCTATAGTTCCGGCTTCACAGTCTGGTGGGGTCCTGCCCGTCCGGCTCGCCTCGCCTGGGGCTGTACGGCATTACCTCAACCATGTGTTCGAATGCGGCGGTTGCGGCCGCGCCCTTGCCGATGAGTGACGGACGCCGATGCCAAGCCTCGCCGCCCTTCTCGACACCGAGGCTTTGACGCCGCACGGTGTCTGCCTGCTCTGGCGGCCGGAGCTGCTGTGGCTGCATGTCGTCTCCGATGCCCTGACCGGCCTCGCCTACTGGTCGATCCCGGTCGTCCTCATCGTCATCGCCATGCGGCGGCGCGACCTGGTCTTCCCCTGGGCCTTCGAGCTGTTCGCGGTGTTCATCCTGGCATGCGGCGCCACGCACTTCATGAGCATCTGGACCCTCTGGAACCCGGATTACGGGCTGCAGGGCGCGATGAAGGCCGTGACCGCCCTGGTCTCGGTGGCGACCGCCATCCTGCTCTGGCCGCTGCTGCCGCGGGTGCTCGCCCTGCCCTCGGCCGCGGAGCTGGCCGCGGCGAATGACCAGCTGACACGGGAAGTGGCGGAGCGGCGGGAGGCCGAGCAGCGCGCCCGCAGCAGCGAGGCGCGGCTGGCCGGGTTCTTCGAGCACTTGGGCGATGCGCTCTTCGTCGTGCGTGCCGGCCCGGGGGAGTTCACCTTCGAGACCGTCAATCCCGCCTTCTGCCGCCTGTTCGGCGTGGCGCGGGAGTCGGTCGAGGGCGCGGGGCCGTCGGCGCTTCTCGACAGCGATGCCGCGGCGGAGCTGGAGCGGGAGCTGACCGCCTGCCTGGCGGCCGGCACCATGCGGGACTGGGAAAGCACGAGCGCGGAGACGGACGGCACGCGCCACTGGCACACGGTGCTGGTGCCGCTGCCCGCCGATCCCGATGGCTGGGTGCTGCTGCTGGGCAGCCTGCGCGACGTGACGGAGCTGCGGCGGCTGCAGGTCGACTTGGTGGAGACGGCGCGCCGCGCCACCATCGGCGCCATGTGCGCCGGCGTGGCGCATGAGATGAGCCAGCCGGTGAACATCATCGGCCTCTGGGCGGAGCGGGCGCGGGCGACGCTGGACGGCGCTGCCGCCCGGCCGCGCCGGGCGCTGGACGTGGTGATGGACCAGACCCGCCGCCTGGGCGCGCTTCTGGAGCGGATGCGCGACCTGGCGCGCGACGTGCCGACGGATGCCGAGACCTTCGACGCCGCCGGCGCCGTTTCCGCCGCCGTCGAGGTGACGCGGCGGGCCTGGGCGCTGGAACGGATCGAGGTCACGCTGGAGCCGCATGCCGAGGCACTGGTCCGCGGCCGTCCGGCGCAGCTGGAGCAGGCGGTGCTGCACCTGCTGGAGAATGCCCGCGACGCGGTGCTTGCGCGGCGGCAGCGGGAGCCAGAGGCGCCGGCGCGCATCGCCGTGTCCATCACGGCGGGCGCGACCCCGGGCAATGTGACCATCGCGGTGCGGGACAGCGGCGGCGGCGTGCCGGCCGCCATCGCGCCGCGGATGCTGGAGCCCTTCGTCACCACCAAGGATCCCGGCCAGGGCACCGGGCTCGGCCTGCCGCTGGCGGTGGGCATCGTCCGCGGCATGGGCGGCCGGCTGGGCTGGGCCAACTGGGCGGAGGGGCGGCCGGAGGCCGGCGCCGTGTTCCGCCTGGTGCTGCCGCTGGCCGAATCCGGCCCGGCCGCCGCCCAGGGTTCCTCTCGGGGCGCGGCGGCATGACCATCCCGCTTCGGGTGCTGATGGCGGAGGATGAGTGGCTGGCTGCCGAGGTGCTCGCAGAAGGGTTGGAGGATGCCGGCTTCGCCGTGCTGTCGGCGCCGGATGGCCAGGCGGCGCTGGAACTGGCGGCGGCGGGCGCCGTCTTCGACCTGCTGCTGACCGACCTGCGGATGCCGCGGCTGGATGGGCGGGAGCTGATCGCCCGGCTGCGGGCGGAACGGCCGGACCTGCCGGTGGTGGTGATGACCGGATTCCCGCCGCCCGAGGGCACGGGCGCGCTGCATGACGGCCAGGGGCCGCTGCGCCTGCTGACCAAGCCGATCGAGATCGCGCCGCTGGTCGCGGCGCTGCGGGCGGTTGCCGGCATCGCCTGAGCCGACCCGTAGGAAGCCGGTGGGTTCACGGATGATCGACCGGGCGCGAGGGTGCGGCGGGCCGTCGCCCTGACCTGCCGGCGCGAAGACCCGCATGGCCGCTTCCCTCGCGGCATGCCGGGCCCGCCGCCCGGGTTCGGCGATCTGCCCCATGCGGCTATCCGCGGCCGGGCGTCCCGATCCGCCGCCGCGGGCGGCCTGTGCGGCCGCAAGCTGCAATCCGGTGCCGGGCTCGCAGCGCAGCGGATCCAGGGGCTGAGGGGCGGGCCGCGGCCGGCCCAGGGCCTGTCGCCGTCGAACCGTATCGCCGCGTGACCTTTTGCCGCCGGTGCTTGCATCGGGCCTGCGCGGCCCAAGCTGCTGGCCGGGGCGGGCCGGCAACATGGCTGCCTCGGCGCGCTTGCCCTGCGGGCAGGCGCGCGCTGGCGACAGCGCGGGGGTGCAGGCGTGGCGGGACGCAACCGATGGGCCCAGGGGGCGGCCATGCTGCTGGCCGTGGTGGCGCTGCTGCCGGGCTGCGCCGCGCTGCTGCCGCGCCCGGTCGGGGTCGAGCAGCGGCTGGCCGCCCTGCCGCGCGACGGGCTGGCGCTGCAACGCCCCGTCACCATCCGCTGGAACGACCACCTGGTCCCCTGGGTCGAGGCAGAGACGGATGGCGACTTGGCCTTCGCCCTCGGCCTGGTCCATGGCCATCTGCGCGGCGCGCAGGTTTCCCTGCTGCGGATGATCGCGCGCGGGCGGCTGTCGGAGATCGCCGGGCCGCTGGCGAGCGACATCGACCATGCGCTGCGCATCCTGGATTTCGGCCGCGCGGCGCCTGCCATCGAGGCCTCCTGGCCAGCGGAGACGCGGGATTTCGTCGCGCGCTTCCTGGCCGGGCTGAACCATTCCCTGATGACCGGGCCAAGGCCGCCCGAATATGGGCTGCTGGGCCTGTCGCGGGAGCCCGTGACCACCGCCGACCTGCTGGCGGTGGGCCGGCTGGCCGGCACCGACATCAACTGGTTCTCCTATTTCTCCCTGCTGGCGGAGCGCGGGTCGCCCGGCTTCGCCCGGCGCTGGCAGCGGGTGCTGGAGGCCGGAGCCGGCACCGGCGGCCCCGCCACGGCCGGGGAGGCGGCGCTGGGGGTACTGCTGCGCAGCGTCTCGCGGTCCGGCAGCAATGCGGTGGCGATCGCGCCGGCGCGCAGCGCCTCGGGCGCGGCGATGCTGGCCTCCGACCCGCATCTGGGCCTGTCGCTGCCCAATCTCTGGCTGCTGGCGGGGATGCGGTCGCCGTCCTTCCACCTGGTCGGGATGATGGTGCCGGGGCTGCCGATCGTCGGCCTCGGGCGGAACCCGGACGTGGCCTGGGGTGGGACCAACCTGCGGGCGGCGTCGTCCGACCTGTTCGACGTGTCGCGCCTGCCGCCGGAGGCCTTCGCGGAGTCCGAGGCGACGATCCGGCAGCGGCTGTGGTTCCCGGCGCGGCGGCGGGTGCGCGTCTCGCCGGAGGGGCCGGTGATCAGCGATGCCGCGGTGGTGCCGGCGCGCCCGGGCGACGTCATCGCGCTGCGCTGGGCGGGGCATGAGCGGGCGGACGAGATCACCGCTTTGCTGAAGGCCGCGCGCGCCCGCAGCGGCGCCGAGTTCCGCGACAGTTTCTCCGGCTTTGCCGTCTCGCCGCAGAACATGCTGTGGGCCGGGCGGGACGGGTCCATCGGGCGCGTCACCGCCGCCATCCTGCCCTCGCGCGCTGGCTTCCCGCAGGCGGATCCGGTGCTGGACGGCAGCGACCCGGCGGCGACGGGGCCCTGGCGACGGCTGTGGGATGCGCGCGACCTGCCGCGCCTCGAGAACCCGGCGGATGGCGTGCTGGTCTCGGCCAACGAAAGCCCCGCGACCTGGGCGAAGGACCCGCCGCCGATCGGCTATTTCTTCTCGGATGGCGACCGGGTGGCGCGGCTGCGCGCGCTGGCCCTGGCCAGGCCGAAGCTGACGCCCCAGGACCTGGCGGCGATGCAGACCGACACGGTGGCGCCCAAGGCCGCGCTGCTGGCGGCGGGGCTGCTGGCGCGGCTGGATGCGCTGCCGGGCGGCGCGCCCGACCCGGCGCTGCTGGCGCCGCTGCGCGGCTGGGATGGCGACTATGCCGCCGAGAGCCGAGCGGCGCTGGTCTTCGAACTGATCCTGGCGAAGCTGGTGCCGGCCCTGCAGCCGGAGGCCGGCGGGCGCGGGCCGGAGACGGGCTGGAATTTCCTCACTACCTTCCTGCTGCACGATTTGGATGCGCTGCCGGCCGCGCGGCGGGAGGCGGTGCTGCGCGCGGCGGTGGCGGAGGCAGCGCCGGTGGCGGCGCGCTACGCAACCTGGGGCGAGATCCACCGCTTGCGGGCGGCGCATTGGCTGGTGAACCTGCCGGTGCTGGGGCGGCGCTTCGTGCTCGGCCTCCATCCCGTGGGCGGGTCGCGCGAGACGCCGATGAAGAGCGGCCATGGGCTGATCGGCGGCCCGCATGAGGTGAGCTTCGGGTCGATGGCGCGGCAGGTTTCCGACATGGCGGACCCGGATGCCAACTGGTTCACGCTGTTCGGCGGGCAGGATGGCTGGCTGGGCAGCGCCGCCTTTGCCGACCAGGTGCCGCTGTGGCGGGAGCGGCGTGCCATCCGATTGCCCCTGCGCGCCGAGACGGTCGCGACGGAGTTCCCGCGCATCACCGTGCTGAGGCCCTGATGAGGGGGGGTCTCGAAGGGGGGCTTCGCCCCCTTCGCGGGGTCCGGGGCGGCGCCCCGGTCGACGGCACGTTCGTGCTGCGGGCGGTGGCCGCGGCGAGGGTGCGACGCCTGCTGCGCATGGATCCTGCCGCGGAGCAGCGCAGGCTGCTGCTGCGCCTGGTGCAGCACGCGGCGGGCACGCGTTTCGGCCAGGCGCATGGCTTCGCCGCGGTGCGCGACGTTGCCGACTACCAGGCGCGCGTGCCGCTACGGCGCTACGAGGATTTCTGGCGGGACTGCTGGCAGCCGGCCTATCCGCGTCTGCGCGGCGTCACCTGGCCCGGGGCGGTGCCCTATCTCGCGCTGTCCTCCGGCACCACCTCCGGCACCACCAAATACATCCCAGTGACGCGCGACATGCTGCGGGCGAACCGGGGCGCGGCGCTGGACGTGCTGGCCTGGCACCTGCACCACCATCCGCGCAGCCGCATCTTCGGCGGGCTGTCCTTCATGCTGGGCGGCTCGACCGCGCTGGACGAAGTGGCGCCGGGCGTGCGGCAGGGCGACCTGTCGGGCATCGCGGCGGCGGAGGTGCCGGGGTTCCTCTCGCCCTGGTCCTGGCCGCCGCGCGCGATCGCGCTGGAGGCCGACTGGGACCGCAAGCTGGACCTGCTGGCGGAGCGAACGCCGGCGGCTTCGGTGCGGATGCTCTCGGGCACGCCGTCCTGGCTGCTGGTGCTGCTGGAGAGGCTGGCGGCGCGGCATGGTAGGCAACCGCTGTCGGGGCTGGAATTGCTGATCCATGGCGGCGTCGCCTGGGCGCCCTATCGCGACCGCATCCTGCCCTTCCTGCCCCCGGGCTGCGCGACGCGGGAGGTCTATCCGGCCAGCGAAGGGTTCTGCGGCATTGCCGACCGGGGCGATGGCGAGGGCATGCGGCTTACCCTCGACCGCGGCGTCTTCTGGGAATTCGTGCCGGTGGCGGAGCTGGATGCGCCGAGCCCGACGCGGCACTGGGCCGCGACGGTGGAGGCGGGCGTCGAGTATGCCGTGGTGGTGACGAGTTGCGCCGGGCTGTGGAGCTATGTGCTGGGCGATACGGTGCGTTTCCTGGACCGCGCGCCGCCGCGGCTGCTGGTGACCGGGCGGACCTCCTATTTCCTCTCGGCCTTCGGCGAGCATCTGTCGGGCGAGGAGATCGAGCGGGCGCTGCTGGACGGCGCGCGGGCGCTGGGGCTGGCGGTGGCGGAATACCTTGTGGGGCCGGTCTTCGGCGCGGTGCGCGGGCATCATCGCTGGCTGGTCGAGACGCCGGTACCGGTGGATCCGGCGCTGGCCGGGCGGTTGGCCGCAGCCTTGGATGCGGCGCTGCTGCGGGCGAATGACGACTACGCGGCGCATCGCCGCGGCGGGCAGATGGATGCGGCGGAGGTCGTGCTGCTGCCGCCGGGCGCCTTCGCCGCGTGGATGCGGGCGCAGGGCAAGCTGGGCGGGCAGCACAAGGTGCCGCGGGTCCTGGCGGACCCGCAGCGCTTCGCGGCGGCGGAGCGCGGGTTGCTGGCCTGAGCGGTCAGCGCCGGCGCGCTGTGAAGGCGCCCAGCATCCGCTTCGGTTCGTCCGTGTCCCAGGCGGCGGCGAAGGCGGGGATGCCGGCGGCGATCGCCTCGCGCATCGGCAGGTCCTCCCATTGCCGGATCAGCCGCTTCTGCAGCCGCAGCGCCTGCAGGCCGGCAGCGCCGAGATGCGCCAGCCATTCCGCCACCGCCGCGTCCAGCGCCTCGGCCGTGACCACGCGCTCCACCAGGCCCCACTCCAAGGCCTCGGCGGCGCCGATGGTCTCGCCCAGCAGCAGCAGGCGACGGGTGCGCCCCCAGCCGATCAGGCCGGGCAGCAGCGCCGCTTCCACCACCGAGGGGATGCCGACGCGCACCTCGGGCATGCCGAAGCGCGCATGGTCGGCGGCGAGGCGCAGGTCGCAGGCGGCCGCGAGTTCCAGGCCGGCGCCGAGCGTCCAGCCATTGATGCGCGCGATCACCGGCGCCGGGCAGTCCCGCACCGCGCGGCAGGTTCCATGCACCAGCGTGATGAAGTCGCGCGCCGCCGCGCCATCCGCCAGCGCGGCCATGGTGGTGATGTCGGCGCCGCCGACGAAGGATTTCGGCCCGGCGCCGGTCAGCACCACCGCGCGCAGCGCCGCATCCGCCGACAGGCGCGCGAAGGTCGCGGCGATGTCGCGCATCAGGCCGGGATTCAGCGTGTTGAGCTTGGCCTCATGCGCGATGGTGACGGTGGCGATGCGGCCGCCGCCCTCGGCCTCGCGCAGGTCGACGAGGATTTCACCCGGCACGCGTCAGCACTCCAGCACGATCTTGCCGAAATGCGCATTGGCCTTCATGTGCTCGAGCGCCGCGGCGGCCTCGGCCAGCGGGAAGACCCTGTCGACCGGCAGGCGCAGCTTGCCGGCCTCCACCGCGGCCCAGAGATCGGCGCGCATGCGGCGGTTGATCTCCCGCACCTCCTCCACGCTGCGGGTACGGAAGGTCACGCCGACATAGCGGATGCGGCGCAGCGCATGCAGGTCGAAGTCGAATTCCGCCTTTGCCCCGCCCAGGCGGCCGACATTCACGATGCGGCCGAGGATGGCGCAGGCGCGCAAATTGCCGTTGGCAACGCTGCCGGAGACCTGGTCCACGATGACCTCGACGCCCTTACCGCCCGTCGCCTCCAGCACCGTGTCGGGCCAGGCCTGATCGGCGGTGTCCACCGCCAGGTCGCAGCCATACTCGGCGAAGCGGGCGCGCGCCGCGGGGTTGCGCGACCCGCCGAGCACCAGCCGCGCGCCCATCGCCTTGGCGATCTGCATGCCCATCAGCCCGACGCCGGAACTCGCGCCCTGGATCAGGATGCTCTCGCCCGCCTGCAGCCCGCCATTCGTCACCACCGCGTCATGCATGGTCTGCAGCGCCACCGGCAGGGTCGCCGCCTGCACCCAGCCCATGTTGGAGTCGGGCAGCGGCGAGCAGCGGCCCCAATCCGCCACGGCGTATTCGGCATAGCCGCCGGATCCGCTGCACATCACCCGCATGCCCGGCGCGATCGTGCCCGGCACCTCGCTGCCGACCGAGACCACCTCCCCGGCGAATTCCAGGCCGATGATGGTGCCCGCGCCGCCCATGCGGCCATGCGCCTGGCCGGAGGCGACGCCGAGATCGGCGCGGTTCAGGCCGGCGGCGCGGACGCGCACCAGCACCTCCTGCGGTCCGGGCTTGGGGTCCGGCACCTCCCGCACCTGCACGCCCTGGTCGGTGACGATCACGGCCTTCATGGCATCTTCCCCCTGCGAGCCTTCGGGGCGGAGTGGACCTCAGAACCGCTTCGCGAGCCAGTACCGCACCGCGCCGGGCGGCATGTCCTCCACGCGGCCCATGACGGCATAGCCATGACGCGGGTAGAAATCGGGCGCCTGGAAGGACCAGGTGTGCAGGTGCACGCCCTGGCACCCCTGCTCGCGCGCCAGGTCCTCCACCGCCGCCAGCAGCCGCGTGCCCTGGCCCTGCCGCCGCAGCCCTTCCGCCACCCAGAGCCAGTCGAGGTACAGCCAGCCCGAGGCGACCTCGCATTTCGCGCCGGCCTGCACCGTCCCGGCCGCGTCGCGCGCCAGGATCCAGCGCGCCTTGCCCCGCAGCCTGCCATAGGCGGCGCGGTTGTAGGCACCAAGGCCGCGGCCGACCGCCTTCCGGTCGTCCCGCGAAGGCGTCGCGGTGACCTCCAGCGCCAGCGGTGGCGGCGCCGTCAAAGCGGCTTCTTGAACCAGATGCGGGAATGGCCGCGCGGCATGTGGTCGAGCCGGCCGAACTCCTGATAGCCGTTGCCGACCCAGAATTCCGGCGCCTGGAAGCTGAAGGTGTCGGTATAGGCATCGGTGCAGCCGCGGCGGCGGGCGATGTCCTCGGCGCGCTTCAGCAACTCGCTGCCGATGCCCTTGCCGCGCATGTCGCGCGCCAGCCAGAGCCAGTCGATGAACAGCCAGTTCCAGTAGGTCAGCCCCAGCAGGCCGCCCCGCACCGTCTCCTGAGCATCGCGGGCCAGCACCGTGACCGGTTCCCGGTCATAGGGACCGCCCATCTCTTGGTTGAAGGCGTGCAGGCCGCGTTGGATGGCGGCCACCGCCTCCATCTCGGGGTAGTCGTCCTCGCTGATCTGAATGCCTTCGGCCGTCATTATGCCTGTCCCACCCCGCCGCGTGTTCCGGCGCTGCAACGCAGCGCGCCGGCGCGGTGTTGCGCCTTGATGGACCGCAAGCGGCCCGCTTGCCAGCGGGCCGCCCGCCCGGTCAGCCGCCGAAGCGCCCCCAGGCCGCCACCGCCACCGTCAGCAGGCCGAGGACGAGGTTCATGCCCACCAGCTGGCGGATGCGGTCCATCGCCGTCGCGGCCTTCGGCAGGTCGCCGGCGGCGCGGGCCGCCCGGAACTCCTTCCACGGCCCAGTGAACAGCGCCAGGAAGATGCCGGCCATGATCAGCGCCGTCAGGTGCATGGCATGCACATGCCAGCCGGCGCCGCGGAAGCCGCCATACCAGCCGAACAGCAGGGCATAGCCGGTCAGCAGCAGGATCGGCATGGCATGCCAGACGATCAGGAAGAAGCGCTTCAGCGCGCCCTCATGCACCAGCATCCGCTGCGGCGGTTCCAGCGGCGCCAGCGCCGGCCGCAGCGCCAGCAGCGCGAAGGCCATGCCGCCGACCCAGAGGACGGCGCCAAGCACATGCAGCGTGTAGAACAGGCTTCCCAGCATCCGCGTCCCTATCCCTTGCGCGTCAGCGCCATGATCTCAGCCGCCACGGCGCGCATCTCCGCCGCGGCGGGGCTCTTCGGCGCCGCCTCGGTTACCGCCAGGCCATCGAGGAAGGCATTGGCGAATTGCACGCGGTTGCCGATCGCCTGGTCCAGCACCGGCACGCCCTGGCGGCCCAGGGCGGCCAGGATGCTCGCCTTCAGCCGGCCTGTCGCCGGGGCACGGTTCAGCACAGCCGCGACCTGGCGGCGCTCGTCCTTCGCCAGCTTCAGCGTCGCCTCGGCCGCCCAGAGATCGGCCGGGGAGGGCTGCAGCGGCATCAGCACCAGGTCGGCGGCGCGGATCGCCAGCTTCGCCTCGGTCTCGGCATGCGGCGGCGTGTCGAGGATGACGACGTCATGCCCGCCGCGCAGCCGGTCCAGCGTCGCCGGCACGCGCCAGCCGGCCGAGGCCTCGAAGGAGAGCGGCCGGGCCTTGTCGCCCTGCTTCACCCTCTCGCCATGCCAGCGGGCGAGCGAGGCCTGCGGGTCGGTGTCCAGCAGCGCGACGCGCTGACCATCGGCCGCCAGGGCGGCGGCGAGATTGGCCGCCACGGTGGATTTCCCGGCGCCTCCCTTCTGCTGCGCCACCGCCACCACGAAGGCCATGGTCCCGACTCCACCTCTGCGGCCGCAAGGCTAGCGGCCTTGCTGCGCTGCGGCGAGCCCCGCCGGCGGTCAGCCGCCGGCCGAGGCCTGGGCCGGACCGCTGCCCGCCCCGGTGGGGTCCTTCGCGGCGGCGGCCGTCAGTGGCGGCGGGCCAGCATCGAGGCCGGCGATCACGCGGTGAAGGAACAGCACCACCAGCAGAACGACCAGCAGCGGCGGAATGGCGGCGGTGAGGGAGTGGCCTGGCCTCTGGGCCTTCCACGGGTGCGGCATGGTCCCCGGGAGAAGCGTGCAGGGCGGGGACGGTACAGCGTTCCGATTGGCGCGCGCGGCCAAAGGGCCGCCACGCGGCGCAAATACTGCCGCCGCGCCGATCACGCTTGCGGGTACCCAATCGACCCCGCCATGCGACGCACCGCCGCGATCAGGCTGGCCCGCGATGCGGAGCCGGGCTCAGGGCCGGGGACGACCCGTCGCGGGACGGCCTAGGGCCCGGCCAGTTCGCCGACGGTGAGCGGCTTGTAGGGCGCCCGCGGCCGCAGCGTGCCGACCGCCTCCGGCGTGGCGCCGCGCGCCTCCGCGATCAGCGCCGCGACGGTCGCGCCGCACATCCGCCCCTGGCAGGGGCCCATTCCCGCCCGCAGATAGGCCTTCGCCTGGTTCGGCCCGGTCGCCCCGAGGCGCGCCGCCTGCCGGACCTGGCCGGCCGTCACCTCCTCGCAGCGGCAGACCAGCGTGGCGTCGTCCGGCGGCACCAGCACCCAGTCCGGCGGGGCATAGAGCGCGTCGAGGAATGGCCGCAGCGCCAGCGCCGCCCGGCGCGCGGCCAGCACCGGCGCGGCACGGCGAGCCAGGCCTTCCGGCGTCAGCCGCCCCAGGCGCCGCGCCGCATCCATCGCCGCCAGCCGCCCTGACGCCATGGCCGCCTGCCAACCGCCGATCCCCGCGCCATCGCCCGCCACCGCAATGCGGGGATGGGAGGACGCGCCGAAGCCATCGACCCGCGGCCGCCAGCAGCGCTGCGCCGCATCCCAGGCATGGTCCAGCCCGATGGCCAGGGAGACCTGCACCGCCGGCACAACGCCCTCATGCAGCAGCAGCGTGTCGCAGTCCGTGGTGCCGCCTGCCCAGGCGACGCGCTCGACCCGCCCCTCGCCCTCCGCGCGCAGTCTCGCCACCGCGCGGATGCGCGGGATGCGCCTTGTCCGGGCCAGCAGCGCCAGCCCCTTCGCCAGCAGCGGCGCGCCGGCCAGCAGGCCGCCCGCCCGCAGCGCCGCGCGCCGCC
>NZ_SMOA01000289.1 GCF_004353985.1 Paracraurococcus ruber | reverse complement strand
GCCGCCGCGTCCCGGCCGGCCCGCCCGCTATTCCGCCGCCTTCGCCGGCCGGGCCGCCGCCTCCATGGCGCGGCGGGCCCGCACCGCCGGGCTCGCCTCGTCCAGCACGACATCGGCATAGCCGACGATGCTGCCGGCCGGGACCGCGCGGGTCAGCGTCACGCCATGCGCCAGGCCGATCGGCAACGCGCCCAGCGCCATGGACCGCTCGGCCGGGATGCACTTGCCCCAGACCATGCCGCCGCCCTCGCCATCCAGGACCTCGCCCGGCCGCAGATCGCGCTTCGCGGTGGCCGCGACATCGCCGCGCCAGGCCTCGGAGCAGCCGGTCGGTTCCTGCCGCAGCGCCGCGCTGGCGACCGACAGGCCAAGCTCCAGCCCGATGAAATGGTAGGGCCGCCAGAGCGCGGCGTAGCGCCCGCTCGGGTCCGTCGCCACGCCGTATTCGGAGAAGCAGCGGCGGATGTAGTCCGTCTCGCCTTCGAACACCGCATAGACGCCCCAGCGCAGGTCGTTGACCACCTGCCGCCCGTCGCGCTCCAGGGAGGAGATGACCTCGACCCGGCCGGTGCTGCCGGCGAAGACGCGCGGCAGGTCCTGCGTGCCGCAGGGCGGGAAGGCCAGGCCGTCCTCCGGCGGCTGCAGGCCGGTGGCATTGGCGATCGCCGCCATCTCGATGCCCGACTTCGTGCCGTCGAGGAAGGAGTTGAACATCTGCGGGTTCATGCCGCCAAGCCGCGCCTGCTCCTCGGTCAGCCCGTAATGCCCCCAGACGGTGGCCGGCGTGCTGGCATGGTAGGCGGGCAGGTACTTGGTGCCCTTGCCGGCGGCGACCACCGTGAACCCCTCGGCCCGCAGGGTGTCGACGATCTCGCAGACCAGCGCCGGCTGGTCGCCATAGGCCATGGAATAGACCACGCCGGCGACCCGCGCCTGCTCGGCCAGCAGCGGGCCGGCCAGCACATCGGCCTCCACATTCACCATGACCACATGCTTGCCATGGGCGATGGCGGCCTGGGCATGGGCGATGCCGGCCGCGGGATGGCCGGTGCATTCGACGATGACCTCGATGCGCGGATCGGCAATTAGCGCCATCGCATCCTCGGTCAGCGCCGTGGCGCGGCCGCGATGCGCGGCGTCGAGGCTCGGCGCGGCGTAGCTGGCCTCCGGCCAGCCGACCCGGGCCAGGGCGGCGCGGGCCCGCGGCAGGGCCAAGTCGGCGATGCCCATGATGTGCATCCCCGGTGTCCGCTGCGACGCGGCGAGGAACATCGACCCGAATTTCCCCGCCCCGATCACCCCGACCCGAATGGGTTTTCCGGCGGCCTCCCTCGCCCGCAGCATCCGGTGGAGGTTCATGCGCGTTTCCTTCCCAGGGGGCAGATTCGAGGGTCCCAAGGGCCTTCCGGCCCTTGGCGGGGTGGGTTCGGGAGGGGCAGCACCCCTCCCGCAGAACGGTAGCCTGGCTGCGCGGCGGGGGCGACCGCTTGACGCCGCCGCCGCCCCGGGCGGACACCGGGCAGGGTTCGGCAGGGAAGGGAACGCCATGCGCGTCGCGGTGATCGGTCTGGGCAGCATGGGCATGGGCGCGGCGCTGTCCCTGGTGAAGGCGCCCGGGATGCAGGTGGCGGGCTGCGACCCGCGCGAGTCCGCCCGCGCCGAATTCGCCGCCGCCGGCGGCACGCCGGCGGCCAGCGCGGCCGAGATCCCGGCGGGCACCGAGGGCGTCCTGGTCCTGGTGGTGAATGCCCAGCAGGCCGAGGCGGCGTTGTTCGGCCCGCAGGGCGCGGCGCCCCGCCTGGCGCAGGGGGCGGTGATCGTGAATTCCTGCACCCTGGCGCCGGAGGATGCCCGCCGCCTGGCCGCCGCGGCCGAGGCGCGCGGCTTCCTTTATGTGGACGCGCCGGTCTCGGGCGGCGCGGTCGGCGCCCGGGCCGGGACGATGACCGTCATGGCCTCCGGCAGCCCGGCGGCGCTGGCGAAGGCGCAGCCGCTGCTGGATGCGGTGGCGAAGAAGGTCTGGGTGCTGGGGGAGGAGCCGGGGCTCGGCTCCACCATGAAGGTCGTGCACCAGCTGCTGGCGGGGGTGCATATCGCGGTGGCGGCGGAGGCCATGGCGCTCGGCATCAAGTCGGGGCTGGACCCGCGGGCGGTGTTCGACATCGTCACCACCGCGGCCGGCAATTCCTGGATGTTCGAGAACCGGATGCCACATGTGCTGGAGGCGGACGAGACCCCGCGCTCGGCGGTGGACATCTTCGTCAAGGACCTGGGCCTGGTGGGCGATTTGGCGCGGGCAGTGGCCTTCCCGGCGCCGCTGGCGGCGCAGGCGCATCAGCTCTTCGTCTCGGCCCGGGCCCAGGGGCATGGCGGCAAGGACGATGCCTTCGTGATCCGGGCCTACCAGGCCCTCACCGGCATCCGGTTGCCCAAGGAAGGCTGACCGGCGGCCGCGGCGGCGGCACGGGCGACGGCGGTGCTCGCCCGGAGCGGATCGCGGAAAGCCACGATCGGGCATGGTCCGCGGCGGCTGCCCGGTCGGATCGACAGGCGAGCCGCTCGGGCGGGGCGGTCGCCGGGGGCGAACCGGCGTTGCCGCCCTTGCCGCGGTCATGTCGGCTGATGGCCGCATCGGGCCAGGGCGATGTCTGGCCGGCCTTGCGCCGGGCACGCCGGCTGCGCCAGCATCTATGAACAGAGGGTGAACTTTCCCTCTTGCGGCGTCGTTCGCATTTTGTTCCTATAGGGGTCATGCAGAGCCATGCCCTCTTCGATGGCAGCTTCGCCATCCCGCCCCACCCGCAGTCGGCCCGCCGCCCTCCCGCCGCGCGCCCGGCCGGGCCGCCCTGGCCGCTCGCGCTGCGGCGCCGGCTGCAGGCCCTCGGCTGGGTGCAGGAGGCGAGCCTGGCCGGCATCCTCGGCCTGCTCGGCGCCTGGGGCCTCGGCGAGCTCGTCCTGGTGCTGCAGGGGTTCTGACGGCCCGATCCGCCGGGCATCGCGGCGCCGTCCGGCGGGGCTGTCCCGCCCTGGCGTCGCGCCTTCGGCGCGCGGTTTGTCCGTCGCGCCCCCGGCGGGCGGTTCGTCAGTCCCGCTGCAGGCGCGCGGTTTGTCATCATGCCTTCGGTGCGCGGTCGGTCAGTCACACCTCCGGTAAGGGGTTTGTCAGTTCCGCCGCAGGCGCGCGGTACCAGTGTCTCGCCAGAGACGCGCGGTCCCTTTGCTCAGCCGCAGGCGCGCATGTCGCGCGGCACAATCCGCCTCGCTGGTGCCACCGGCAGCGGCCGCCTCGGCCGTCGGCCGAAGCCTCGCATCCCTCCCCAGGGCCATCGGCGGTGACCCGCCCGGTCGGCCGCGCAGGCGGCCCCACGATCCGGGTCCCGCCGCGCGGCCGGGCTTAACGCTGGCTTTACCGCGGCTGCGCGAAAGTGCCGCGGTGGTCCCGGACGATCCGGGGCCGCGGTCATCCTGAGGGAAAACCCGCATGCCATTGAACTCGGTGAACACCAATGTCGGCGCCATGGTGGCGCTGCAGTCGCTCAATCGGACCTCCGATGAGCTGACGGCCACGCAGAAGCGCATCTCGACCGGCTTCCGCGTGGCCGATGCCCGCGACGACGGCGCCGCCTATGCCGTGGCCGAACGGGTCCGCGGCGACATCGCCGCGACCACCTCCGCCAATGAGCAGCTGGGCGGAATCAAGGGGCTGCTCGACGTGACGCAGGCCAGCCTGCAGAACGTCTCGACCACCCTGCAGAAGCTGAAGGAGCTGACGGTCAAGCTGGCCGACGGCACCATCACCTCCGAGCAGCAGAGCCAGTACCAGTCGCAGGTGAAGCAGCTCACCAACAACATCAAGTCCTTCATCGAGGACGCGACCTACAACAGCCGCAACATCCTCGACGAGAACAACGCCAACTACCAGGGCACCAGCCAGGTGCTGCGGAACGGCGAGGGCGTGGTCTACAGCTTCAGCGGCTACGCGGCGATCGCCGGCATCTACGACGAGATCTCGACGGCGAATGGCTGGGACCGCGCCTCCGCCTCCTCGGCCATCACGGCCGGCGGCTCGCTGACGACGGCGATCTCCAACACGCTGACGCAGCTGAACAACTTCGGCAGCTACTCGAACTTCATCGACACGCAGATCAACTACAACAAGGCGAAGATCGACGCCCAGAACAGCGGCCTCGGCGCGCTGGTGGACGCCGACCTGGCGAAGGAATCCGCCCGCCTCCAGTCGCTGCAGATCCGCCAGCAGCTGGGCACCCAGGCGCTGTCGATCTCCAACCAGGCGCCGCAGACCCTGCTCAGCCTGTTCCGCTGATCGCGTTTCCCCGCGTCGTCCGCCCCGCTTCGCGCGCGGGCCACGGCATCGCCGGCAGGAGGCCGGCCGACGCACCCCACCACGCCGTACCGGCCGAGCCCGAGCGGCACTCCAGCAAGGAATGCTGCCCATGACCGACCAGATCTCCGTGGCCGAAGCCCCGCCCGCTGCCGCCGGCGCCGCCGCCTATCGCCGCCGCCTGACGCCGAAGCAGATGGAAGCCGAGGTCTTCGCCCGCGCCACCCGCGCCATCCGCGCCGCCGACGCCGCCGACCCGCTCTCCCGCGCCCGCGCCGTCGCCGACAACCGTCGCCTGTGGGAGGCCGTCCGCGCCTCGGTGATGGACCCGACCAACACGCTCCCCACGCCGCTCCGCGCCCAGATCGCCGGCGTCGCCATCGCCGTGCTGCGCGAATGCGATTCGGCGGAGCCCGATCTCGGCTTCGTCGCCGAGATGAACGAGCATTTCGCCGCCGGCCTCTGGCGTTGAGCGCGCCGCCGATGTCCGCCGCCCTGGTCCCGATCCCCGCCGCCGATCCCGCCATCGCCCTTCGCCTGGCGCAGGAAGCCCGGGCCCTGCTGCGCGACGGCCAGGCGGCCGAGGCGCTGCCGATGCTCGACCGCCTCGCCGCCCTCGGCGCCCCGCCTGCCGCCGCCCTGCGGGCCGAGGCGATGCTGCAGCTCGGCCGCGGCGGGGAGGCGGAGGCGGCGGCCGATGCCGCACTCGCCGCGATGCCCGAGGATGCGCCGCTGCGCCGCCTGCGGGCCCGCATCCGCATGGCCCGCGGCCGTCATGCCGGCGCCGCCGAGGATGCCGCCGCCGCGGTCATGGCCGACCCGACGGAGCTGTCCGGCCGCCTGCTGCTGGCCGCCGCGCTCACCGAGGAAGGCCGGCATGACGAGGCGATCTGGTTCGCCGGCGAAGCCTGGCGGGCCGATCCCGACAACCCCGACCTGCAATACCGCCTCGGCCGCGCCTTCCTGCGCGCCGGCCGGCATGAGGCCGCCACGGAGCTCCTCGCGCATTGCGAGGCGGTGGCGCCGCGCCTCCCGGGCCTCGCCGCACTGCGGGCGCATGCCGCGCTGCTCGGCGGCGACGCCGCGGCGGCGGAGGCCCTGGCGCGGGCCGCCCTCGCCCGCGGCATCGCCGAAGGCGCGGTGCACAGCGTGCTGGCGCATGCCCTGGTCACCCAGGGGCGGCTGGCCGAGGCGGGGCCGCATTTCGCCGCCGCCGCCCGGATGGCGCCGCAGAACGGCTATCTCGCGCATCTCGCCGCCGCGACCGGCGCCGCCGGCGGCGGTGGCGAGCGGGCGCCGGCCGACTACGTCGAATCCCTGTTCGACAATTTCGCCCCGCGCTTCGAGGCGACGCTGCTCGGCCTCGGCTACCGCATCCCCGGGCTGATCCGCCGGGCGGTGGAACGCCACCGCCCCGCCGCCGCGGCAGGGGAGGCCTGCCTCGGCCCGGTCCTCGACCTCGGCTGCGGCACCGGCCTGGTCGGCGTCGCGCTCAGCGACCTGCTGCGCGGGCCGCTCGCCGGCATCGACCTCTCCCGCCGCATGCTGGAGGAAGCGGCGGCGAAGGGGCTCTATGCCAGCCTGCGCCAGGCCGACCTGCTGGATGCGCTGCGGGAGGATGCGGGCCGCTACGACCTGATCACCGCCGGCGATGTCTTCTGCTACCTCGGCGACCTGCGCCCGGTGCTCGGGCTCTGCCGCGCCCGGCTCGCCGCCGGTGGCCTGCTGATCTTCAGCCTGGAACGGACCGCGACGGCGGAGGCCTGGGAGCTCGGCACCGCCGGACGCTACGCCCATGCCGCCGCCCATGTCGCCTCCCGCCTGGCGGAAGCCGGGCTGCGCCCGCTCGAGCTGCGGGAGGAGGCGGTGCGGCGGGAGGCGGAGGCGGTGGTCCCCGGGCTGCTGGTCGTGGCGGATGCCGCGGCCGCCTGAGGCGCCGGGCACGGCCTGGCGCGCCGGCCTCGCGGCGCTGGCCGGCGGCGCGCCGGCC
>NZ_SMOA01000288.1 GCF_004353985.1 Paracraurococcus ruber | reverse complement strand
AGAGCGGATCGCCGGGCGGCGCGACCGCTACGGAGCCCGGAGCCGCGCCAGGGTCGCCATGTCGCAGCAGCCTGCCTTTCCAGCTTCATGGGCAAGCTGCCGCGGGCGCCGCGCCGGCCGGTCGACGCATCGGTCGGCGCAGGCCGGGCCGACCGCCTGGCACCGCGGGCGCACCGCGGTCAGGGCGCCGCGAGGCCCGGTCCGGACCCAAGGCCCGGAAGGGTTGGGCGCCGGGCCGCCCGTGGCCCGACCCGCCCGGCCCGGGTGGTGGGGATCCCCGTCCTCGGCCGCGCCCCCGCCGGGCGGCGCGCCGCCCTACCCCGCGCTGCGGTCCTTGTATTGCTGCTTCAGCTCGGCCTTCCACAGCTTGCCGGTGGCGGTCAGCGGCAGGCTCTCCACGAACTCCACCTGGTCCGGGATCCACCACTTCGCCACCTTGCCCTCGTAGAAGCCGAGGATGTCCCCGGCCGTCGGGCTGGTGCCGGGCTTCGGCACCACCAGCAGCAGCGGCCTTTCATCCCATTTGCTGTGGTGCAGGCCGATCACCGCCGCCAGCTGCACATCGGGGTGGCCGAGGATCAGGTTCTCCAGCGTGATGGAGCTGATCCACTCGCCGCCCGACTTGATGACATCCTTGGCGCGGTCGACGATCTCGATGCAGCCGAGCGCGTCCACCGTCACCACGTCGCCGGTGCGGAACCAGCCATCCCCGGTGAAGGCGGGGTCGTCCGGCCGGTTGAAGTACTGCTTCGCCACCCAGGGCCCGCGCACCTCCAGCTCGCCGAAGGCCACGCCGTCATGCGGGATCTCCCGCCCCTCCCCGTCGCGCACCCGCAGCTCGATCCCGTAGAGCGCGCGGCCCTGCTTGCGGGCGTAGTCGAGGAAGCGGTCCTCGTCCCAGTCGGCATTCTGCGGCAGGCGGGAATTGGCGGTGCCCAGCGGGCTCAGCTCCGTCATGCCCCAGGCATGGCGGATCTCCACGCCGTATTCCTTCTTGAAGCCGGCATTGATGGCGGTGGGCAGGGTGGTGCCGCCCACCACCAGCCGCGGCGGGTTGGCGAAGCGCCGGGACGGGTCGGCGCGCAGCCATTGCAGCAGCGCGGTCCAGATGGTGGGCACGCCGGCGGAGAAGGTGATCCGCTCCGCCTCGAACAGCCGGTGCAGGCTGGCCGGGTCCAGCCGCGGCCCAGGCAGCACCAGCGACGCGCCGGCCATCGCCGCGGCATAGGGGATGCCCCAGGCATTGACGTGGAACATCGGCACCACCGGCATCACCACATCCTCGGCGCCGATGCTGAACACGTCCTTCTGCAGCACCGCCATGGCATGGATGACGGTGGAGCGGTGGCTGTACAGCACGCCCTTCGGGTCGCCGGTCGTGCCGGAGGTGTAGCAGAGCGAGGAGGCGGCGCGCTCGTCCAGCGCCGGCCAGTCATAGGTCTCGGGCTGGCCCTCGATCAGGCTCTCCTGCGCCACCACCTCGAAGCGGCCGCGCAGGGGGCAGTCGGCCGGGATCTCCGCCTCCGTCCCCATCACCACGATGGTCTTCAGGCTGTCCGGCAACTGGTCCGCCAGCGCCTGGGCGCCCGGCATCAGGGTCGGGTCGACGAACAGGTGGGTGTCGGCCGCGTCCTTCAGGATGAAGGCGATCTGCCCGGGGAACAGCCGCGGGTTCACCGTGTGCAGCACCGCGCCCATGGAGGAGACGCCGTAATACACCTCCAGGTGCCGATGCTCGTTCCAGGCCAGGGTGGCGATGCGGTCGCCCGGCTTCACCCCGCGGGCGGCCAGCGCATGCGCCAGCCTGGCGGCGCGGGCGGCGACCTCCGGCCAGGTGTGCCGCACCAGGCTGCCATCCGGCCGGGCGGAGACGATCCGCGCGCCGCCATGGTTCCGCGCCGCATGCTCCAGGATGGAGGAGATGAGCAGCGGGCGGTCCATCATCAGGCCGAGCATGGTCGAACGAGCCTCCCCAGGTCTTTGCGCCCGATATGCGGCAGCGGCCCCCCCAGCGGCAAGGGCGGCGCCGTTCAGGCCGCCGGCGGCGCGGCGGCCAGCGCAAGATCCAGCAGGGTGCCGTCCCCGGGCAGCGGGTGCGCCAGCATGCCGGCGGCATCCGCATGGCAAAGCGGCAGGTCGACATGCCGGTCGGCGATGCCGCGCGGCGCCTGGCCATAGGGCCCGCCGATCGCCGCGACCAGGTCGGACGGGTGGAAGCGCGGCCCGCCGGCGGCACGGATGTTCACCCAGGTCCGCGCCCCGGCGCGGACGCGGCGCAGGAAGGCCGGGGTGACGAAGCGCGAGACGGGGTCGAGCGTGGCCAGCAGTTCCACCGGCCGCCCCTGGTCCCCCAGCCGGGCGGCGATGCGCGCCGCCGCATGCCCGCCCCAGCTATGGCCGACCAGCCGGATGGCGGCGGCCGGCGGCCGGGCGGCGATCAGCGCCAGCATGGCGGCTTCCTGGTCGTGGTGGCGGTAGTGCAGCAGCCGGGCGGCGGCATCCGGCCGCGCCGCCAGCGCGTCGAAGACGCGCCCGACCTTGCGCAGCGCGCGGTCGCCGCCGCCGCCGATGAGGAGAAGCAGCGGCCGCGCCGCCGGCCCGTCCGCCTCCATGCCCCCGCGTCCTTCCCACCCGTCCCGGCGCCGCCGCCGGGAGATTGAGGCATCGGCGCCGATCACTTTCCCGGCAATCCGGCGCAATAAGGACAGGCACAGGCCGCCGCGCGCAGCCGGTGCCGTCCGACGGGCCGCCGCCCCCCGCCGCGCGCCTTCCTCTCCTGCCGGGCGGCAGGAGCCTCGTCGCATGTCCGCGCCCTGCCTGCCACCCGCCTTGTCCGGCGCAGCGCGTCTCCTGGCGCGCCGCGGGCGGCTGCGGGATGACGGCGCGGCGCAAGCCGCGCCACCGCGCCGCGTCGCCCGCCTCCTCCTCTGGCCCGCCGGGCTCGGCCTCGCCCTCGGGCTCGCCATCGCCGTCGCGGCCGCCGCCAACCTGCTGCAGCGGCAGGACGCGGCGCTGCGCGACGCCGAACGGGAACTGGGCAACCTCTCCCTCGCCCTGGCCAATTGGGTGGAGGACGGCTTCCTGTCCATCGAGCAGCTGGAGGTCGGCATCGCCGACTGGGTCCGCGCCGAGGACATCGACACGCCGGAGGAATTCCTCATCCGCCTCGGCACCCGCTGGGCGCATGAGACGCTGCGGGCCCGCGTGGCCGCCCTGCCGCGGGTCCACCGGCTGTTCCTGGTGGATGCGGAAGGCCGCAACATCGCCAACTCCTTCTCCTTCCCCGCGCCCGACCTCAACTCCCGCGGCCGCGACTACTTCGAGGCGCTGCGCGGCGATGCGGGCCGCACCACCTTCCTCGGCGCGCCGGCGCGCAACAAGGTGGACGGGCGGTGGAGCATCTTCGTCTCCCGCCGCATCGACGGGCCGGATGGCCACATGCTCGGCGCCGTCGTCGCCGGCATCGACCTCGACTATTTCAGCGCCAGCTTCGCCCGCCTGTCGCTGGGGGAGGGAAGCCCGATCTCCCTGCTGCGGACCGACGGCCTGCTGCTGGCCCGCCACCCGCCGATCGAGGCGGCGGTGGGCAGCCTGGTCGACCGGGCGCGGCTGTTCGGGCAGATGCCGGACCCGGGCAGCCTGGGCATGGTCCGCGGCCCGAGCCCGCATGACGGCGTGGACCGGGTGCAGGCGGGCCGCCGGCTGCAGACCCTGCCGCTGGCGGTGGTCGTCACCCGGTCGGTGCGCGACATCCTGGTGCCCTGGCGGCAGGAAGGGCGGCGGATGCTCGCCGGCGTGGCGCTGCTGGAGGCGCTGATCCTGGCCGGCATCGTCCTCGCCGGCCGGCTGGACCGCGACCGGCGCGCCGTCGCCGCGCTCGAAGCCGCACGGGCCGAGGCGGTGACGCAGCTCGCCCTCAGCGAGGCGCGGGCGGGCGTCGAGCGGGCGCTGGCCGCCCGCGACGCGGCGATGAGCGCGGTGTTCGAGTCCGGGACCGCCGGCGTCACCGAGCTGGATGCCGCGACCGGCCGCTACACCCGGGTGAACCGCCGCTTCTGCGAGATCGTCGGGCGGACCGAAGCGGCGCTGACCGGCGGGCTGGGCCCGGCCGACATCCTGCACCCGGAGGACCATGCGGCGATCCCCGCGCGGGAGGCCGGCGGCGCCGCCGCCTGGGATGCCGAGCACCGCTACCTCCGCCCGGACGGGACGGTGGTCTGGGCCCGCATCAGCGTCGGCGTGTCCGCCCGCGATGCGGAAGGGCGGCCGCTGCGCTGCGTCGGCATCGTGCAGGACATCACCGAAAGCCGCGTCGCGGCGGAGAAGCTGCGCGCCAGCGAGGCGATGCTGCGGCTGAGCATGGAGATCGGCGGCATCGGCACCTTCACCCGCGACCACCGGGACGGCGGCGCCATCCGCTGCGGGCGGGAGACGCGGGCGCTGCACGGCCTGCCGGCGGGGGAGGAGCCGGTGCCGCTGCGGGACTGGCTGGCCACCATCCTGCCGGAGGACCGCGCCCCCCTGGGCGCCCGGATCGGCGATGCGCTGGAGCGGCGGCTGCCGGAATTCTCCTACCAGTATCGCTTCCGCCGCGCCGACGGGGCGGTGCGGCACATGGAGGCGCGGACGCGCTACAGCTACGACGCGGAAGGCCGGCCGCTCACCGCCACCGGCGTGGTCATCGACATCACCGCGATGCGGGAGGCGGAAGCGATGCTGGGCTTCGCGCTCGAGGCCGGCGGCATCGGCAGCTTCCGGCACGACTTCGCCACCGGCCTGCTGCGCGGCGGCGCCGAATTGCGCGCCATGTACGGCATGCCGGAGGGCGATGCGGCGATGCCGGCCGCGGCCTGGCTGGCGCCGGTGCTGCCCGAGGACATCGGCGGGCTGTGGGCGCAGCTGCGCGCCGCGCTGGAGCGGCGCGCGCCGGAGGCGGCCTTCGACTACCGCGTGCGGCGGCCGCTGGACGGCGCGCTGCGGCATTTCGAGGCGCGCGCCCGCTTCGACTACGACGCGGCCGGCCGGCCGGCCCGCGCGCTCGGCGTCGTCATCGACGTCACCGCCAACCGGGAGGCGAAGGAGAAGCTGCGGGCGAGCGAGGCGCTGCTGCGCCTGACGCTGGAGGTCGGCCGGATCGGCAGCTTCCGCCACGACCTGCTCGCCCAGGTGGTGGAATGCGGGCCGGAGACCCGGGCGATGCTGGGCCTGCCCCCGGGCACGCGTCCGGTGCCGGAGGCGGCCTGGATGGACCGCATCCTGCCGGGCGACCGCGACCGCCTGCGCCTGGCCTGCCAGGCGGCGACCGCCGCCCAGGCGACGGAGGCGAGCGCCGAGTTCCGCGTCCGCCTGCCGGCCGAGGACGGCCTGCGGCATGTCGAGGCGCGGTTCCGCTTCCACTACGACTGCACCGGCCGGGCGACCGCGGCCACCGCCGCCGTCATCGACATCACCGAGCGGCGGCAGGCGGAGGCGCGGATCGCCCACCTCGCCCACCACGACACGCTGACCGGCCTGCCCAACCGGGTGCTGTTCCGTGAAAGGCTGGACGCGGCGCTGGCCCGCGCCCAGCGCGGCGAGGGCTTCGCCGTGCTCTGCCTCGACCTCGACCGCTTCAAGGAGGTGAACGACACCCTCGGGCATCCGGTGGGCGACATCCTGCTGCGCCAGGTCGCCGCCCGGTTGGCCGCGGAGCTGCGCGAGACCGACACCCTCGCCCGCCTCGGCGGCGACGAGTTCGCCGTCATCCAGTCCGGCCTCGACCAGCCGAAGGATGCCACGGCGCTGGCCAGGCGGCTGATCGACGTGCTCGGCCTGCCCTTCGAGCTGGAAGGGAACCAGGTGGTGATCGGCACCAGCATCGGCATCACCGTCGCCCCCGCGGACGGGCTGGACGCCGACGTGCTGCTGCGCGGCGCCGACATGGCGCTGTACCGCGCCAAGGCCGAGGGACGCGGGCGCTGGCGCTTCTTCGAGCCGGAGATGGACGCCCGCATGCAGCTGCGCCGGGCGCTGGAGATGGACCTGCGGCGGGCGCTGGCGATGGGCGAGTTCGAGCTGCACTACCAGCCGATCGTCGACATCGCGTCCCGCCGGGTGGCGGGCCTGGAGGCGCTGATCCGCTGGCGCCACCCGGAGCGCGGGCTGGTGCCGCCCGACGCCTTCATCCCGCTGGCCGAGGAGATCGGGCTGATCGTGCCGATCGGCGAATGGGTGCTGACGCAGGCCTGCGCCGATGCCGTTGGCTGGGCGGGCGCGCCGAAGGTGGCGGTCAACCTCTCCCCGGCGCAGTTCGCCAGCCGCGGGCTGGTGGAGACGGTGGCGGGCGTGCTGGCCGCCTCCGGCCTCGCGCCCGGGCGGCTCG
>NZ_SMOA01000287.1 GCF_004353985.1 Paracraurococcus ruber | reverse complement strand
GCCCGCGCAATAAGGTTTTCCTGACCAATCCGCCGCCGTGCCATGCTGACCTCCTTCGCCCACACAGGCAGCGAATCAGCCCAGCGCGCGTCGCGTCCAAACACATCCGCGCACAGGTCTCGTTACAGGGGTCGGTGACCTGGACGCATTCGCCCCTGTCTGCGCTTGTGATCAGGCGACGCGAAGGTATTCGGGCCGCCCAAGCTCAAGCATTCGGTTCAGCACGTCGGCGGCGATGGCTACCTCGGTCGCCTGTAGCCTGTCGCCGGTCCGTGCGGGAGCGGAGCCCGTCACCGATGACGCGCTTCCACCGGGAGACGTCGGCCTCTACCAGGCCACGCCAGTTGTAGCCCGACGCGCGCTGCCAGCCCCTTCGGCCGCGTTCGGCAATACACCGAAGGTGCGCATCCGCTGCGTCGGCGCGGTTTCGGCCGCGCCGCTCGACACCGCGCTCGAGCGTGGCGGGACCACCACGGCCGCGCTGGGATGATGCGCCGTGACCTCGGCATAGACAGCGTCCCGATCGGAAGCACCATCGCCGGTGAAAGTCGCCACAGAGCCATCAACCCGGTCGAGCAAGGGGCCGACTTGCTTGCGAGCCATCGTCAGCATCCCTGTCGGTCAGTACCGAGGCGCCGATCTGGCCCGTATCGGCGTCGGTCGCGGGGTGCAGCACCCTCCAGGCTCGGCGCCGCCTACTGCCATGCTTCTCCTCCAAGCAGCTTCCGGGACCGCACAGCCGTAGTCCGGTGCTATCGACCAACAGGTGCACCGGCTCACGCCCGCAGCGCGACTGCGTCACCTCGAGCGTCCCGCCGCGGCGGCTGAGAGTACTTTGGTCCGGGACGGCGAGGTCGAGGCCGAGCAACTGCAGAATGGAGCCGATCAGGCCCTCGGTCTGCCGCAACGCCAGGTGGAATACGGCCGCAGCGTCAGGGCGATGGCGATCGCCAGGGCCAAGTATTTCGGCTGCCCACCTCGGCCAGTGCGCGCTTCGGCGCGCCAGCCCTCAATCGCCGCCTCGGAAAACCACACGGTCAGGCTGCCCCGAGCCCGCAGACCCACATCGTACTCCGCCCAGTTCGTCACCCGGTGGCGCTGCTGCGGGATGTGGTGCCCACGATCAGCGTTGGCCTTGAACGGCAAGCTCGGTCCACCCTCGGTCATCGAGGGCTGGCCCTCCTCGCCAGCCTATCCGACACACCCAGACTGGGCGACCTATGCAACAACGCCGAGCTTAGCGGGTCGTCGCGACCGCGGGCAGGCAGTCGCCTGGCAGGGTCGCGTCGGGATCGCGGAGCAGGGCGACCAGCGCGCCGTCGCCGCCGGGATGCAGCGCCGCTTGTTGGTACCTGAACCGCGCCGGCCAGTGGCTCTTCACATAGATCAGGACCGCTTCGATTTCCGCCTGCGCGAGTCGGTCGTCGAAGGCCGGCATGGCAGACCCCGCCCCTGGGTTGCTGCCACGAGCGACCAGTCGGAAAAGCTCGGCGTCGGAGTGCTGCCAGGCATGCCCGGTGACGCCGAGTGGCGGAATCCGCTGGCCCGGCGGGCCAGCGATCCGGCCCTGCAGGCTTGCCCCATGGCAGCCGGCGCATTCCTCGGTGTAGATCCTGGCGCCGCGGGACAGCTCCGGGCCGCCAAAACTTGGGGTCAGGGCCAGGGCGGCGCCGACCGCGCCGAGACCGCTGATCAGGACCGATGCCGCCAGGTAGGCGGCGAAGGCTGGGCCCTGCATCGGGAGGGTCGCCATGGGCTGCACTCCCCCACCATGCTCACCGGGCCGCGGACGAGGGCAGGGTGGCGAGCCGTTGCACGGCGTCCTGCCCGCCGCCGTATTCGGCGTGTTGCATCCCGTAGTAGGCGAGGAAGAAGATCCCGATGGCAGCGGCGAAGCACCCGCCTGCCCGACTGGCCTCGCCGACCGGTCCACGACGCCCGGCATGCACCGCATGGTGCAGCGCGGTCGGGCCATGCAGGAACATCGCCGCCATCGCAACGATGGTAGGCAGATGGCCGATGGCGTCCATCCGTCCGAAATCGATGATGGCCAAGGTGAAGATCAGGCCGAGCCCGAGGATGCCGAGCCGCAGCATGCCCAAGCCGGTCAAGATGTAGAAGGCGAAGGCGAACTCGACAAAGCCCGCCAGGACCAGGAAGGCGTCGGCCGGGATCCCGAGCGTTAGGTAGGGACGGGCCGCGAGCAAAGGGAAGGTCCATTGTGGATAGGCCCACTTCTCGATCGCACCCCACATCAGTGTGGCGCAGATGCTCGTGTACAGGATGGGCATCCGCAGCGCTCGCGCCCGCTCCGAGGTGCAAGAGGTCAGCACCATGTAGGCTGCCATGCCGAGGAACATCGGGTAGTCGGCAAGGTGGAAAGCGCCGTACTGCGCCGCGCCGTAGCCGTAGAGCACCAGGATGCCGATGCCGCCGAAGGCGCAACTGCGGGCCGAGAGCATGCTTACAGCGATCCCGAACTGCAACCAAGGCAGCCACTCAGCACCGGTCCGCAGCTCCGGCGTGAGGATGACCCCGCCGCCAGCGAAGAGTGCCACGAAATAGGCACCCGTCCCGGCACGCAGCAGCGTCTCGGTGGCGTCCGGATCGCCGGGCCGGCTGAACCGGGGCCATGCCTTGGTGACCAGTCGGTCGAGCAGGAAACTTCCAGCCACCAGCAAAGCGAAGCCGCCAAAGGTCAACAGGAACTGCAACGTCAGCACCTCGGCGAGCGGCTGCGGTGCCTGCGTGACGTCGTAGGGCGCGAACCATTTGATGTGCGCCTTGGCGGATACCGGCAGCAGGGAGAGCGCCGCAGCCGCTGCCGGCGCAGCCTGCCGCAGGAAGGCGGTGGAGCGCGGGGTGCGGGAACCTCGTGCCATTGGCGGCAGAGACGGCGATGTCGGTGCGAACGGCCTCATCCTGGCCTCCTCGGCCTAGCATGGAGGCCTTGTGCCCCCGGCCCTGACTGTCGGCAGAACCGGCTGGTGCCGCTGTGCCGACCGGCACATGCCTGGGCATCCTCTGCTTTTTTGTTACTTTTTCACGCCAAAGCGCTGTCAATGCTTTCCGAGGGGCAGTTCAGCTCTAGATTTTGTGCACCCTATTCTACTGCGAGTTTTGCATTGCACGTTCCGATGGTGCGCGGCGGCACATCATCCATTCCCCCTCGGGCCGCATCATCGGGTGGTGGCGCTCGGAATGCGCGCCACGCGACCCTGAACACAAGGGTCCTGGTCCGACGCCACTCAGCGTCGGGCCAAACGGGGGTGGCGAATCATTCTGGCTGACCGGTGCTCGCGGAGCATTCCACCAAGAGACGCCGCCTCCCTCGTGCGGAACAATGGAAGCTTTGCCCTGACTGAGGAGAGTCTGATGTTCCTGCAATTCAAGCACGGCGGGCATGTTCTTTCGAAGACCGGCGCCGAAGAGCACAGCCGTTTCGGCCTACGGGCGGCCGAGCTCGCTCCGGCCGCCACCGGCGAGGACTTCGACGAAGACAACCTGACGCCGTTCCGCTACCTGATCGGCGTCGCCGGTCCGGAAGACCTGCTGCAGGTCGGTGAGGAGACGGTCAGGGCGCTCGACGCGCTCGGCGTTGCCATGGTCGATCAGCCCGCCGATACGAACAATCCCGATGCAAGCTTTCCCCCGATCTTCACCTACTGGAGCCAGTTCATCGACCATGAGCTGACCGCCCGGACCGACCGCACGACCGAGACTTCCGACATCACAGTGGATACGCCGGCGCTAAAACCCGCCGACCGGAAGACGGTGGAGCGCGACCTGCTCAATCGGCGTACTCCGGCGCTCGAACTCGACTGCCTCTATGGCGACGGGCCTCCCGGCCGCCACGGGGAGAAATCGCGCCGGGCAGCAGGCCGGAACCTGCGCCTGGCACGGCGGCTGCGCGACGGCGCGAAGATGCGGATCGGCACCGCCGAGGTCGTGCCGCCGGATGCGAATTCGGCCGGCCCGATCCCGCCGCCGTCCGACGACCTGCACCGCGACCTGCCGCGGATCGGCGCCTTGCTCGATCTCGGCGTGGTTAGGGAAGACGATTTTCCGCATGAGGTACGGGACAGCCCAACCTTCCGCCAGCGAGCCTTCATCGGCGACCCGCGCAACGACGAGAACCTGATCGTCGCCCAGTTCCATACGGCGCTGCTCCGCTTTCACAACGCGGTCGTCGACTGGCTCCGGTTCAAGGATCCTCGGCAGGAAGCGCGCAGCCAGGACGAGTTGTTCGAGGACACCCGCCGGATCGTCCGCTGGACCTTCCAGTGGCTGACGGTGAACCAGTTCTTGACGACTCTGCTGCGGGCCGACGTGGTCGACAAGGTCCTGCAGGAACGCGCGCCGCTCTACCGCAAATGCTTCGGTTCGGTGCGTGAGCCATTCATGCCGGTTGAGTTCTCGGTCGCCTGCTATCGCTTCGGCCATTCGATGATCCGGGAGAGCTACGACTATAACCGGAACTTCGGCCGCAAGCCTGACGACAGCCCGGGATTCCTCATCCCGAGCGCGTCCCTCGGCCTGCTGTTCCTGTTCACCGGCAAATCGGCGACGCCGTTCGATCCTGGCCGGCAAGCGCCACAGAAAACGCTGCCACACAACTGGATCATCGAATGGGACCGGTTCGACGGTACCAACCCGCACGACGAATCAAACGTCGTGATCCCCGGCCAGAACGGCCGGCCGGACCGGAACGTCACCATTCCCGGTCGCTTCGCACGGAAGATCGACACCCATCTGGCACCGACGCTCGGTGTCCTGCCGAACGAAGCTGCCGCGCCGGCGGAGGGGGGCGGCCACGAGGAACGGAGACTTGCCGAACTGCTCAGACACCTCGCGCGGCGCAACTTGCGGCGCGGCTACCAGCTTGCCCTGCCGACTGGTCAGGCAGTGGCGAAGGCGGTGGGCGTGGCGCCGCTGAGCGGCGAGGAACTGGGCAAGGATGCCAGCCCGGCGATGCTGCAGGCGATGCAGCAGGGTGGGTTCTTCGAGCGCACGCCGCTCTGGTTCTACGTGCTCAAGGAGGCCGAGGTGCGCGAGGGCGGGCAGCGCCTCGGCGAGGTCGGCAGCCGCATCGTGGCGGAAACCATACTCGGCGTGTTGCTGGCCGATCCGGAATCCTATCTCGTCGGCAACCGCAACTGGGATCCGTCCCAGTCGACGCCGGGTGCTGGCGGGCCGCTCAGGCTGCCCGACGGGCGGACGATCAAGACGATCCACGACTTGCTCCAGTTCGCGGGCGTGGCGGTCTAAAGGTGATGGTCTGATGCAGCGGCCCCGATGCCTGGATGCATCGGGGTCACTCGGACGCCGGGCGGCCTTGGGCCCAACTGCTGGGGCCTCGGTTTCCGGAACGGGGCGTTGCGGCAGCGTGCGGCGCCTCACCTCCTCGACGCTGCAGGGGCGATTCCTGGCCACGTAGCGGTGGTGTATCCTCGCCGGGCCGCACGCCGGACCGATACGTCTTAGTGTCTGTCCGGGAACGTGTTGAGTCATCTGAATCGGTTGTGACTGGTGTGTGGTGGTTGGCGGTGGGCGAAGTGGCGGGATGTGGACGCCGGAAAACCGCGGTCGGTATGACCGCAGCAAGCTGCGCTACCCGAGTGACCTTACGGACGCGGAGTGGGTGTTGGTCGAGCCGCTGATCCCGCCAGGGAAGCCAGGCGGCAACAAACGTACGGTGGTGGAGCGGGCGGTGGTGAACGGGGTGATGTACATCCTGTCGACCGGCTGCCAGTGGTCGGCGCTGCCGAAGGATCTGCCGCCGAAGAGCACGGTGAACGATTACCTGCGGCGCTGGGACGAGGATGGGACGCTCGAGCGCATCCACCACGCGCTCTACGTGCTGTGCCGCGAGCAGGCCAGACGCGATGCCAGCCCGACGGCCGCGATCATCGACAGCCAGAGCGTCAAGAGCGCGGAAAAAGGGGGCGCTGCATCGACCCGCCGGGCTACGACGCGGGCAAGAAGATCAAAGGCAAAAAGCGCCATGTGCTGGTCGACACCCAGGGCCTGCTGATGCAGGCGGTGGTGCACGCTGCCGACATCCAGGACCGCGACGGCGGCGTGCTGCTGATGAGCACGCTGTTCGGTCTCTACCCGTTCCTGCTCAAGCTTTATGCCGACAGCGGGTACCAGGGCGCCAAGTTCCAGGACGGCTTGAAGGCCGCCTGTGGCCAGGTGAACCTCGAGATCGTCCGACGCTGCGACCGGCACCGCTTCGTCGTGCTGCCGAAGCGCTGGATCGTCGAACGGACTATCGCCTGGCTGAACCGCTGTCGTCGCCTCGCCAAGGATTGGGAGTGCCTGAACCGGTCAGGCCTGTGCTTCCTGCGCTGGGCCTCCGTCCGCCT
>NZ_SMOA01000286.1 GCF_004353985.1 Paracraurococcus ruber | reverse complement strand
CGTTCCGCGGCTTGACGCGCCCGCCGGCTTGCGGCGACCTGCCGCCGCGCGGCCGCGACCAGCCTGGCCCGCGCCGCCCGCCTTCTTCCCAGCCGCCCGCCGCCCCGCCCGCGGGCGGCCAGGGCCCGCGCATCCGGGACCGCCGCCATGACCGCCGAGGCCACCATCGCCCGCATCCTCGCCCATCCGCGCTTCCGCGACGCCGTCGGCGTGCTGGCGCGCGAGCATGAGCGCATCGTCGCGGACACCATCGCGCTGACCGAGATCCCCGCCCCGCCCTTCGCCGAGGAACGCCGCGCCGCCGCCTACCTGGAGATGCTGCGCGCCCACGGCCTCGAGGAGGTGGAGCAGGACGCCATCGGCAATGTCATGGGCCGCCGCCGCGGCAGCGGGAATGGCAGCACGGTGGTGGTCGCGGCGCATCTCGACACCGTCTTCCCCGCCGGCACGGACACGACGGTGCGGCGGGAGGGCAACCGCCTGCTTGCCCCCGGCATCGGCGACGACACCCGCAGCCTGGCGGTCAATCTCGGCTTCCTGCGCGCCCTGGACGCGGCCGGCATCCGCACCCGCGCCGACATCCTGGTGCTGGGCGATGTGGGGGAGGAAGGGCTGGGCGACCTGCGCGGCGTGCGGCACTTCTTCACCGAAGGCCGCCACCGCCATGCGGTCGAGGCCTTCTTCACCGTGGACAGCCCGGAGGTGGACCGCATCGTCACCGGCGGCGTCGGCAGCAAGCGCTACCGCGTCACCTTCCGCGCCCCGGGCGGCCACAGCTACGGCGCCTTCGGCCTGGTGAACCCGGCCTATGCCATGGCGCGGGCGATGCTGGGGCTGGCCGACCTCGCCGCGCCGCGCGACCCGAAGACCACGCATTGCGCCAGCGTGCTGGGCGGCGGCACCTCGGTGAACGCCATCCCCAATGCGGTCTGGATGGAGGTGGATTTGCGGAGCGCCGATGCCACCGAGCTGGCGCGGCTGGAACGGGAATTCCTGGCGGGCGTCGAGGCCGCGGTCGCTGCCGAGAATGCCGCGCGATCGACGCGGGAGGGGCCGGTGACCGTGGACTGCGCCGTGATCGGCGACCGCCCGGCCGGCCACACGCCGGCCGATGCCGCCATCGTGCGGCTGGCGACGGCCGCCGTCGCGTCGCAGGGCTTCTCGCCGACGCATGAATGGTCCTCGACGGATGCCAACATCCCGATGAGCCTCGGCATCCCGGCCATCAAGATCGGCTCCGGCGGCCGCGGCGGGCGGGCGCATTCGCTGGAGGAGTGGATCGAGGTGGAGCCGGCGGAATGCCTGCGCGGCATGACCGCGAGCCTGGCGACGATCCTCGCGGCGGCGGGGATGGAGGAGTAGCCGCCGCGCGGCGCGGGGCGGCCGGCCCGGGCCCGGCCATGCGCAGAGCGGCTTCCGTCGGCCATGGCTCGCGGCAACCGCCCTGGTCTTCTGGTTCTCCGGGCATCTTCGCCCGATCAGGGGATTCCACCCGATCGGGATCGGCTCTCAGGGCGGTAGCGTCCGTGCGAGGAAGCCGACGATCTCGGCCGCGAAGCGGCGGCTGAACTCGGCCCGGTCGAAGCCCGGCGCGCTGCCGCAGATCGCCGGCGCGGCGCGCCACAGCGCCTCGGGGCAGGGCGGCAGGAAGTCGAAATGGCCGGCGCGCTCGGCGACCCGGACCTCCGGCGGGCGGGGCAGCGCCGCGCGCACCGGCTCGGCATAGACCGGCGACGGCAGGATCGCGTCATCCGTCGCCATCCAGAGCTGGACCGGCATGGTCACGCGGGCGAGGCCGGCCGGCGTGAAGGCGAAGCCGAAGGCCGGCGCCGCCACGACCAGGGCGCGCAGGCGCCCGTCGCGGGCGAAGGCCGGCGGCACGGCGGCGGGGCCCGCGACGGCGGCCATGCCGCCCCGGGCGGCCGCCATCAGCCGGCAGTCGTAGAAGCCGGGATCGGCCGCGCAATGCGGCCCGATGCGGGACAGGTCCGGCTCGCCCCCGGCCACCGCCAGCACGGTGAAGCCGCCGGCCGAGAAGCCGAAGGCCCCGATGCGCGCCGGGTCGATCGCCCCCGGCTCCCAGCGCGACACCATGTGCTCGATCACCGCCACGAAGCCGCGGGTCCGCCCGCCGATATCGGTCGCGCGCGACTGGTCGCGGTGGTTGTCGCCGGTATGGGTCGGCGCGGCGACGACGAAGCCGGCCTGCGCCAGGGCGAGGGCGAGATCGGCATGGCTGGCGAAATTCCCGCCATGGCCGTGCGAGATGGCGACGAGCGGCAGGCCGCGGCCCCGCACCGGCGCCCCGGGCGCGAGGTCCTGCCGGAAGAGGCCCACGGCGGTGGGGCGCGTCGGCGCGTCGCCGGGATACCAGACGCCGACCTCGATCGCCGGCGCCGCGCCATCCGGCACCTGCAGCGTCGTGAAGCCGACCGGGAGGGCGGCGGCCCGTCCCGCGAGGAGCAGGAGGAGCGCGCCGAGGAGCCAGGCAGGCAGGGTTCGCATGGCGCGTCACTCCGGATGGCCGACCATACCGGCGGGCGGCAGGGTGGGCCATGCCGGCGCATGCCGGGGTCCGTCGCGGCGCGCCGCGCAGCGCTGCCGCCGCGCTTGCCCGCGGGGATGGCCGGGGCGTATAGGAATGAAGTCAGCGCCACCGCCGCGCCCCGGCGGCCGCCCGGATAAAGCGCTCAAGGCCAAAATTCCTCAAGCCGATCCGGACGCAACCTGTTGAAGGCGCAAGGTTCTTCCGGAATAGGTCCGATCCGGACTCAGCCCGTCTTTACGCCTCCGCCGCCGCGCCGCCCGCCGCCAGGTCCAGCAGCTTCCGCATCACGGTCGGCATCGCCGCCGCCGCCGCAACCAGCGGCCGCGCCTCCATCCCCGCAGGCGGCGCCAGCGCCGGCATCGCGGCGGCCAGCAGCAGCATCTCCAGCTCGAAATGCGTGAAGCCGTGCCGCGCCACGCCGGGCACGCGCCGCCAGCGCAGGCCCTCGGCAGGCGCGAAGGCCAGCGCCTCGGCCTCGGTCCAGGGGGCGTCGCGCCAGGGCGTGCCGGGCAGTTCGAGCATCCCGCCTAGCAGCCCCTTCGGCGGCCGGCGGCGCAGCAGCACCTGCCCGGCCGCGTCGGTCAGCAGGAAATGCACGCCATGCCGCAGCGGCCGCGCCCGCTTCGGCGCCTTGCGCGGCAGGGTCTCCTGGATCCCGGCGCGCCGCGCCGCGCAGCCTTCGCGCCATGGGCACAGCGCGCAGGCCGGCGCGCGCGGCGTGCAGATCGTGGCGCCCAGGTCGAACAGCGCCTGGGCGAAATCCCCGGGCCGGGCGCGCGCCGCCGGGTCCGCCATGAAGCCCGTGGCCAGCGCCGCCAGCCGCGGCTTCGCGGCCGGCAAGGCACCCTCCTCCGCCGCTAGGCGGGCCACCACGCGCTCCACATTGCCGTCCACCGGCACCACGGCTTCGCCGAAGGCGATCGCCGCCACCGCCGCGGCGGTATAGGCGCCGATGCCGGGCAGGTCGCGCAGCGCCGCGGCATCCCGCGGGAAGCCGCCGCGTTCGGCCACCAGGCGCGCGCAGGCATGCAGGTTGCGGGCGCGGGCGTAGTAGCCGAGGCCGGCCCATTCCTCCATCACCGCGCCCTCCCCGGCCGCCGCCAGCGCCTGCACGGTGGGGAAGCGCGCCAGGAAGCGGTCGAAGCGTGGCCCGACGGCGGCGACGGTGGTCTGCTGCAGCATCACCTCGGACAGCCAGACATGGTAAGGCTCCGGCCTCCCGCCCGCGGGGCTGCGGAAGGGCAAGGCGCGGCGGTGCCGGTCATACCAGGCGAGAAGCGGGGCAGCCGGGGGCAGCGATGGGGGAAGCACGGTCATATGGCCCAGGATAGCGACGCCCCCGACCACCGCATCCCCGGCGCCCCCGCGCCCGGGTCCCCGCCGCGGGGGGAGGCCGCGCCTGGGCGCTTCGGCGCGGCCCGGCATCCCTATGGCCCGCGCCCGCTCGGCGCCCTGATCCCCGGCCTCACCCGCCCGGTCTTCCGCAAGAAGAGTCCGGCCGGGGCCCAGCTCATGGCCGACTGGGCGGAGGTGGTGGGGCCGGCGCTGGCCGCGGCGACCACGCCCCGGCGCCTGTCCGGCGGCACGCTCACCATCGCCTGCGCCGGGCCGGTGGCGATGGAGCTGACGCATCTCGCGCCGCAGCTGCTGGCGCGGATCAACGGCCATCTCGGCCGGGTGCTGGTGGAGCGGCTGCGCTTCGTGCAGCAGGCCCAGGCGGGCGGCGCGCCCGTCGCCCGGGGCGCGCCGGACGCGCCGCTGCCGCCGCAGGTGGAGCAGGCCGTCGCCGCCGTCCCGGGGGAGGAATTGCGGGCGGCGCTGGCAAAGCTCGGCCAGCGAGTCTATCGAAACCGCCCCTGACCGCCCGGCCCGGGCGGAGTCGCCACGGACAGAGATCGGAGGCCTCATGCGCCTGCCCCGCCGCACGCTCCTCGCCGCCAGCGCGCTGGCCGCGACCGCGCCCACCGCCTGGGCGCAGGGCACCGACCCGCGCCTGGCGGAACGCGGCATCGGCAGGCCGGACGCGCCGGTGAAGGTGGTGGAGTTCTTCTCCCTCACCTGCTCCCACTGCGCCGCCTTCCACCGCGACACCTTCCCGCGGGTGAAGAAGGACCTGGTGGAGACCGGCGCCGTCCGCCTCATCTGGCGCGACTTCCCGCTGGACCAGGTGGCGCTGACTGCCGCCGCCGTCGCCCGCACCCTGCCGGCCGACCGCTACGAGGGCTTCATCTCGGCGCTGCTCGGCAGCCAGGACCGCTGGGCCTTCACCCGGGGCGATCCCTTCGCGGAGCTGGCGAAGATGGCGGCGCTGGCCGGCATGCCGAAGCCGCAATTCGACCAGGTGCAGGCGGATGAGGCGCTGAAGCGCGCCATCCTCGCCGAGCGGTCGATCGCGGAGAAGGAGTTCAGCGTGCAGGCGACGCCGAGCTTCTCCTTCCAGGGCCGGCGCACGGTCAACCAGTCCGGCGCGATGGGCTTCGAGAAATTCGCCCAGCTCGTGCAGGACGTGAAGCCGGCTTGAGCGAGCAGCCCGCCGCCGCCGCGCCCGAGGAGGCCGCGCCGCCCGACGCGGCGGAGCAGGAGCACGCGCCGCCGCACGACGCGGCCGGGCAGGAGCGCGCGCAATTGCGCGACACGGCCGAGCAGGAGCGCGCGCAACTGCGCGCGACGCTGGCCCGGCTGCGCATCGCCGGCTTCAAGAGCTTCGCCGAGGCGACGACCGTCGAGGTCATGCCCGGCCTCACCGGCATCGTCGGCCCGAATGGCTGCGGCAAGTCCAACGTGGTCGAGGCGCTGCGCTGGGCGATGGGCGAGACCTCCGCGCGGTCCATGCGCGGCGGGGAGATGGAGGACGTCATCTTCGCCGGCACGGCCACGCGCCCGGGCCGCAACCTGGCCGAGGTGACGCTTTACCTCGAGGAGGCGCAGGGCCTGGCGCCGCCGCCCAACGCCGATGCCGCCGATCTCGAGATCGTCCGCAAGATCGCCCGCGGCGAGGGCAGCAGCTTCCGCGTGAACGGGCGGGAGGTCCGGGCGCGCGACGTCCAGACCATGTTCGCCGATATCGGCTCGGGCGCCCGCGCCTCCGCCATGGTCAGCCAGGGCAAGGTCGCCGCCATGATCGGCGCCAAGCCCGAGGAGCGCCGGCAGGTGCTGGAGGAGGCGGCGGGCATCAGCGGCCTGCGCGCCCGCCGGCACGAGGCGGAGCTCAAGCTCCGCCAGGCCGAGACCAACCTGACCCGCGCCGAGGACCTGCTGGGCCAGCTGGAGACGCAGAAGGGCTCGCTGCAGCGGCAGGCGCGGCAGGCCAACCGCTACCGCAACATCAGCGGCCTGGTGCGGCAGGCGGAGGCCGAGTGGCTGTCCCTGCTGCAGGCCCGCGCCCAGGCGGCCCTGGAGGTCGCTCGCGCCGGCTTCGAGCAGGCCGCGGCGGCGACGAGGCGCGCCGAGGCCGAGGCCGAGGCGGCGGCGATCCGCAGCTTCGAGGCGGAGAAGGCGCTGACCGCCGGGCTGCGGGAGGCCGAGGCGGAGGCCCGCACCGCCCTGGAACGGCGCCGGATCGAGACCGAGGGGCTGGAGGCGGCGGAGACCCGCGCCCGCGCCGCGCTGGAGGCCGCCGAGGCGCGGCTCGGCCAGATCAGCCGCGACCTGGCGCATGCGCGGGAGGTCGAGGCGGATGCCGCCGCCGCCGAGCGGCGCCTGGCGCAGGAACAGGCGACGCTGGCGGCGGATGCCGACAGCCTGCCCACCCGCCTCGCAGATGCCGAGGCGGCGCTGGAGGCGGCGGCCGAGGCGGCCCGCGATGCCGAGCGCGCCGCCAACCTGGCGACGGAGGAGGCGGCCTCCCTGGCCGCCCGGGTGAATGCCGCGGCGGCGGCGCTGGAGGCCGCCGGGCAGCGCGCCCGCCGCCTCGCCGGCCAGCAGG
>NZ_SMOA01000285.1 GCF_004353985.1 Paracraurococcus ruber | reverse complement strand
TGCCGGGGCTAGCCCCGGCAGGTGCCGGTCACGCAACGAAGTGGGGAAGTTTCGCGGCCCACATCAGGGGAGGATTCAACGGCCGCTGACAACCGTGCGCCACACGATCTCGCCGTCGGCCTCACCGAACGGGTCGAGCGCGACATTGGCGTGGAGTTCAACCTTCACCTCATGCGGCACCTGGCCGTGCTGGTCTACTTGAACGAGCATCCTGGGCAGTACGAGGTCGTCAGCCGCATCCTCGGCCACAGGAAGGTCGAGACGACCAAGACCTTCTACGCCGGGCTCGAGCTGGATGCCGCCGTGCGGCGCTTCCTCGAAACCATCAGGGCCAAGCGCGAAGGTACGCGCCTGCTTGCTACCGGTCGCGGTGGGAAGCTGTGGCTTGGTCGGGGGACTCGCTAGGATGTCCTTCTCCCTCACTCCTGGTCGCCTGGTGTGGCGTCTCGCCGAATGGCCGATCATCGATCAGCAGCTCTGGCAGGCGGGCCTTGCTCCCAGGGATCAGTTCGACGGTCCAGCCTATGCGGAGGATCGGCAACCCATGACGATCCGCAATGCCATGCGCAGCCACGGTCGCTTCATGGCCGTGCTCGCCGCGCAGAGCTTGCTCGACCCGACGGTGCCGCCTGCCGCCCGGGTCACGCCAGCCAATGCCCGCATCTTCCTCACCGCCCTTCAGGCCAAGGGCAACACCAACAACTCCATCGTGACGCGGTTCTTCGACCTGCAGGCGGCGCTGAAGATCATGCATCCGGAGCTGGACTTCAGCTGGCTGACGTCTCCAGGTGGCAACTCACTGCGGTCATTGTTGCCGGCCACGCAGCGGCACATCGACCCGATCGACAGCGCCGACCTGCTGGTCTGGGGCCACGCGCTCATGGAAGATGCGCTGCGTTGCAAGCCGGCGACCCGCCGCACGCGCTACCGCAACGGGCTGCTGATCGCCCTCCTGGCCGTCCTGGCGCCCCGGCTGCGGTCGGTCGCCGCATTGCGGCTGGAGCGGCAGGTCATCGCCCACGGCGACGGCTACCGGCTGATCTTCACGGCCGTGGACGTCAAGAACAAGCGGCATATCGAGTACGCCGTCCCGGATGAGCTGGTGCCCCATGTCGAGCATTACCTGACCGTCGAGCGGGTGGAGCTGCTGGGAGACCGGCGGCACGACGGGTTCTGGGTGAACCGCAACGGCGAGATGCTGGGCGCACGCGGCATCGAGGGCGTGATCCGGCGCGCCGCCAGGACACGCTTCGGCAAGGCCTTCGGCACGCACAGCTTCCGCCATTCGCTGGCGACCACCGCCGCCAGGATGGATCCGTCCAACCCGGGCCTGGCTGCCGCCATCCTCGCCATCTCCGAGGCGGTCGTCGGCACACACTACAACCGCGCCAGGCAGGAGGAGGCGGCCGAGGCCCACGTCGCGCTCGTCGAGCAGGCGCGGCAGAAGACGCACCTGCTCGCCAGGCGTCGCTTCCGCGAACTTGGCTACAGGTAGGCCGCCGCGCTCACCGCCTCGATTGCCGGTCGAGCACGCGCTCGGCCGGCAGGATGCAGAGCATTTTCCTTATCTACTTGAAATGAAACAATGTCCTCCCCATCTATGCTGGACGAGAGGCGCGGCCCGATCGCCCCGGCGATGGCCTGTCGGCGCCAAAGCGCCGTACCCATCGTTTCTGCCATCCGGCATGGGACAGGGCCGCCAGCCCTCGTCCTCCCTCGTCACCCGTCCCGGCGGGCTCCGCAGCGCCTCCCATGTCGCTGCCGGGGCCCGGCACCGCGCATCCGGCACTGAGCCGGCCGCTTCTGCGAACCCTTCCCTGCCAGCGGTGGCACGGGGGCGGCCTGACGAGGCCTCACCCTGTGCCACCTTGCCGGCCGCAGGGGCAGCGCACCGGACCGGAACCGCCGGGAGGGCAGACCTGCCCGGCCCCCCCTGCCCTCGCCTCCCCCGCACCTCTCCAGCCGGTCTCGGCAGCTCCCAAGCCGACCGTCGCGGTCCCTTGAGCAAGGCCGAAACCCCAGTGCTGGAGATCCCATGCACAGCGTCAGCACCCTCACCTACCAAGGCAGGCCCATCCGCCTCCGCGGCACCATGCTGAACCTGACCGACATGTGGCGGGCAGCCGGCAGCCCGGAGTACCGGCGGCCGACCAGCTGGCTGATCCTCGAAGACACCCTGCGCTTTCGCGCCCATGCCAGGGCGCACTGGACCGAGCTCGACGAGCCGGCCGGCGATAATGTGGTCCACGACCACATTTTCCACCTCGACCCCGATGGCCTCGTTGCCACCGCCCGCGGCCGCAACGGCGGCACCTGGGCCCACTGGCAACTCGCCCTGGCCTATGCCCGCTACCTCTCTCCGGCGTTCCACCTCTGGTGCAACACGGTGGTCCGCCGCGCCATGGAATGGCGCCTCGGCCCGCCCGCGGCGGCGCACGATCCGCTGCTGCTGCACCTTGCCCAGCAGTTCCGCGACCTGCACCGCCGGCTCGACGACGTCGAGCGGCATGCGGCGGACCTGATGTTCCTGCTCGTCTCCGCGCAGGAACTGGTGCTCGGCAACCGGCTGGAGTTCACCGGGCTGACCCGGGCCACCATCCTCAAGGCGGTCGCGGCCGAGCCCTTCGACGGCCAGTGCCCCTGCTGCCTGCGCGAGCCGGTGCTCACCGAGGCCGGCCGGCCGGCGCCCGGCGCCGAGTTCGACCACTTCTTCCATCGCGGCCTGAACCGGCCGGAGCATGGGTGGTTGATCTGCCAGACCTGCCATGCCGAGCTGACCCATGGCGGCTACCTCGTCCGCTTCCTGCGGATGCCCGAGTTCCGCGCCTTCCAGGCCGCGGTGCTCGAGCAGCGCCGCCGGGCACGCCAGTGCCCCGGCGACGCAGCAGCCTAGCCGCCCCACCCCTGCCCGCCCCCGCCGCGGGCAGGCGCAAGAGCCCCGTGACCTCATCCCGAGGTCACGGGGCTTTTCGCGTCTCCGGCGCCGATGAGCATTTCGGTGTCCGAGCTGCAGGACGCTGCAGCCGCGAAGGTTGGCGAACAGCCGCCAAGCCTTGGGAAGGCATCAACGCGGCGCGAAGAAGCTACGCATTGCCGCCACCGTCTCGTCTGGTGATTCTTCCGGAAAGAAGTGTCCGCCTCGCATGGCGCGGCCGCGCACGTCATCGGCCAAGGATCGCCAGAGGGCCGAAGGGCCGCCTTCATCGTCATACCAGGTGGCCAGCGCGCCCGTGTTGCTCCAGAGCGCCAACAAGGGGACGGCGATGCGCTTGCCGGCCGCCAGGTCTGCTGCGTCATGCATGCGGTCCAGGGTTGCCGCTGCTCGATACTCCTCGCAGATCGCGTGGACATGCTCCGGGTCACGGAGAGCATCGACGTAAGCGGCCCGCACCTCGGGCGGGAACTGGACGGCATCGGAGCCCCATGCACCGAGCGCGTTGTCGACAATGGCGTCGGGCGCTACTCCGATGAGGCGCTCGGGCAACGGTTCGGGTTGTGCCAGCAGTGACCATGGCCAGAATGCCAGGGCAAAGCGAGCATCGGCCCTGTCCCAAGCCGCGCCGGTCGGCACCACGTCGAGGACAGCCAGCCGGCTGATGCGCCCGGGGTGCTCCAGCGCCATGCGGTAGGCAACACGCCCCCCACGATCGTGCCCTGCCACGGCGAAGTGGTCGAAGCCGAGCCGCGCCATGGCCGTGATCATATCCGCCGCCATGGCGCGCTTCGTGTGAGGCGCATGGTCCGCTTCCGGCGTGGGACAGCCACTGCGGCCATACCCACGCAGGTCGGCGCACACCACCGTGAAGCTGTTGGCGAGATCAGGCGCGACCCGGCGCCACATCAGATGGGTTTGCGGAAAGCCGTGCAGCAGCAGAAGCGGCGGTCCCGACCCCGCACAACGCAAAAAGATGGATGTCTCGCCGACGTCAATGCTTTCGGCGGTGAAGTCCTCGAACATGCCGCACCTCTCCTCTTTCAGCGTCGCGGCAGGCGCTGCGCCTGAGACCAGAACGGGGGAGACTGGAGACCGCCTCATTGGGGGCAGCACATTCTCGCAGCCTCGCGGTCGCAGGAGCTGCCGTAGGCGTGGCCGTGAAGCAGTCTGGGACGCACTGCCGAGTGTTCGCTGGTGATGCTCTCGGGAACACGGTTGCACGCTACTCCGGCAGTCCCGCCCGGCGTAGACCTTCTACGAGGTATGGCAGCGCCGCCGGGCCCCACGGGGTCCGCTGGTGCAGGGTACCGATGCGCAACCCAGGATCTGCTGCGCGCAACATCGCCAGGGCGTGCCGCGCCGCCTCTTCGCGCCCGCCCAAGGCGAAGCTCGCCACGGCCACCCGCAGCGAGGGACCCGAGGCCGGCTGGCTACGAAGCGCGCGTTCGGCCCAGAGACAGGCTTCCTCGACGCGGCCTGCGACCAGATGCGCGCCTGCGACCCCGGCCTGCATGGCGAACATGTATGGGTCGACCGGGCTCAGGCGCATGGCGCGGGCAAAGCGCGGGATCGCCTCGTCGCCTTCGGCTTGCCAGACCTTCATCCAGCCACTCGAGATCCATGCCACGGCAAAGCTGGGATCAAGCGCCAGCGCCCGGTCGTTGAACTCCTCCGCTGCCTCGTACTCTCGTCCGAGTTGCCCGATCGCATGCGCCGCTGCATTGAGGACCAGCGCGTCGTCGCTCTCCAGTTCCAGCGCACGGCGGGCCATCCTAAGCCCTTCAACGAACTCACGATCCCAATCGGTCATGAAGCCGCTGCCGGACCGCCAATTGTAGAAGCGAGCCCCAATGGCCCAGGCTGCTGCAAAATCGGGATCGGCTTCGATCGCGCGGTGGATCATGCCCAGCGCCTGCTGGCTGGTCTCGCGCGTCCACTGCTGCGCTGCGGCGAGGGCGCGCAGGTACAGATGGTACGCGTCGAGGCTCTCCGTTGGCTTGCGCGAAGCGCGCGCGATCTCGGCCCTTTCCAGGCGCGGGGAGAGCGTGCCGACAACGAGCGTTGCGACTTCATCCTGCAGGGCGAAGACATCGTCGAGCGTCGTGTCGAACCGGTCGGCCGATATGTGCGCGCCCGTCGTTGCGTCGACGAGTTGTACGCCCACGCGGACCCTGTTGCCTGTCCTCTGCACGCTGCCTTCCAGGACGTAGCGCACGCCGAGTTCGCGACCCACCTGCTTCACGTCAACCGCCCGGTCCCTGTAGGTGAAGCTTGAGTTCCGCGCGATTACGAACAGCGAGCGGATCCGGCAGAGGCCGGTGATGATCCACTCGACGATCCCATCCACCAGGTAGCCCTGCCCCGGCTCGCCGCTCAGGTCGGCGAAGGGCAGCACGGCGATGGAAGGCTTGTCCGGAAGCGCGATCGAGATGCCGGGCGGTTCTCGGACCGACGATGCCTCCTCGCTCATCTCGGCGATGAAGCGAAAGCCCTTGCGCGGGATCGTCTTGATCACCCGTTGCCGCTCGCCATCATCACCAACGGCAGCCCGCGCGGCATTGATACGGGATGCGAGAGCCGATTCCGATACGATCCGCCCGTCCCAGACAGACGCGATCAGGTCGTCGCGCGTGACCAGGCGGTCGCGGTTGCTGACCAGGAACTCCAGCAGATCGAAGACCTGCGGCTCGACATGCACGGGTTCGCCGCGACGGCGAAGCTCGCGCCGGCTGGTGTCGAGGCACAGCTCGTCGAACAGGTAGCGCACCTGGCTCTCCCACCGACGGAGAAGAGCGGGATAGAACGATCAGAGGCAAGGTGAATCAAGGCGGCGGTGAGGAAAATCGAGCCGGCCTGAAAGCATGCGCGGACCATCTTCCGCATCCTCGGGCGCATCCAGTGAGGTCCGCAGGGCGGGCCTCGCAACCCCGAGGAGAATGCCATGCGCCGGCATGATGAGCTCGACAGCCTGCGACTGCGACTGGAGCAGTTTCAAGTCGACGCAGACTGGTACGATCGACACTGGATGCGGGAGCGTCCGCGGCACCCCTGGAGGGTTTGGGCGCGAAGCCTTCGAGAATGTCTGACCACACCGCTGAGGTCTGCACTCGCGCAGCGGGCGCGCCCGCGCCAGGCTCTGGTGCGAGCACAGGACGTTCTGCGGCTTTCGCCGCCAGGGTGATGACGTTGAGCGACATGCGGCGAGCCTGGTGCTCCTGCGCGTGTCCGTCCGGCCAACCGATGTAACATCCACCCCTGCCCGCCCTCGCGGCGGGCGGACGCAAGATCCCCGTGACCTCACCGCGAGGTCACGGGGCTTTTCGCGTTTCCGGCGCCGCGGCGCGATCGCGCCGGGATGGTGGTGCAGTTCACAGGCCCGGATGCCGGGCCTGAGTAGGGTTCTCCTGTCGCTGATCGCCGCCGCGGGAAAAGCCCCGGAGGCCGGCGAGAGCCCGAGAGAGAAGGACCCCGGCCATGCGCAAGATGATCCTCCCCGCCGCCCTCGCCCTGCTGGCCGGTGCGGCCGCCCTGGCCCCCACGGTGCAGGCCC
>NZ_SMOA01000284.1 GCF_004353985.1 Paracraurococcus ruber | reverse complement strand
GGTGGCACCGCCGGTGCCGGCCCTGGCCGGCGCGGCCTGGGACGGGCGGTTCCGCCTGCTGGCCGCCGGCCGGCCAGGCGGCTCGCTGGGCGCCCTGGGCCCGGAGGCGGCGGCGCGGCTCCGCCCTCTCGCCCCCGGCTGGCCCGCCGCCCTACTTTCGGGTGTGCCCGCAATCCGGCAGCACGACATGCTGGCCGCGGTGCCGGCGCTCGGCTATCCTGACGCGCAAAGCTGCGCGGCCTTTCCTCTCGCCTTCGCACCGGCCGGCGGGTCCGTGACCGGGGGAGCCGATTGGCGGGGTCATGCGGCCCATTAACTGCCGGGCCGGGCACCCTATCTAAACCGGCAGGCACGGGGCATCGCGCCCACAGGGTCCTTGGCCCGGTTCGGGGCCATGGCGGGAACGGGATATGAATCGGTGAACAATTTCGGCCGTAACCTGGCGCTTTGGGTCATCGTGGCGCTGCTGCTGGTGGCGCTTTTCAACCTGTTCCAACCCAGCGGCTCCGGCCAGCGCGGGGCGCAGCAGGTCGCCTACTCGGACTTCCTGAACGAGGTCGGCGCCGGCCATGTCCGGGACGTGGTCATCCAGGGCCGCACCGTGACGGGCCAGCTCTCGGACGGCCGGACCTTCCAGACCTACACCCCGGAAGACCCCGCCCTGGTCGGCAAGCTGACCGAGAAGGGCGTGCGGGTTGTGGCGCGGCCGGAGGAGAGCGACGTCAACCCGCTCTTCCACTATCTGCTGTCCTGGTTCCCGATGCTGCTGCTGATCGGCGTCTGGGTGTTCTTCATGCGCCAGATGCAGTCGGGCGGCGGCCGGGCCATGGGCTTCGGCAAGTCCCGCGCCCGGCTGCTGACCGAGAAGCAGGGCCGCGTGACCTTCGAGGACGTCGCCGGCATCGACGAGGCCAAGGGCGAGCTCGAGGAGATCGTGGAATTCCTGCGCGACCCGCAGAAGTTCCAGCGCCTCGGCGGCAAGATCCCGAAGGGCTGCTTGCTGGTCGGCCCGCCCGGCACCGGCAAGACGCTGCTCGCCCGCGCCATCGCCGGCGAGGCGAATGTGCCCTTCTTCACCATCTCGGGCTCCGACTTCGTCGAGATGTTCGTGGGCGTCGGCGCCAGCCGCGTGCGCGACATGTTCGAGCAGGGCAAGAAGAACGCCCCCTGCATCATCTTCATCGACGAGATCGACGCGGTCGGCCGGCATCGCGGCGCCGGCCTCGGCGGCGGCAATGACGAGCGCGAGCAGACGCTGAACCAGATGCTCGTCGAGATGGACGGCTTCGAGTCGAACGAGGGCGTCATCCTGATCGCCGCCACCAACCGGCCGGACGTGCTGGACCCGGCGCTGCTGCGCCCGGGCCGCTTCGACCGGCAGGTGGTGGTGCCGAACCCGGACGTGTCGGGGCGGGAGAAGATCCTGCGCGTCCACATGCGCAAGGTGCCGCTGGCCTCCGACGTCGATCCGAAGGTGATCGCCCGCGGCACGCCGGGCTTCTCCGGCGCCGACCTGGCGAACTTGGTGAACGAGGCGGCGCTGCTGGCCGCCCGCACCGGCCGCCGCACCGTCGGCATGCATGAGTTCGAGCAGGCCAAGGACAAGGTGCTGATGGGTGCCGAGCGGCGCTCGCTGGTGATGTCCGAGGACGAGAAGCGGATGACCGCCTACCACGAGGCGGGGCATGCCCTCTGCGCCCTCAAGCTCCCGGAATGCGACCCGGTGCACAAGGCCACCATCATTCCGCGCGGCCGCGCGCTGGGCCTGGTGATGTCCCTGCCGGAGGGCGACCGCTATTCCAAGCACAAGTCGAAGCTGCTGCAGGAGCTGGCGATGGCCATGGGCGGCCGCGTCGCCGAGGAGCTGATTTTCGGCGCCGACAAGGTGTCCAACGGCGCGTCCGGCGACATCAAGATGGCGACCGACCAGGCCCGCCGGATGATCACCGAATGGGGCATGAGCGAGAAGCTCGGCATGATCGCCTATGGCGAGAACAGCCAGGAGGTCTTCCTGGGCCACAGCGTCACCCAGTCGAAGAACCTGTCGGAGGAGACGGCCCGGCAGATCGACGGCGAGATCCGCCGGATCATCGACGAGGCCTATGCCAGGTCCAAGCAGCTGCTGAGCGAGAACATCGACGAGCTGCACCTGCTGGCGAAGGGCCTGCTGGAGCATGAGACGCTCTCGGGCGACGAGATCCGCCTGGTGATCCGCGGCGAGCCGGTGGTGCGCAACCGTCCGGACGAGCCGGTTCCGACCGGCCGCGGCAGCGTGCCGACCAGCGGCCGCGCGCCGCGCCCGAGTGGCGGGCTGAATCCGGGGCCAGCGCCGGCGACCTAGGCGCAGGAGGGGGGCTCTGCCCCCCTCGACCGCCCGCCAAAGGCCGAAGGGCGTTTGGAAACCTCGAGTTCAACGAAGACGGGGAGACCTCCAGCGGGGGTCTCCCCGTCTTCGTTAAAGACTCCCGCCGGGGTCCGGGGCCTCGCCTGAGGCCCCGGCGGGGTGAGCGCGAGAGGGGCAGCGCCCCTCTCGCAAGCCGCGGAGCCCGCGCATGCGCTGGATCGAACCCCTCGCCCTGCTGGACGCGCCCCTGCCCGGCACGCTGCCGCTGCAGGGCGGCCCGCGGCATTTCGCCCTGGCGCGGCTGATCGAGGACGGCGCGGCGCGGGCCGTCCTTCCCGCCGCCGCCATCCCGCCGGACTGGCAGGACCTTCTGCCGCCCTTGGTCGAGGCACCGCTGCCCTTCGCCGGCCTGCCCGCCGGCCGGCCGCTGGTCATGGGCATCGTCAACGTCACGCCCGACAGCTTCTCGGGCGACGGGGTCGGCGCCGCCGCCGCCATCGCCCGGGGCGAGGCCATGCTGGCCGCGGGGGCCGACATCCTCGACATCGGCGGCGAGAGCACCCGCCCCGGCGCCGATCCCGTCCCGCCCGAGGAGGAATGCCGCCGCATCCTGCCGGTGCTGCGGGCGCTGGCGCCGCTCGCCCCCGTCTCGGTCGACACGCGGCATGCCGCCACCATGGCGGCGGCGCTGGCCGCCGGGGCGCGCATCGTCAACGACGTCACCGCCCTGCGGCACGACCCGGGGGCGGTGGCGGTGGTGCGGGATGCCGGCGTGCCGGTCGCCATCATGCACATGCCGGGCACCGACCCCCGCACCATGCAGGCCGCCGCCCGCTACGACGACGTGGTGCTGGAGGTGGCGGGCTTCCTGCGCGACCGGGTGGCGGCGCTGGAGGCGGCGGGCATCCCCCGTCACCGCATCGCCGTGGACCCCGGCATCGGCTTCGGCAAGACCATCGAGCACAACCTGGCCTTGCTGGAACGCCTGCCGCTGCTGGCCGGCATCGGCTGCCCGCTGCTGGTCGGGCTGTCGCGCAAGCGCTTCCTCGGCACCCTCGCTGGCATCCCGGAGGCGGGGCAGCGCGTGGTGCCGAGCATCGCCGGCGCCCTTTTCGCCGTCTGCCAGGGCGCCGCCATCCTGCGGGTGCATGACGTGGCGGAGACGGTGCAGGCCCTGGCGGTCTGGCGCGCCGCGGCCAGCGGCCACGGCGGGCCGCGGGAGGGCTGAAGGCGCGGAGGCGTGGAACCGCTCTTCGATCTGTCCCAGATTGGATCGCGGGAGGGCTGAAGGCCCGGAGGCGTGGAACCGCTCTGCAATCCGTTCCAGACCGGATCGCGGGAGGGATGAAGGCCCGGATGCGACCCCCGGCCTGGCGAAACCCGGCCGCCGCGGCATGCATGCTTGGCGGAACGTGGGAGCCGCGTCGGGGCGGAGGGGATCCGGGCGCGAGCCACCGCGCCTCGGGCATGGGCCTGGCGCGGCCGCCGGACATGCCAGACGCCCCGGGCACCCGATTTCCTGTCTGCTTGATGGACCTGGGGCATGGGTTTCGCTACTCCAACGCACCCCTGTTCCGCGCACTGGAACCGCCATGACAGCACCTGCCCGCCGCCTCTTCGGCACCGACGGCATCCGCGGCACCGCCAACCAGGCGCCCATGGATGCGGCGACCGCGCTGCGGCTCGGCCAGGCGGCCGGGCGATACTTCAACCGCGGCACCCACCGGCACCGGGTGGTGATCGGCAAGGACACCCGCATCTCCGGCTACATGCTGGAACCGGCGCTGACCGCCGGCTTCATCGGCGCCGGGATGGACGTGGTGCTGGTCGGGCCGCTGCCGACGCCGGCCATCGCGCTGCTGACCCGCAGCCTGCGCGCCGACCTCGGCGTGATGATCAGCGCCTCCCACAACCCCTACGAGGACAACGGCATCAAGCTGTTCGGGCCGGACGGCCTCAAGCTGTCCGACGGGCAGGAGGCGGAGATCGAGGCGCTGATGGAGGGCGACCTCAGCAAGGCGCTCGCCCCGCCCGCCCGGCTCGGCCGCGCCAGCCGCATGGACGACGCGCCCGGCCGCTACATCGAGGCGGCGAAGCAGTCCTTCCCGCGCGGCCTGACGCTCGAGAAGCTGCGCATCGTCGTCGATTGCGCGCATGGCGCCGCCTACAAGGTGGCGCCCACGGTGCTGTGGGAACTGGGCGCCGAGGTCGTGCCGGTCGGCGTGCAGCCGGACGGCTTCAACATCAACAACGGCGTAGGCTCCACCGCGCCGGGCAAGCTGGCCGACATCGTGCGCGAACGCCGCGCCGATCTCGGCATCGCGCTGGATGGCGATGCCGACAGGCTGGTGCTGGTGGACGAGGCGGGGGCGATCGTCGACGGCGACCAGATCCTCGCCCTCATCGCCGGGTCCTGGCATGCGCAGGAAAGGCTGCGCGGCGGCCATGTGGTGGCGACCGTGATGTCCAACATGGGGCTCGAGCGCTACCTGAAGGACCGCGGCCTCGGCCTGCTGCGCACCGGCGTCGGCGACCGCTATGTCGGCGAGAAGATGCGGGAGATGGGCTGCAACCTGGGCGGCGAGCAGTCCGGCCACATGATCATGACCGATTTCGGCACCACGGGGGACGGGCTGATCGCCGCCCTGCAGGTGCTGGCGGTGCTGGTGGAGGAAGGCCGGCCCGCCAGCCAGGTCTGCCGCCGCTTCTGCCCACTGCCGCAGAGGCTGGTGAATGTCCGCTACACGGGCGCCTCCCCGCTGAAGGACGGGTCGGTGCAGCGGGAGATCAAGGCGCATGAGGAGCGGCTGGGCGAGCGCGGCCGGGTGCTGATCCGCGCTAGCGGCACCGAGCCCGTGATCCGCGTGATGGCGGAGGCCGAGGACGAGGCGCTGGTGAACGACACGGTGGAGACGCTGGCCGAGGCCATCCGGTCCCGCGCCAAGGTGCCGGCGTGACCGCGTCCCCGGGTCGCGTCCTGATCATCGCCGGGTCGGATTCCGGCGGCGGCGCCGGCATCCAGGCCGATCTGAAATCCGTCACCGCGCTGGGCGGCTATGCCGCCACCGCCATCACCGCCCTGACCGCGCAGGACACCCTCGGCGTGCATGGCGTGCTGCCGGTGCCGACCGACTTCCTGCGCCAGCAGATCCGCGTGGTGCTGCGCGACATCGGCGCCGATGCGCTGAAGACCGGCATGCTGCACGACGTCCCGACGATCGAGGCGGTGTGCGAGGAGATCGCCGCCGAGGCGCCGGGCGTGCCGCTGGTGGCAGACCCCGTCATGGTTGCCAAGGGCGGCCACCCGCTGCTGCAGCCCGATGCGGTGGAGACGCTGCGGCGGCGCCTGCTGCCGCTGGCCAGCATCATCACCCCCAACCTGCCGGAGGCCGAGGTGCTGCTCGGCCGCGCCATCCCCGATGCCGCGGCGATGCCGGCGGCGGCGGAGGCGCTGCTCGCCCTCGGGCCACGGGCGGTGCTGCTGAAGGGCGGCCACCTGGCGGGCGAGCGGCTGGTGGACATCCTGGCGACGCGCGCGGGCCTGACCCGCTTCGAGGATGCGCGGATCGAGACGCGGCACACCCATGGCACCGGCTGCACCCTGGCCTCGGCCATCGCCGCCGGCCTGGCGCAGGGCATGGCGCTGCACGACGCGGTGGCGCGGGCGCGGGCCTATGTCCGCGCCGCCATCCTGGCCGCGCCCGGCCTCGGCCGCGGGCATGGCCCGCTGCAGCATGGCGTGACCCTGGACCCGGCGCGGGTGGCGGCGCCGTGACGCGGCGCTTTTCCTTCGTCACGCTGGATGTCTTCACCGACCGCCGCTTCGGCGGCAACCAGCTTGCGGTCTTCCCCGATGCGCGCGGCCTCTCGGACGCCGAGATGCAGGCGCTGGCGGCGGAGCTCAACCTCTCCGAGACCACCTTCGTCCTGCCGCCGGCCGATCCCGCGAACACCGCCCGCGTCCGCATCTTCAACCGCGTCGCGGAGATGCCCTTCGCCGGCCATCCCAGCGTCGGCACGTCCTTCGTCCTGGCGCGGCGCGATGCCGGGCTGGGCGACCGGCTGCGGCTGGAAGTGCCGGCCGGCATCGTCGGGGTGGAGCTGTGGCGCGATGCCGCCGGCGCCGCGACGGGCGCCGCCATCGGCGCGCCGCAGGCGCTGACGGTCGGCGCGGCGCTGCCCGTCGCGCCC
>NZ_SMOA01000283.1 GCF_004353985.1 Paracraurococcus ruber | reverse complement strand
CGGCGCGCCGGGGCCTGGCCGCCCGCCGACGACCCTGGCAGGCCGCGGCTGCCGGCAGGGTCGCCATCCGCCGGCGGCGAGCGGCGCCGGCCGCCGCCGTCAGATCCGCTGGTGCAGCGCGCAGACCAGGGTGAAGAGCCGCCGCGCCGTCTCGAAATCCAGCGCGATCCGGCCCTCCAGCCGCTGCATCAGCAGGTCGGCGCCCTCGTTGTGCAGGCCGCGCCGGCCCATGTCGATCGCCTGGATCCGCGCCTCGTGCCCGCCCTCGGCCACCGCCTGCTCATGGCTCTCCACGATCATGTGGTAGTCCTTGATCAGCCGACGGAAGGGGCCCAGCGCCAGGGCCACCGCCCGCACCGGGACATCGGCGCCGTCGCGGATGTCGAAGACCAGCCGGCCGTCGCGGACGCAGAGCAGCAGGGCGAAGGGCCCGCCGGGCACGCCCACCGGGTCGAAGCGGTTCTCGGTCAGCAGGTCGGCCACCGCCTGGCGCCGATCCGCCTCGGCATAGGACGAGGGCAGCGGGCTGGCATCCGGCAGCACCAGGTTGACCAGCCGCCGCAGCGCCGGGTCTGCCGGCGCCATGGCGGCCTGCCGCGCACGGTCAGGCATGCGGTCGCCCGGCCACGGCATCCGGCCCGGCGGCGGCGACCCGCGCCTCGCCCCGTGCCTCATCCTGCGCCGCCGCGACGAAGCCCAGCGTGCTCATCCACCCCACCACGGCACCCTTGATCGGCCGAAGCAGCAGTGTGCAGGCGATCGCGAACAGCGGCAACCAGACGACCATGTGCAGCCACATCGGCGGCGCATAGGCCTTCTCCACCCAGAAGACCGGCGGCACCAGCAGGTGGCCGACCAGGAAGATGACGAAATAGGGCGGCGCGTCATCCGCCCGCAGCAGGCCGAGCGGCGCCCGGCAGTTGGAACAGGCCGGCACCACCGTCAGGTACCCTGCGAAGACCTTGCCCTCGCCGCAGAAGGGGCAGCGGTTGCGCAGGCCGCGGCCGAGCGCGGTCCAGAGGGGCGGCGCGGGCAGGGCGAAGCCCCCGGCCTCGGCCGCCGCGGCGGCGGGGGCGGCGCTCTCGGGCGTCCAGCGCATGGCGGTTCTCCTGGGCCGGGGCGGCGGCATGGCCGCCCCGCCCGTGTCTGTGGTTGGCGAGCGCGGCAGGGCGATCGCGCCGGGCCGTGGGCGGGGCATCCCGCCGGGCCGGGTTTTGCGGTGCAATATCGGCCCGGTCCCCGCCGCCGATCAAGCGCGACGGGCCGCGCGGCGTTCCGGACGGGGCTTGCAGATCCCGCCCCGGCCGGGAAAGGCTGCGCCATGTCCCGCCGCATCCTGGTGATCAACCCCAACTCCTCCGCGGCCTGCACGCGCGGCATCGCCACCGCCCTGGCGCCGCTCGGCGCCCCGCCGGGCCTGGCCTTCGCGGTGACGCAGCTGCCGGAGGGCCCGCCGGCCATCGCCAGCTGGGAGGACTGGCATTCGGTCGCCCTGCCGCTCTGCCGGCTGGTGGAGCGGGAGCCGGCCGCCGCCTATGTCATCGCCTGCGTCTCCGACCCGGGGCTGGAGGCGGTGCGGGCGGCGACCCCGCGCCCGGTGCTGGGCATGTTCCGCTGCGCCGTCGCGGCGGCGGCGGCGCGGGCGGAGCGCTTCGCCGTCATCGGCTTCGTCGCCGCCAGCGAGGCGCGGCAGCGCCGGGCGCTGCAGTCCATGGGCCTCGAATCGCGGCTGGCCGGCTGGCAGGCGCTGGACCTGCCGATGGACGTGCTGACCGACCCGGCGGCGCCGCGCGGCCGCATCGCCGCCGCGGCGCGCAGCCTGGCGGCGACCGGCGCCGGGGCGATCGTGCTGGGCTGCACCGGCATGGCGGGGCATGTGGCGGCGGCCGAGGATGCGGCGGGCATCCCGGTCATCGAGCCCTGCCGGGCGGCCGGCGCCATGGCGCTGCTGGCGGCGCTGCCAGCGGGCTGAGGCACGGGCTGAGGCATGGGCCGAAGGGCGGGCTGAAGCGCGGCCGCCGCCGCGCCCGGTCAGCGCTGGGTGTTGCCGCCGGCGTTGAAGCCGCGCTCGGGCGCGGTCACCGGGGCGCCGGCCTCCTCGGGCCGGCCGATATCGGGCTGCAGGGACCGGCGGTCGGTCTCGATCGCCACGGCACCGGGGGAGGTTTCGCGCGGCAGCGGGCCTTCCGGGCCGCCGGCCTCGCGGGCGCGGTCCCGGTTGAGGTCCTGGCGCAGTTCGCGGGATGCGCGCTCGGCCGGCGTCTCGGCCAGGGCGGGCAGCGGCAGCAGGCAGGCGGGAATTAGCGGGAGGAGGTGGCGGCGGCGCATGCGGGTGGCGGTCCTGCGGGCAGGGGGCGCCGGGGCGGCGCCATCCCGCAGGCAGCGCCCGGCGGGGCCGGCGGTTGCGGGCGGGGCGGGGGCCTTCTGCCGCCCGCGTCGTCCTGTCCGCGCCGACTTGGCCGCGTCGTCCTGGCGCGTCGTCCGGACAGCCATCGGTCGTGACCGATCAACGGCCCCTCAATCGCCGGGCGGCCCGCGCCGCGCCGCCTGGCGGGGCGGCCAGGGCCGCGGTGCCCGTCCGGCCGGTCGGCATGGATGCAGCAGCCATGCCGCGGCGATCAGATGATCTTCACCCACTGGGTGATGTGCTGCAGGAAGTCGTCCTTGCCGACGCCGTCCAGCGTGATGCTGTCGTCGCCGATGGTGATCACGGTCTGGCCGGCATTGCCGCTGACATACTGCTTGACGTCATTGGCGTTGGCGATGCCCGAATTGTTGATGTTGGCGAAGAGCCAGATCTGGTCCTTGCCGCCGGTGAAGTCCTCGATCACGTCGTCGCCGAAGCGGCTCTCGAAGACGAAGACGTCGTTGCCGATGCCGCCCACCAGGGTATCGGCGCCGGCGCCGCCATCCATGGTGTCGTCGCCCCGGTCGCCGTAGAGCAGGTCGTCGCCGAAGGCGCCGCCGACATAGTCGTTGCCATTGCCGCCATGGATCTCGTCGTCGCCGGCGCCGCCCAGCAGGTTGTCGTCGCCCGCGTCACCGAAGATGGTGTCGTCGCCGTTGCCGCCCCGGACCAGGTCGTCGCCCGCGCCGCCGTGGATCTCGTCGTCGCCGGCATCGCCGTACAGGCTGTCGTCGCCCCGGCCGCCATCGATGCTGTCGTCGCCGGCGCCGCCATGGATCTCGTCGGTGCCCGCGCCGCCCGACAGGATGTCGTCGCCCCGCTCGCCGGACAGGGTGTCGGCGCCGGCGCCGCCCGCGAAGGTATCGTCGCTGCGGCCGCCCAGCATGTAGTCGTCGCCGGTGCCGGACAGGATTTCCACGCCATGGGTGTTGGCGCTGGTGTCGAAGACGTTGTTGCCGGTGAAATTCGACAGGTTCAGCGACACGCCGCCGGAGACGATGCTGTAGTAGACGTCCAGGTCCTTGAGGCTCTGGTCGTAGATGTCATGGGGGTCGCCGTTGCCCCCAATGACCGATGCGTAATCACCCATAGGCCGGGCCTCCTGAGAAGGGGCTCACATGCGTCGCGAGCCTGAGCGGTTCTCACAACCTTTCGCTGCCCGTTTCTTACCCTCTCGCGCATCGGTTGAGATCATCGTTGCCGCGGCGGCATCCCGCGCGGCGTGCGGCGCGCCACCTTGCCGGAGAATGTCCGGCGGCCGCGCCGCGCCGCGTCAGCCCGCGGCCGCGGTCCAGGCGGGCGGCGGCTGGCTGCCGGCGCGCGCGGTGATCGGGCCATAGGCGTCGGGCCGGCGATGCGCGGCGAAGTCGAAGATCGTCTCCCGCCCCAGCCGGCACATCTCCAGGTCGCAATCAGCGATGATCAGCTCGTCCTCCCAGGAGGTCGCCTGGGCCATGATCTCCCCCTGCGGGTTGACGATGATCGAATGGCCGAACAGCTCGTGCCCGTCCTCCGTGCCCGCCTTGGCGACGGCGGCGGCGAAGCAGGCATTCTGGTAGCAGCCGGCCTGCACGCTGAGATGGCTGTGGAAGACCCGCAGGTGATGCGCCTCGAAGCCGCGATTCGCCATGTTCAGGCTGGGCGTGTTGTAGCCGAGCATGACCAGCTCGACCTGCTGCATCCCCAGCACGCGCCAGGCTTCCGGCCAGCGGCGGTCGTTGCAGATCAGCATGCCGATATTCACGTCGTTCCCGCCAACGGGCGCGCGGACCACCGGGAAGCCGAGGTCGCCGACCTCGAAATACCGCTTCTCCAGGTGCTGCACCCGCCGCTGCGGGTCGTGCTCGGCATGGCCCGGCAGATGGACCTTGCGGTATTTCAGCGCCACCTGCCCCGAGGGATGCACATAGATGGCGGTGTTGAAGCGCCGGCCATCCGGCGTCTTCTCCGCATAGCCGAGATGGAAGCCGATGCCGTGGCGCCGCGCCGCCTCGAACAGCGGGGCGGTGGCGTTGGACGGCATGGCGGACTCGTACCAGTGGTCCGCCGCGGCCAGGTCGTCTTCGTACCAGCGCGGGAAGAAGGTGGTGAGCGCGAGCTCGGGGAAGACCACCACCTCGGCGCCGCGGCGATGCGCCAGCTCCAGCAGCCGGACCATGCGGCCGACCGCCACCTCCCGCCCCTCGGCGCGCTGGATGGGGCCGAGCTGGGCGGCGGCAAGGACGAGGCGGCGTGGCATGGGCGATCTCCGGCGCGGGGTCGCCGGCAGCCTATCCCCGCCGGCCGGAGGCGGGGAGGGCGGCCGCCGCGCCCGGCCCGGCGGGTCCAACCGGGCCGTTCGGCGGCCCGGCGGGGGCGGGGATGGTGCCCTCGGCGGGGGGCAGGGCGCGGGCCCAGCCGCCCTTCAGCCCTTCGCCTCCGGCATGTGGCCGAGCGTGCCCTGGTACTTCTCCTGCGACTCGGCCGGCATGAACTCGGCCTCCAGCGCGCGGATGCGGTCGAAGCCGGCGAACAGGTGCACATTCCCGCGCGGATGCGTCTTCGTCCGCGCATCCACCTCGGCCTCGGCCAGGGCGCCCTGCTCCTTCAGCGCCACCGCCAGGTCGTGCACCGCCATGATGGTCTGCCGCAGCACTGCGCCGGGCAGGATGGTGATGGCGATGCCGAGCTCCGCCATCTCGGCCTCGCCCAGCCGCGGCGAGATGCCGGTCTGGTTGTAGAGCACGGGGCCGTTCACCCGGCGGCAGATTTCTCCGATTTCCGCCTTGCTGGCGGGGCCCTCCACGAAGGCCAGGTCGGCGCCGGCCTCGAGGAACAGGTTGGCGCGGGCGATCGCCTCGTCGAGGCTCCCCCCATGCGCGCCGCGGGCATCGGTGCGGGCGATCAGGAGGAAGTCGGGGTCGAGGTTGCGCCGCGTGGCATCCGCCGCCCGTATCTTGCCGACCGCCTCCTCCCGCCCGATCACCTCCCGCCCCGCGACATGGCCGCAGCGCTTCGGGGCCACCTGGTCCTCGACATGCATGCCCGCCAGGCCGGCGCGGATATACTCCTCCACCGTGCGGACCATGTTCACCGCATTGCCGAAGCCGGTATCGGCATCGGCGATCACCGGCGCGCGCACCGCCGAGGCGATCAGCCTGGCGTTCAGCGCCATCTCGGTCAGGGTGATCAGCCCGGCATCCGGCAGGCCGAGCAGCGAGAGCGAGGTGCCGTAGCCGGTCATGTACAGCGCCTCATGCCCCGCCGATTCCAGGATGCGGGCGGTCAGCGCGTTGTAGCAGCCGGGCAGCACCAGCGGCCGGCGCGTGGCCAGCATGGCGCGCAGCCGCGTGCCGGGACCCGCGGTCCCGCCTTGGCCGAGGCGCATGGACGTCTCCTGTCGTTCAGTAGCGGCGGGAAGCCTGCCGGCGGGCCGCGCGGCGGGTCAAGCCGCAGCGGCGGAATCGGTTGCGCAGGCGGCCGGCCGGGGGCACATGCGAAGGCGTGCTTCACCTTATCAAGCTTTCGGTCGGCCCGAAGGATGTGGGCCAGCTGCGGGAGATCCAGGCCCGGCGGGCGATCGCCGAGCCGCCGCTGCGGCACCAGACCCGGATGATGCCGAAGCGCGCGGCGGAGATCCTGGCCGGCGGCAGCATCTACTGGGTGGTGGCCGGCTTCCTGCAGGTGCGCCAGCGCATCCTCGACATCCGCGAGGAGACCTGGGACGACGGCAGCGCCTGCGCCGGGCTGGTGCTGGACCCCGTGCTCGTCCCGGTCGCGGCGCGGCCGACCAAGCCCTTCCAGGGCTGGCGCTACCTGGAGCCGGCGGCGGCGCCCCCGGACGTGACGGAAAGCATGGCGGCCGAGGGGATCGAGGCGCTGCCGAGCGGGCTTCGGCGCGAGTTGCAGGCGCTCGGGCTGCTGTAGCGGGGCATCGAGAGGGGCTTCGCCCCGCTCGAACTCCCCCCCCACCAGGGGCCGGGCGACCCCTGGACCGGCCTCAGTCCGGCCGCTGCTACAGCGCCGCCCGCGCCAGGGCCAGCGCCGCCAGCCCGGCCAGCAGCGCCGGGAGCAGCCGCCCGCGCCCCAGCCACCAGGCCAGCAGCCCCGCCGCCAGCCCGGCCAGCCGCGCCGGCCAGGGCGCCAGCGCC
>NZ_SMOA01000282.1 GCF_004353985.1 Paracraurococcus ruber | reverse complement strand
AAGCCCGCGGCGATGCCGGCGCCGCCGAACCCGGCCGCGCCCCGCCCGCTGCCGGCCCGGGCCACCGCGACGCGGCCGCCTGTGGCGCCGACCGGCCGCATTGCCGAATCCGGCCATTCCATCATCGCCGCGAAGCCGGCCAGCCCCGCGCCGACCGTATCCGCCCAGCCCGGCCTGGCCGAGGCGCAGGCGCCGCTCGTCGTGCCCGCCCCCATCCCGCCCGTCAGCGCCCCCGGCGCCCCGGCACGGCGGGAGGGACCTCCCTCACCTCCTCCGAGACAGCCTGCAAAGCCAGTGGAATTCAAGACCGGCGACCATGTCGTCTACCCGACCCATGGGGTCGGGACCGTTCAGGGCATCGAGACGATGTCCGCCGCGGGACACTCACTCCAGGTCATCGTGGTGACCTTCGACGAGAACCGGATGACGCTGCGCGTGCCGGTCAACAAGGCGGCCTCCTCGGGGCTGCGCAAGCTCGCCACCGACGGGGCGATGACGGAGGCTCTGGATACCCTGAAGGGCAAGGCCCGGATCAAGCGGACCATGTGGTCGCGCCGCGCCCAGGAATACGAGGCGAAGATCAACTCGGGCGATCCCGTGCAGATCGCCGAGGTGGTGCGCGACCTGCACCGCAATGCCGGGCAGCCGGACCAGTCCTTCTCCGAACGGCAGATCTACGAACAGGCGATGGACCGGCTGGCGGCGGAACTGGCCGCCATCGACCGCACCGACAAGGCCGCGGCGACCGAGAAGCTGCTGCAGCACCTGAAGCAGGGCTGACGCCCCAGGCCAGGACGGCGCCGCGCGGCCTTGGTCGCGCGGCGCATCTTTCTTGCCCGGCCTATCCAAGCCCCGCCAGCCGCAGCAGCCACAGCGCGGCGACACCGGCGAGGATGGACAGCGCCAGGCGCCGCAAGGCGGCCTGCACCAGCAGCACCACCGCGCCCGCCGCCATGGCCGGCCAACCCGCCGCGGCCAGTGCCGGCGCCAGGAAGGCGACGAAGATGCAGCCCGGCAGGTGCTGCAGCATCCCCTGGACGAAGGGGGGCGGCCGGATCACGCGCAGCACGGCATAGCCGCCGGCACGGCAGAGATAGCTCGCCAGCGCCATGCCGATGATGGCGGCCAGGACATCCCAGCGCAGGGTCATGCCTGACGCCTGCCGTCCCGCCAGGCACCGAAGCCGGCGCCGGCGAAGGCCCCGGCCAGCACCGGCCAGGGTGCGCCCAGCCCCGCCCCCTGCACTGCCAGCGCCACCGCCCCGGCCAGGATCCAGGGCTGCAGATCCGCCCGCCCGCGCCAGAGCTGCACGAGGATGGCGAGCACCGCCGCGGTGGAGGCGAAGAACACCGGATGCGCCGCCGGCAGGCGCAGCGCATTGCCGAACAGATGGCCCACCGCGCACATCGCCATCCAGTTCAGCCACATGCCGAAGCCCGCGCCGAACAGGAAGCCGACATCGCGCCGGCCCGCCCGCAGTTCGGCGATGGCGAGCGCGAAGGCATTGTCCACCAGCAGCGCCAGCGTGCCCCACAGCCGCAGGCCCCGCGTCCGGTCCAGCACCGGCGCCAGCGCCGCGCCCATCGGCAGCAGGCGCAGGTTGATCACCAGGCAGGCCAGCGTCGCGCCCAGCACGGGGGCCGGGTCGGACCAGAGCTGCAACGCGACAAGCTGCGACGTGCCGGCGAAGACCAGCCCGCTCATCAGCAGGGTCTCGAGCAGGGAGAGCCCGACCTGGTCGGAAGTCATCCCCACCACCAGGCCGAAGGGCGACAGGCCGAGCGTGATGGCCATGGCGGCCTTCAGGCCGCGCCGGATGCCGTTCCGCGTGAAGCCGCCCGCATGATCCACCACACACCCTGAAGAGTCGGGGGGACGGTATTCCCCCCGCGCCCCCCCTTCTATTTCTCTGAGCCTCTGTTCACGCCCGCAGCGTGGCGCCGGTTGCCTTCGCAACCGCGGCCACGATCCTCTCGGCCACCGCCTCGATCTGCGCGTCGGTCAGCGTCGCCTCGCGTGGCTGCAACGTCACCTGGATGGCGAGGCTGACCTTTCCCGCCGGCAGCTTGTCGCCGGCATAGCGATCGAACAGCGCGACATCCGCCACCAGCGCCTTGTCGGCGCCGCGGGCGGCGCGCAGCACCTGCTCGGCGGCGATGCCGGCATCCACCAGGAAGGCGAAGTCGCGCCGCAGCGGCTGGAAGGCGGGCAGGTCCGGGGCACCCTTCTTCCGCCGCTTCGGCTCGGGGATGGCATCGAGGAAGACCTCGAAGCCGACCGCCGGCCCGGCAAGGTCGAGCGCGGCGCGCACCTTCGGGTGGATCTCCCCGAAGGTGGCGAGCACCGTCTTCGGCCCCTGGCGCAGCACGCCGCTGCGGCCGGGGTGGTAGAAGCCCGGCGCGTCGGTGGTGACGGTCACCGCGGCCATCGGCACGCCCAGCGCCTGCAGCACCGCCAGGGCATCGCCCTTGGCATCCATGGCGTCCACCGCGCGGGCGGGTTCCGCCCAGTGCCGCGGCGTATGGCCGGCGCGGATGCCGGCCGCCACCGCCACCTGCCCCTCCGGCGAGGGGTCGCGGTAGGCGGCGCCAAGCTCGGCCAACGCCACATCCGGCCAGCCGCGCGCCGCGTTGCGCGCCGCCGCCAACAGCAGGCTGGCGACCGGCGTCGGCCGCATCTGGTCGAGATCGGCGGCGATCGGGTTCGCCAGCCGCAGAAGCTCAGGCGTGTCGCCGAACAGCGCGGCCGACTTCTGCTCCAGGAAGCCGAAGCTCACGCAGTCCAGCATGCCGCGCGCCGCCAGCACGCGCCGCGCCAGCGCCGCGCGCGCCTGCTTCGGGGTGAGGGAGGGCGGCGGGACGATGCCGGCGACGGGCAGCGAGACCGGCGGGACGGTGTCGAGGCCGCGGATCCGCAGCACCTCCTCCACCAGGTCGGCCTCCGCCTCGGTCGCGGCGCAGCCCTCCGCCGCGGCGCGGGCGCGGGCCTCCGGCAGGGACGCGTCTTGGTCCAGGTGGATCGGCGCCGCGATGTCGTTGCGCCAGGACGGCACCGCGACCGTCACGCCGGCCGCGTCGCGCGCCTGCACGGCGAAGCCCAGGCGTTCCAGGATGCCCACGGCGTCGTCGGGCGGCACCTCGGCGCCGCCGAGGCCGGCGAGGCGTTCGAAGCGCAGCCTGGCGCTGCGCTGCCAGGCCGGCGGCGTGCCGGCGCTCACCACCGCGCTCGCCTCGCCGCCGCACAATTCCTGCATCGTCCAGGTGGCGAGGTCGAGGGCATGCGCCGGCAGCGCCGGGTCCACCCCGCGCTCGAACCGCGCCCGTGCATCGGTGCGGACATCATGCCGCCGGCCCGAGCGCGCGATGCGGACGGGGTCGAACAGCGCGCATTCGATGAAGACCTCGGTGGTGGTCTCGTCGCAGCCGGAATGCTCGCCGCCGATGATGCCGCCCAGCGCCTCCGGCCCCGCGGCATCGGCGATGATGCCGTCCTCCTCCGTCAGGGCGTAGGTCTTGCCGTTCAGCGCCAGCAGGCTCTCGCCCGGCCGGGCCATGCGCATGGTCAGCGTGTTGCCCTTCACCTTCGCCACGTCGAAGACATGCAGCGGCCGGCCGAGGCCGTAGGTGTAGAGGTTGGTCACGTCCACCAGCGCGTTGATCGGGCGCAGGCCGATGGCGGTCAGCAAATCCTGCAGCCATTTTGGCGAGGGGCCGTTCTTCACGCCGCGGATGGCGCGGCCGAGGACGTAGTCGCAGGCGCGGCTGTCGGCGATCTCCCAGCGCAGCGGCGAGGGGTAGACGCTGTCGATCTTGGGCTCGACCAGCGGCTTAAGGCGCCCGAGGCCGGCGGCGGCCAGGTCGCGTGCGATGCCCTGCACCGAGAGCGCGTCGCCGCGGTTGGGCGTGACGCTGATCTCGACGATCGGGTCGTCGAGGCCGGCATATCTGACATAGCTCTCGCCGAGCGGCGCATCCGCCGGCAGGTCGACGATACCGGAGTGGTCGTCGCCCAGGCCCATCTCGCGCGCCGAGAGCATCATCGCCTCCGACGCCACGCCGCGGATCTCGCCCTTCTTCAGGGTGATGCCGGTGCCGGGGATGAAGGCGCCGGGCAGCGCCAGCACGCCCTTCATCCCGGCGCGCGCATTGGGCGCGCCGCAGACCACGGACAGGAGGGTGCCGTCGCCCGGGTCGACCTTCAGCGCCCGCAGGCGGTCGGCATTCGGGTGCTGCACCGCCTCCACCACATGGGCGATGCGGAAGCCGGCGAGCGCGGCGCCGCGATCCTCCACGCCTTCGACCTCCAGGCCGATGCGGTTGAGCGCGGCGAGGATGTCGTCGAGCGGCGCCTCCGTCTCGAGATGCGCCTTCAGCCAGGAGAGGGTGAATTTCATCGATCTATGCCCTCAAACGCCGGGCGGCCGCATCCGCGGCCTTGGCTTTCGCGCGACTTCGCGCGGCGCCCATTCGGGCGCTCGGCCCGTGACCGGGCCGCATCATACGCCCTCCGCCAGCGACGGGGGCGAGAGCGGGTCGGCGGCCCAGTGGCGCAGCCAGCGCATGTCGCTTTCGTAGAAGGGCCGCAGGTCGGGCATGCCGTGCTTCAGCATGGTGATGCGCTCGATCCCCATGCCGAAGGCGAAGCCCTGCCATTCCCGCGGGTCGATCCCGCAATTGGCCAGCACGCGCGGATGCACCATGCCGCTGCCGAGGATCTCCAGCCAGTCGCCGCCTTTGCCCAACTCGCCCGTCCTGCGGTTCCAGCCGATATCCACCTCCATGCTGGGCTCGGTGAAGGGGAAGTAGCTGGCGCGGAAGCGTACCGGCAGGTCGCCGATGCCGAAGAAGGCGCGCAGGAAGTCGATCAGGCAGCCCTTGAGATGGCCGAGGGTGATGCCGCGGTCGATCACCAGCCCTTCCACCTGGTGGAACATGGGGGAATGCGTGGCGTCGTGGTCGGCGCGCCAGGTGCGGCCGGGGCAGATGACGCGGATCGGCGGCGCCTGGGTCAGCATGGTCCGCGCCTGCACCGGGGAGGTATGGGTGCGCAGCACCGGCCGCCGCGCGTTCGCGCCGGGCGGGGCGGGCAGGTAGAAGGTGTCGTGGTCCTGCCGCGCCGGGTGGTGTTCCGGGATGTTGAGCGCGGAGAAATTCAGCCAGTCGCTCTCGATATCCGGCCCCTCCGCCACGCTGAAGCCCTGGGCGCCGAACAGCGCGACCAGTTCCTCGATCGTCCGGCTGATGGGGTGGATGCCGCCCGCCTCCGGCCCCGCCGGCGGGTGCGGGCGGGGCGGCAGGGTGACGTCCAGCCGCTCCGCCGCCAGGCGGGCTTCCAGCGCCGCATCCTCCAGCGCCGCCCGGCGGGACTCGATCCGGCCTTCCAGCACCTGCTTCAGCCGGTTCAGCGCCGCGCCGCGGTCCTTCCGCTGCTCCGCCGGGACCTTGCCGAGTTCCTTCAGCAGCGCGGTCAGCCTTCCGCTCTTGCCCAGGGTGCCGACGCGCACCGCGTCCCAGGCGCGCAGGTCGGCGGCGGCGTCCAGCGCGGCGGCGGTCTCCGCCTCCAGCGCGGCGAGGTCGTCACCCGACGGGGTCGTGTCGCTCATGGTTCCTCGGTCCCGGATAAGCAAAGGGCCGCACCCTGCCGGGAGCGGCCCCTGTCTGCATCGGACGTCCCGGTGCGGGAAGCGTCAGGCGGCGGCCTTGGCCGCCGGGCGGGCAGCGCGGGCCTTCTCGACCAGCGCCGCGAAGCTCGCCGGGTCGTCGAAGGCGATGGCCGCCATCACCTTGCGGTCCAGCACGATGCCGGCCGCCTTCATGCCGGCGATGAACTGGGAATAGGTCATCCCGTGTTCGCGGGTGGCGGCATTGATCCGCTGGATCCACAGGCCGCGGAAGTCGCGCTTCTTGTTGCGGCGGTCGCGATAGGCGTATTGCAGCGCCTTCTCGACCCGCTGCAGCGCGATCCGGTAGCTGGTGGAGGACCGGCCGACATATCCCTTGGCGAGCTTGAGGACCTTCTTGTGACGGGCGTGTGCGGTAACGCCGCGCTTCACACGTGCCATGGTTCAGTCTCCCCGCTTACCGGACCAGCCCGTAGGGCGCCCACTGCATGACGGTCAGGCCGTCCTGGTGGCGCAGCACCTGGGTGCCGGTGTTCTGCCGCTTCACCTTGGCGGAGCGGTTGCGGAGCATGTGGCGCTTCTTCCCCGGGCCAGCCAGCACCTTGCCGGTGGCGGTGGTCTTGAAGCGCTTCTTCACCGAAGACTTCGTCTTCATCTTGGGCATTTCGGACCTCCTGCGGTCGGGGGCGCCGTCCCCGAGGGGAAGGCGCGGGAACGCGGCCGGGCATGCCCACACAGGCACCGGCGCGCGAGGGAGGGCGGCGTATAGCGATGCCGCCCGGCACTGTCCAGCGCCATGGCTCAGCGGCGGGGCGCGAGGTCCCAGCCGGTGATGAAGCTGCGCCGGGCGAAGCAGGCGGGCGCGCGGCGCGCCGGCTCCGCCACCCACGGCACCGGCGCCGCCGTCCAGGGCTCCGCCG
>NZ_SMOA01000281.1 GCF_004353985.1 Paracraurococcus ruber | reverse complement strand
CCGGCGGGTCCTCCGGCGCCTGGCCGCGGGCGGCGAGGCGGGCGGCCAGCGCCTGCTGCGCCGCCACCTGGTCCAGCGCCGCCAGCCGCGGCGCCGCCCAGGCCTCGAAGCCGGGCTGGTCGGCCAGGGCGTCGATGGCGGCGTCGAACCCTTCGTCGGTCTTGGTCGAGGGCCCGCCGGCGGCATCCAGCGCCGCCCGCGGCCCATCCGGCCGCGGGTCGGCGGCCAGGGCGAGCGCGGCGCCGAGGCGGCGGCGCAGCCCGTCCTGCATCGGCGCCACGCCGTTGAACACCGCGGCATGCGCCAGCGCCCGGTCGCGCCAGTCCCGCCGGGCCTGGTGGAAGGCAGCGAAGAGCTGCTCCAGCAGCCGCAGGTCCGGCCGCGGCCGGTCGGCCAGGTCCGGCCGCCAGTCACGGTCCGCCACGACCGGCAGCAGGGTGACGGCATCCGCCGTGTCGCCGGAGAGGTCGAGCGGCGCCCGCCGCAGCCCCTGCCGCAGCACCGCCGGCACGGCGCCGGCCGGCAGCGGCGCCATGCCGACATCGAGGCTGGGCGGGAAGAGCGGGCAGGCCGGCCTCACCCCGGCCGGGTCCTGCAGCAGCAGGGCGGGCAATTGCCCTGCCGCCGGCAGCCGCGGCAGGCGCAGCCGCAGCGCCTTCTGGCGCGCCTCCGGCATCTGCGGGTCGGCCGCTACCGCCCGCGCCAGCGCATCGTGCACCTGCGCCGCCAGCAGCCGGGCGCCGGCATCCGCCGCCGCCTCCCAGCGTCCCGCCGCCTGGTTAAGCCAGCGGATGGCGCCTGCCTGCACCGCGACCAGCGCCAGCGGCACCGCGCCATCCGCCGCCATGCCGTTGCCGCCCACCAGCGCGGCGGCGCGGAGATTGGCGAAGCGGTCCGCCGCGACGCCGTCGAAGCGCGGCGGCGGCGGCTGGTCGGGCGGAAGGTCGCCGGGCGGGGGCGCCACCGGCTCGTCGCGGGGAAGGCCCGAGCCGCCCCCCGGGAGCAGCGCGAGACGGGGGGAGAGCCGCGCCTCCACCAGGCTGTCCCGCCGCTCGTCGCGCAGCGGGTCGCCTTCCTCGCGCGCATCGGGCCGGTCGGCCGGGCCCCAGACCGTCTCCGCTTCCGCCAGGCGCAGCACCAGCAGGTAGACGCCGTCCTCGATCGCCGGCGCGCCGGCCACCCTGGGCACGAGGTCGGCCAGGCCGAGGGAGAGCGGCGCGCTGAGCCGCAGCACGCGCCGCCCGCCCAGCACGGCGATGCCGGGCCGCAGCAGCAGCCGGTCCGGTGCTGCGCCGCCGCCGGTGGCGTCGAAGGCGGCGGGCGAGAGATCCAGGCCCGCCACCACGCCCTCCGGCGCGCCGGCCGCCAGCGCATCCAGCCGCTGGCCCAGGTAGCGGTCGCGGATGCCGAATTCCGCTTGGCCGAGATGGCGGTGCGGGACGAGGTTCAGCCGCTTCGGCGGGTCGGCGTCGGGATCCACCGGCGGCAGGCGGACCGGCGTCATGGCGCTGCTCCAGGGCGCGGCGGGCTCATCGGCCGAGGGTCCGGTTCAGCCGCTGCAGCGCCAGGTCCGGCGCGACGCCGGACCGCAGGATGGCGGTGGACTCCGCCACCTGCCGCTGCAGCGTGTCCCGCGTGGCGGACAGCGTGGCGACCTGGGTGTTGAGCTGGTTGACCTGGGTGGAGAAGCCGTCCCGCTGCTGCGTGACGCTGGCGAGCTGGGTGTTGAGCTGCCCGACCTGCGCCGAGAAGGCGTCGCGCTGCTGCGTCGCGGCGGTCAGCTGGCCGCGCAGCTGCCCGACCTGGGTGGTGAGCTGGTTCACCTGGGCGGAGAAGCTGTCCCGCTGCTGCGTGGCGGTCGCCAGCTGGGAGGTGAGCTGGCCGAGCTGGGCGGAGAAGCCGTCCCGCTGCTGGGTGGCGGTGGCGAGCTGGCCGCGCAGCTGGGTCAGCTGGGTGTCGAGCTGGCCGGCCTGGCTGACGGCGCTGTCCCGCTGCTGGGTGGCGGCGGCGAGCTGCGAGGTGAGCTGGTTGGCCTGGGCCGCCAGCGTGTCCCGCTGCTGCGTCACCGACGCGACCTGGCTGGACGCCTGGCCGAGCTGGGTGTTGAGCTGGGTCACCTGCGTGGCCAGCCCGTCGCGCTGCTGGGTCATGGTGGCCAGCTGGGAATTGGCCTGGCCGAGCCGGGCATTGGCATCGTCCCGCTGCTGCGCGGTGGCGCCGAGCTGGGCGTTGAGTTGCCCAAGCTGGGTGTTGAGCTGGTTGACCTGGCCCGACAGCCCGTCCCGCTGCTGGGTGATGGCGGCAAGCTGCGCATTTACCTGGCCGACCTGCGCGGCGAGCCCGTCGCGGTCGCGCGTCAGCGTGGCCACCTGCGGCTCCAGCTGGGCGATGCGCGCGGCGAAGCCGTCGCGGTCCCGCGTCACGGTCGCAAGCTGCGGCTCGAGCTGGGCGATGCGCGCGGCGAAGCCGTCCCGGTCGCGGGTGACGGCGGCAAGCTGGGCGTCGAGCTGGCCGATGCGGGTGGCGACGCCGTCGCGGTCCTGCGTCACCGCGGCCAGCTGGGCATCGAGCTGCCCGACGCGGGTGGAGAGGCTGTCGCGCGCCGCGGTGATGCCGGCGAGGTCGCCCCGCAGCGTCGCCACCTCGGTCTCGAACCCGGCCAGCGACTGGTCGCGTTCCAGGATCAGCCCGTCCACGTCCTCCAGCGCCTTCCGCCGAAGCTCGGGGTCGTCCGGCCAGCCCGGCGGCCAGGGGAAGGGCGGCTGCTTCACCTTCACCAGCTTGCGCCGCAGCTGGTCGATGAGGTCGTCGCGCAGGCCGGTGCGGTTGCCGCAGGCGGCGAGGTCGGCCTGGGATTGCCGCAGGTCGGCGAGCGCACGGTCGCGCTCCGCCAGCACGCCCTGCCGGCCTGCCTCGGCCTGCGCCGCCCTGGCCTGCGCAGCGGCGGCCTGCGTCGCCGCCGCCTGCGCCGCGGCCTCCGCCGCCGCCTTCGCCTGCTCCGCCGCCGCGATGGCCTGCGTCTGCGCCTCCAGTTCCTGCCGCGCCTGGTCCAGCGCGGCCCGCAGCTGCTGGATTTCCGGCTGCGCTTCCGGGTCGGGCGGCGGCGGCAGGGTGAAGCCGCTGGCCAGCATCACCGCGGTCACGCCGGTGGCGCCGGCATGCGCCGGCCGGCGGATATAGGGCAGGCGGTCCGGCACCTTCTCCCAGATCGCCTTCCAGGTCTCGGCATCGGTGTCCAGCGCGGCGCCCGGCTGCGGCAGCAGGCGCAGCCGCAGCGGGTCGATGCGCGGCAGGCCGATGCGGTCGGGCCAGCGGAAGGGGGAGGCCTGCGCCGCCGCCGGCGCATCGGCGCGCGGCTGCTGCAGCGCCCGGCCGAATTGCGCGAAATCGGCGGGGGCCAGCGGCGCCAGCACCACCACCTCGAAGGGCTCGCCGCTGCCGAGGTCGAGCGGGCCATAGGCCAGGCTCTCCTCCTGCAGCGCCGCCACCTCGTCGGCGCGGACCGGCGTCACCCAGACCTCCGCCGTCTCGCCGAAGAAGAGCTGGCTGCCGGCGACGGGATCGAGCGCGGCGCGCGGCAGCGTGCCGGCGGGCGGCAGCAGGGCGAAGGCGTCGGAGGCGCGGAAGGCGGCGGGCAGGCCGCGGCCGGCGCGGTCGACGAGCACATCGGCCAGCAGCGCCTCGTACTGCGCCGCCAGGTCGCGCTGCGGCCCGGCGGGGTCGAAGCGGTCGCGCCGGGTGCGGCGCAGCAGGAAGGGGTCGAGCCAGGCGGCGATGCCGCCCTGGGTGGCCAGCAGGCCGAGGGCGAGCCCTTCCTCCGGCAGCGCCGCCGCCAGTTCCGGCCGGCCGAGCAGGCTGCGGGCCAGCCCGGCCCGCGCCGCCAGCGCGCTGCCGCCGCCCGGTGGCCGCACGGGCAGCGGGACCAGGGCGAGTTCGAGCAGTTCGGTGATGGTGTTGAAGCTGCTCTCGCGCTTGGCGCCGAGGTCGCGCGGGAAGACCTCGGCGACATCGGTCCCGACCTCCCGGTGCAGCAGCACCACGGCGTAGAGCGCGCTGCCGAGGCCGCGGATGCGGTTGCCGTTCAGCGTCGCCAGCCGGCCCAGGTCCTGCAGGTCGGCCTTCAGCGGCTGCCCCGCCGGCCGGTCCAGCAGCAGCATCCGGCCGGAGGGCGCGACGCCGGCGCCGTTGCCGAGCGAGAGGAAGCGCCGCTGCGCGTCGAGCGCCAGCGCGAAGCCGGCGATGACGCCGTCGCCGCCCGCCAGGCCGATATCCAGCAGCCTGCCGTCGAGATAGGCCTGGTCGCGGTTCAGGTCCTCGGCGGTCAGCAGCCTGCCGTCGAAGTAGTTGGTGCGGGACAGCCGCGCCTCGACCTGCGCGGTGGTGCCCGGCGGCGGCGCGCCGGCGCCGCTGCTGCGGAGCGGGCGGAAGGACGTGGCATCGGACATGGCGGCCCTCCGTCTCTAGAGCGTGCCGTGCAGCGGCAGCGGCTGCACGAAGGGGCGGATCAGGTTGTTCACCGTGGCCTTGCCGGGCGCCGCAAGGGCCGGCTGCGCCGCATCGGCCGCGAGCGCGATGCGGGCCAGCGGGATGCGCGCCGCGGCGGCAAGGCAGGCGAGGCGGTCCGGCGCGGCGCGGCAGGGATCGGGCGGCGCCTGGCCGAGGCGATGCGCCGCCAGTGCCAATTGCCGCGCCTGCGCCACGTCCGGCAGGGCGGTGAGGAAGTCCCTCTCCCGCTGGGTCAGCCCCTCCGGCTGGGCCGGCGGCCGCTGGCCGTCCGGCAGCCAGGCGGCCACCGCATCGGCCGGCGCATCGGCGGGGAAGGCGCTGCCCTGCGGCGGCTCGGGCAGCAATTCCAGCAGGAAGCTGTCGGCGACGCGGCTGGTGACCACCGCATCGGTGCCGATGTTGAGCCCGGTGGCGAGGGAGGGCTGGAAGCCGCGCGGGCTGTCCGCCGCGCGCAGGGTCACGCGCAGGTGCAGGGCGCCGTCGCCGAAGGCCTCCTCCAGCGCGGTGGGGGGCTGCGCGGCGATCCAGTCAGTGAGGCTGATGGCATAGGCCTCGGGCAGCAGCACCTCCCGCCCCAGCCCGTCGATCGCCTGGCCGGGTGCCACCGCGACCGTGGCGCCCTGCTTGCCGTCGGCCCGCGTCTCCGTCCCGATCGAGACCTTGAGCCCGTAGAGCGTGCCGCTGCCCAGCACCATCCGCTGCAGCCGGGCGAGGCGGCGCAGCAGGTAGTCCTGCTCGGCCCGCATCGCCTCGACGCCGACCATGACCCCGGCCTCGTAGTACATGCGCTGCAGCGGCTCGGCGAAGCTGCCGTCTTGCTCCAGCCGGCGGCGGTCGGCCTCGGCGCGGCGGCGCTCGGCATCGGTGCCGCGGGCCTCGATCTGGTCCATCTCTGCCTCCTCAACCCGGGCCGGAGGCGGGGCGCACTGCCTCCGGCGCCAGGGCGGCGGGATCGAGGACGAGGCCGGCGCGCCCCAGCGCCACCTCGTCCAGCGTGACGGGCACGGGCGGCGGTTCCTCGACCAGGAAGCTGTCCACGCCCAGCAGCGGGGCGAGGCCGAGCACGAAGCCCGCCCGCGCCTCCATCACCCGCCACTGCACATGCGCCGGCATCTCGCGCCGCGCCGCCGCTTCCACCGCCGGGCGGGCCAGCGCGCCGCGCCCATGCAGCAGGATGCTGACCTGGTGCGCATGCTGCGCGAAGAAGCGCTGCACCGCCGCCGCCTCGTCGGCGGTGGCGAGGCCGGGCGCGAAGAGCGCCAGCGCCTCCCGCGCCGCCGCCTCCGACAGGATCAGCGTGTCGCCGACGATGCTGTTGCCGCTGGCGCCGCTGCCGAGCGTCAGCGGATGGGTCTCGTCATCCATGGGGATGCCGAGGATGGTCGCCATGGAGCGGCGCAGCCGGTAATTCTCCACCACCACCACCTCGCCGCGCCGCACCCCGCCATCGCTGGCGACGTCGAGCGCCGCCTGCACCGCCGCCAGCGTGCCGCGCCGCGGCAGCAGGGCGCCGAGGCCGGCCAGCTCCGCCCGCTGCCGCGCCTCCGGCCAGCCGGGCTCCGGCGTGCGGCCGAGGAAGCTGGCCAGGAAGGGCAGCGCGGCGGCCGGGGTGCGGGCGGGGTCGAGCAGCAGCTCGCTTTCGCCGATGCGGGTCTCCAGCGGGGTGAGCGTGGCCTCGAAGACCGAGAACAGGCGCTCCCGCAGGTCGGGGCCATTGGCCGGGCCGGGCGTGGCATCCGGCGGGGCGGCCTGGCGGAACAGCGGCGGGAGATAGGCTTCCTGCCAGGAGAAGCGCGGCGCCCAGGCCCGCAGCGCGTGCAGGGACGGGCTGGCGCGGCCATCGCCCGACAGCAGGGCGACGAGGTCGAGACGCCGCCCCACCAGCCGCCGCACCGCGCCGGTCGGCGCCTGCAGCAGCAGGTCGAATGTGCCGGCGCGGCCGGGCTCGGGCGGGCAGAAGCCGGGATGCCAGGGAAGCTCGGAGCCGGTGGGCGACCAGACGGGCGCGGGTTGGCGGTGCAGCGGCGCCGCCGCCAGCGCCGCGGCCAGCGCCGCCGTTGCGGCGGCATCCGCGGCGAGGGCGGCGGCCACGC
>NZ_SMOA01000280.1 GCF_004353985.1 Paracraurococcus ruber | reverse complement strand
GAGGCGCCGGGCACGGCCCCGCGCTGTGCGGCGGCCGCGCGCCGCGGTCCCGGCGGATGGCGGCGATCCGTGCGGGCATGGCCGCGCGCCGAACGGCCTCCTCCCCCGCAGACCAGCGCGGCGCTTCGGCCCGGCTCGGCCGGCACCCCGAGACCCTGCGGCCTCCGGCAGGCCGCGCTGCCGCCAACCATCGGTGCGGGCGGCGGCGATCCGCGCCGGCATGGCCGCGCGCCAAACGGCCTCCTCCCCCGCAGAGCAGTGCGGCGCTTCGGTCCGGGCCGGCCGGCACCCCGAGACCCTGGGCCCCCGGCAGGCCGCGCTGCCGCCAGGCATCGGTGCGGTGCGCGCGCGCTCGGGCGCCGCGGCCTCAGATCCTCTCCTGCCGCGGGACATTCACCTGGCACCGCACCCGGCTGAGGGTGAAGGCGGGGTGCTGCGCCAGCCATCGCGCCGCGATGATCTGCGCCTTGGTGGTGCAGGCCATGACGGAGCCGATCTCGGCCACCGGCCGTTCCTCCCGGCATTCGGTGGGGGAGGCGGCGAGGCAGACGACCATGACGAGTTCGATCACGAGCGGAGATTCCATCGAGGGGACGGCGCAGCCCGGCGGACCCTTCTCCCCCTCCTCCGGCCAGGGCGCGCGCCCGGCCGCTTGGCGGCAAGCCTAGCACGCGACGCCTCTCGCGACACCGTGATTCCGCCCTACCCCGCCCTCAGCCGGTGGTCCCGAGCGTCCAGGTCCCGGCGAAGCGGCGGTCGCGGTTGTCCGCCGCCTCGACACGCAATTCGCCGCCCGGCTCGCCGGCCAGGGTGAAGCCGAAGGTCGGGTTCTCCGCGATGGAGATGTCGGGCGCCACGCCGATCACCTCCGCCCCGGCATAGGTCACCCGGATCTCCCGGATATACTCGGCCGGGATCGAGAGGCGGGTGAGCGGGTCCATCTGCAGGCCGGAGGTGTTGGGATGGCTGATCGCCACCTGCACCGGCACGGCCCGGCCCGGCCCCGGCGGCCCTTCCGGCAGGGCCAGCCGCATCCGGCCCATGCGCTGCCGCGCCGCCTCAAGGTCGCCGCCGATCGGGGCGGAACAGCCGCCCGCAGCCTTCACGAAGCGCGCCGCCTCGAGCAGCCTGCCATCCGCCGTCTCCGCCACCGCATGCAGCAGCGTATAGGCATCCACCCGGATACGGGCGGTCAGCGCCCGCAGCGCGCCCGGCTGCCCCGCCCGGAACACGGCGGCCAGCGGCAGCGGGTTCTCGTCCACCACCAGCGTCAGCGTGGTGACCTGCGGCGCGATCTCCGCCGAGAGGGCGATGGCGATCGGCACCAGCGCCGCATCCTGCGCCCGGGCCGGCGCGGTCAGGTCCAGCGCCGCGCCGGCCGGCGCCACCGGCCGGTCGCCGAGGATCGCCTGCCGCAGGTCGTGCCAGCGGGCCGCCCGGCGCGGCGTTTCCGCCGGCTCGATCCCCTGGGCATGGGCGATGGCGGGCAGCGACAGGCCGGCGAGGAGCAGCGGCCGGCGCGGGAAGGCGGGATGCATGGCGGCTACTCCCATTCCAGTTCGCGGTAGGCGACGGTGACGTTGCGGGCGTGATAGGCCTCGGCCAGCGGCCAGCGCCGCGCCTCCTCCGGGGCGACGCGGCTTGGCGCCTCGGCGATGCCGATCCCGGCGGCGATGGCGGCGCGGGTGCCGTCGCGCAGCGCCTCCAGGTAACGCGCCAGGTCCGCCGCCGCTTCCGGCCAGGGCACGGAAGCCGGGCCATGGCCCGGCACCGCCCGCACCGCCGGCAGGTCGCGCAGCGCCGCCAGCACGCGCAGCCAGCCCGCCAGGCTGCCCTCCAGCGCCGGGATGCGCCCGAGGAAGAGCAGGTCGCCGGCCCAGAGCATGCCCGCGCCGCTGTCCAGCACGGTCAGGTCGTGGTCGGTATGCGCCGTGGGCCAGGCCCGCAGGTCCAGCACCCGGCCGCCGAGGTCGAGCGCCAGCCGGTCGGCGACCAGCCGCGTCGGCGCCAGCGCATCGCTGCCCGCCGCCGCCTCGCCCACCTCCCGCGCCAGCACGCGCCGGTCGAATTCGCGCCGCTGCGCCAGGGCGGCGGGCAGCCGCGCATGGGCGACGACCTCGGCGCCAAGATCGGCGAAGGCGGCGCCGCCCAGCACATGGTCGGGATGCGCATGCGTCAGGATGACATGGCGGATGGGCAGGCGCGTCGCCGCCTCCACCGCGCGGCGCAGCCGCTGCCCATGCGCCAGGCTGCCGCCCGGATCCACCACCGCCACCGCGTCGCGCCCCAGGAGAAAGCCGGTATTGGCGATGGCGCCGAGATTGGCGGCGGAGGCCTCCGCAGCCTCGCCCGGCAGGACGAAGGCGCCGGGGGCGACCTCCACGGCCACCGGTGCGGCGCCGCCCAGCAGCGCGCCGCCCAGGGCGATCGACGCCCGCCGCCCGACCGGCACCCCCCGGGAGGCGCCCTGCCCCTCCCGCGCCCTCCCCGCCAAGGGCCGAAGGGCCCTTGGATCCCGGGGGCCTGGAGTCATGCCGCGGCGACGCGCACGGCGCAGAACTTGAACTCGGGGATCTTGCCGGTGGGGTCGAGCTGCGGGTTGGTCAGCAGGTTCGCCGCCGCCTCCCGATAGGCGAAGGGGACGAAGACCAGCCCCTCCGGCAGCGCCGGATCGGCGCGCGCCGCGAGCTCGATCGCACCGCGCCGCGTCTCCAGCCGCAGCCGCTGCCCCGGCACCAGGCCCAGCCGGGCGAGGTCTGCCGGCGCGAGGGAGGCGGTCGGCTCCGGCTCCAGCGCATCCAGCGCCGCGGCGTGCCGCGTCATGGTGCCGGTGTGCCAGTGCTCGAGCTGCCGTCCCGTGGTCAGCACGAAGGGGAAGCGCTCGTCCGGCATCTCGTCCGGGTCGCGCAGCCCGGCCGGGACGAAGCGGGCCCGGCCGGAGGCGGTGGGGAAGCCGTCCCCGAAGACGATCGCCTCCCCCGGCGCATCCGGCGCGTGGCAGGGATAGGTGACGCTGCCCTCGCGCTCCAGCCTCTCCCAGGTGATGTTGGCCAGCGACGGCGTCGCCGCCGCCATCTCCGGGAAGACGTCGCGCGGGTGGCGGTAGTCCCAGCGCAGGCCGAGCCGGTTCGCCAGCTCGACGATGATCGCCAGGTCCTGACGCACGCCCGCCGGCGGCGGTACCGCGGCGCGGCCCATCTGCACCTGCCGGTTGGTGTTGGTGACGGTGCCGTCCTTCTCCGGCCAGGCGGAGGCGGGCAGCACCACATCGGCCAGCGCCGCCGTCTCGGTCAGGAACAGGTCCTGCACCACCAGGTGGTCCAGCCGCGCCAGCGCCGCCCGGGCATGCGTCACGTCCGGGTCCGACATCGCCGGGTTCTCGCCCATCACGTAGAGGCCGCGGATCGCGCCCCGCGCCATGGCGTGCATGATCTCCACCACCGTCAGCCCCGGCTTGGGGTCGAGCCGGGCGTCCCAGAGCGCCTCCAGGTGGCGGCGCGCCGCGTCGTCCCCCGTCCGCCGGTAGTCCGGGAACATCATCGGGATCAGCCCGGCATCCGAGGCGCCCTGGACGTTGTTCTGCCCGCGCAGCGGGTGCAGCCCGGTCCCCGGCCGCCCGACCTGGCCGCACAGCAGCGCCAACGCGATCAGGCAGCGCGTGTTGTCGGTGCCATGGGTGGACTGGCTGATGCCCATGCCCCAGAGGATCATGGCCGAGCGCGCCCCGGCGAAGAGCCGCGCGACGCGCCGCAACTGGTCGGCCGGCACGCCGCAGAGCGGCGCCATCGCCTCCGGCGTCAGCGCCGCGACATGCGCGCGCAACCCGGCGAAATCCTCGGTATGCGCGGCGACATAGTGCCGGTCGTACAGCCCCTCGGCGATCACCGTGTGCAGCAGGGCGTTCAGCAGCGGCACGTCGCGGCCGGCCTGGAAGCGCACCACTTCCGTGGCATGGCGGTCGAGCGCGCTGCCGCGCGGGTCCAGCGTGACCAGCCTCGCGCCGCGCGCCGCGGCTTCCTTCAGGAAGGTGGCGGCGACCGGATGGTTCTCGGTCGGCCGCGCGCCGATGACGAGGATGACCTCGGCCTCCCGGGCCGCCATGAAGGGCGCGGTGACGGCGCCGGACCCGATGCCTTCCAGCAGCGCGGCGACGCTGGCGGCATGGCAGAGCCGCGTGCAGTGATCCACGTTGTTGGTGCCGAAGCCGGTGCGGACCAGCTTCTGGAACAGGTAGGCTTCCTCGTTCGATCCCTTGGCCGACCCGAAGCCGGCCAGCGCATCCGGCCCCTGCGCGTCGCGGATGCGGGCGAGGCCGCCGGCGGCGAGCGCCATCGCCTCCTCCCAGCTTGCCTCCCGGAACTTGCCGCGGGCGCGCTGCGGGTCGAGGCAATCGAGCGGGTCCTTCGGCGCGATGCGGATCAGCGGCGTGGTCAGCCGGTCCGGATTCGCCAGGTAGTCGAAGCCGAAGCGGCCCTTGACGCAGAGCCGCCCCTGGTTGGACGGGCCGTCGCGCCCGACCACCTCCTCGATCGCGCCGTCGCGCACGCGGAAGCCGACCTGGCAGCCGACGCCGCAATAGGGGCAGACGCTGGCCACCTCCCGCACCGGCGGCGCGGCGCGGTGGCCCTGGTCGTCCAGCACGGCCTTCGGCAGCAGCGCCCCGGTCGGGCAGGCCTGCACGCATTCGCCGCAGCCGACGCAGGAGGAGGCGCCCATCGGGTCCAGCAGGTCGAAGCTGACCGTCACCCCCATCCCGCGCCCGGCCAGGCCGATGACGTCGTTGTGCTGCACCTCGCGGCAGGCGCGCTCGCACAGCCCGCACTGGATGCAGGCATCGAGCTGCACCGCCATGGCGGGATGCGACAGGTCGGGCGCCGGCCGCGCCGGCTCGGGCGGGAAGCGCGATCCGGCGAGGCCGAGCCGCCACGCCCATTGCACGAAGCCGGCGCCCGCATCCCGCGCCGCGGCGCCGGGCTGGTCGGCCAGCAGCAGCTCGAACACCAGGCGGCGGGCCCGCTGCGCCCGGTCGCTGCCGCTGCGCACCACCATCCCGTCGCGCGGCTGGCGGAGGCAGGAGGCGGCGAGCACGCGCTCGCCCTCGATCTCGACCAGGCAGGCGCGGCAATTGCCGTCCGGCCGATAGCCGGGCTGCTGCGGCCGGTGGCAGAGATGCGGGATCTCCGTCCCCTCCCGCGTCGCCACCTGCCAGATGGTCTCGCCCGGCGCCGCCGCGACCGCGCGGCCATCGAGCGTGAAGCGGACCGGCGCCGTCGCCATGCCGGGCTGCGCCGCGCTCATGGCACCGCCTCCGGCATGTGGCGCAACAGGCTGCGCACCGGGTTCATCGCGGCCTGGCCCAGGCCGCAGATCGAGCCATCGGCCATGCCGGCCGCCAGTTCCTCCAGCAGGGCGCGGTCCCAGCGCGGCGCCCGCAGCAGCGCATCCGCCTTGGCCGTGCCGACGCGGCAGGGCGTGCACTGGCCGCAGCTTTCCTCGCGGAAGAAGCGGACCAGGTTGCGCGCCGCCTCCGCCAGGTCGTCCCGGTCGGACAGGATGACGACCGCGCCCGAGCCGACGAAGCAGCCCTGCGCATCCAGCGTGCCGAAATCCAGCGGCAGGTCGGCCAGGCGTTCCGGCAGGATGCCGCCGGAGGCGCCGCCGGGCAGGTAGGCGGCGAAGCGGTGGCCGGGCAGCATGCCGCCGGCGAATTCCTCGACCAGTTCGCGGGCGGTGACGCCGGCCGGGGCCAGCTTCTCGCCGGGGTCGCGGACGCGTCCGCTGACGCTGAAGAAGCGCAGCCCCTGCCGGCCGCGGCGGCCCATGGCGGCATGCGCCGCCGCCGCTTCGGGATGCGCCAGGATTTCCGGCAGCAGCCACAGCGTCTCGACATTGTGGATCAGCGTCGGCCGGCCGAACAGGCCGTGCTCCCCCGGGAAGGGCGGCTTGTGCCGGGGATATCCGCGGCGGCCTTCCAGGCTTTCCAGCAGCGCCGTCTCCTCCCCGCATATGTAGGCGCCGGCGCCGCGGCGGAGATGGATCGGCATGCGCGCCAGCCCGGCCGCGTCCAGCGCCGCGATCTCCCGCGCCAGCGCCCGGTGCAGATGCGGGTACTCGTCCCGCAGGTAGATCCAGCAGGCCGCGGCGCCGATCGCCTCGGCCGCGATCAGCATCCCCTCCAGGACGCGGTGCGGCTCGGTCTCCAGGCAGTGGCGGTCCTTGAAGGTGCCGGGCTCGCCCTCGTCGGCATTCACCACCAGGTGGCGCGGCGCCGGCTGCGCCATGACGAGCCGCCATTTGCGCGCGGCGGGGAAGCCGGCGCCGCCGAGGCCGCGCAGGGAGGCCGCGTCCAGCGCCTCCAGCAGCCGCGCTTGGCCGGTCGCGCCCTCCGCCTGGGCCCGGCGCAGCGCGGCATAGCCGCCCCGCGCCTGGTAGTCCGCGAGGCCGGGCGGCACCGGCAGCGGCGGCGGCCCCTGCCGCACCGCCTCCGCCAGCCGCGCGGGCGTCGCGTGCTCCACCAGCTCATGCCCAAGCGCCGCCGCCGGCGCGCGGTGGCAGGCGCCCAGGCATGGCGCCACGACGACCCGCGCGCCGCCGGGCGGCGCG
>NZ_SMOA01000027.1 GCF_004353985.1 Paracraurococcus ruber | reverse complement strand
TCAGCGCCTGGACGAACTCGGTCGGGTAGGCGCGGTCGCGGTCCACCCGGCGCCAGTACTCCCCGGGAAAGCGGGCGCAGAGCTTCGCAACCTCCTCCCGGATCTCGGCATGCGGGTCGGCAACGAGCAGCGGCTGGTCCATGGCGTCCTCCGTCGCCCCGGCATGTGGACCGGCCTTTCCGGGCTGGCAAGCGGCGCGGCGACCCTCCGGCGGCTGGAACTGCACCGGCTGCGCGCCCATCTGGCGGGCCAGCGACGGCCCCGTAACGGTGGCGTCGCTGGCCCTTGCCGGAAGGAACCAGCCCGTGAATCGCCGCCCCCTCCTCGCCGCCCTGGCGGGAATGCCGCTTGCCATCCCCGCCCTGGCCCAGCCGCGCTGGGCGCCCAACCGGCAGATGCGGCTGGTGGTGCCCTTCCCGGCGGGCGGCAGCCCGGATGTGCTGACCCGGCTGATGGCACCCCATGCCCAGGCCGCGCTGGGCCAGCCGGTGGTGGTGGAGAACCGCACCGGCGCCGGCGCCACGGTGGGCGGCGCCTTCGTGCTGCAGCAGCCGGCGGATGGCCACACGGTGCTGACGGCGACCATCTCCTCCGTCACTGCGCCCTTCATGCTGGCGCCGCCGCCCTATGACCCGCAGCGGGACTTCCGGGCGCTGAGCCTGCTTGCCATCACGCCCACGGTGCTGGTCACGCGCCCCGGCTTTCCGGCGCGGACGGTGCAGGAATGGCACCAGGTGGTGCGGGCCAATCCCGGGCGTTTCACCTTCGGCTCCGGCGGCGTCGGCAACCCGGCGCATCTGGCCGGGGAGCTGTACCGGGCGATGACCGGCGCCGACATCACCCATATCGCCTTCCGCGGCAGCGCCCCGGCGCTGGTGGAGCTGCGGGCGGGACGGCTGGACTTCATCATCGTCGACCTGCCGGCGGCGCAGCAGATGATTGCCGAGGGGACCATCCCCGCCCTGGCGGTGGGCACGGCGGAGCGGGTGCCGGCGCTGCCCGACCTGCCGACGATCGGGGAGGCGGTGGCGCCGGGCTTCGAGGCCTATTCCTACGTCATGTGGTGGGTGCCGGCGGCGACGCCGGACGCCGCCGGCGACCGGCTGGCGGAGGTGGCGCAGGAAGCGCTGCGCCAGCCGGAGGTGCAGGCGCGCGCCAGCACGGCCGGCTTCCTGCTGCGCGGCACGGACCAGGCGGGCGCCCGCGCGCATGTCCAGGCCGAGGCCGCCAAGTGGGGACGCATCATCCGCGAGCGGAACATCCAGTTCGACGGCTGAGACAGGGGGTCTGTCGGGCCCGGCCGCCACGCGGCGGCCGGGCGCCGGCCCGGCGCCTCCCGGCGTCGGTCCTGCCGCGGCCGGGCCCGGCTATTCCGCCGCCAACCGCCGCGGCAGGACCGCCTGCAGCGAGGTGCGCACCACCACCGCCGCGGCGCCCGGCGCCCGCAGCGCCGCCGCCAGCTTCGGCAGGTCGTCCCTGTTCTCCACCACCGTCACCGGCACGCGGAAGGCGGCGCACCACTGGGCGAAATCCGGGTTCTCCAGGCTTGTGCCGGAGACACGGCCGGGATGCGCCTTCTCCTGGTGGATGCGGATGGAGGCGTAGGAGCCGTTGTCCGACAGGATGAGCTTGAGCGGCGCGCCGCGTGCCACCGCCACGGCATATTCGCCCCCCGTCATCAGCGCGCCGCCATCGCCGACCAGGGCGACCACCGTCCGGTCCGGGCAGCGCAGCGCGGCCGCGACGCCGGCCGGCACGCCGAAGCCCATGGCGCCGGACACAGGCGCCAGCAGCCGCCGCGGCGGCGTCCAGGCGACCTTGCGGTAGAAAGGCGCGCCGAAGGTGCCGGCATCCAGGGTGACGATGGCGTCGGGCGGCGCCGCCGCTTCGATCAGCTTGGCGGCCTCGGCGAAGGCGACGCCATCGGCGTAGCGGCCGGGTGCCACCTGGCAGTCCGAGACATGCAGGTCCCGCAGCCTGGCATTCCAGGCGGCACGGCCGGCCGGCGCCGCCGGCGCCTCCCCGGCCAGCGCGGCGATGGTCGCGCGGGCATCGGCGGCCAGCGCCATCTCCGCGGGGAAGAGCCAGCCGAGGAAGCGCGGATCGGCGCAGACATGCACGAGGCGCTGGCCGGGCGCCGGCCAGGTCCAGCCCTGGGTGGTGATGTCGGTCAGCCGCGTGCCCAGCGCCAGCACCAGATCGGCCTCGGCGAAGGCGGCGCGCTGGTCATCCGGGTTCCGCAGGCCGAGATCGCCGGCATAGAGCGGATGCGCATTGTCGAAGAGGTCCTGCCGGCGGAAGGAGACGGCGACGGGGATCTGCCAGGCCTCGGCGAAGGCGCGCAGCGCTTCCCGCCCGCCGGGCGCATCCAGCGCATGGCCGGCCAGCAGGATCGGGCGTTCCGCCGCGCGCAACAGGGCGGCGAGGCGTGCCGCGTCCGCCGGCGCGGGCGGCGCGGGGGCGGGCAGGGTCGCCGGCGGCAGCGGCGCGGCGCAGGGCAGGGCCAGCACATCCTCGGGCAGGGAGAGCACCACCGGCCCCGGTACGCCGCCCATCGCCATGGCGTAGGCGCGGGCGATCAGTTCCGGCACCTGCTCGGGGTCCGTCGCCTCGCCGATCCATTTGGCGATGCCACGGAACATGGTCGCGTAGTCGATCTCCTGGAAGGCGTTGCGGCGGAGGTCGCGCTTCTCCACCTGGCCCACCAGCAGGATCAGCGGCACGGCATCCTGCTCGGCCGTGTGGACGGCGATGCTGGCATTGCAGGCACCCGGCCCGCGGGAGACGAGAACGACGCCCGGCCGGCCCGTCAGCTTGGCATCGGCCACCGCCATGAACCCTGCCCCGCCTTCCGACCGGCAGGTGACCAGGTCGAGGCGGGGATGCGCGTGCAGCGCGTCGAGCAGGGCGATGTAGCTCTCGCCGGGCACGCAGAAGGCGCGGTCCACCCCCTGCGCGGCGAGAAATTCCACGAGTCGTTCGGCGGCGGAGGGCATGCGCTGGTCCGGTCGTTTCCTTGCCAACCGGACTACCGCAGGGGGAGGGGATTGCAAGCCCGCCCGGCGCGCCGCGCGGACAGGCCGCGGCAGGTTGCGCCGCCCTGCCCGCTTGGGCCGGGCGATCAGTCCCGGTTGCGACGGATCAGCCGGCCGGGCGCCTCGCCGGTCAGGCCGGCGCCGGCGCGGAACACCGGCACGCCATTGGTCCAGACCTCCTCGATCCCGTCGCTCTCCTGCTTCGGGTCCTCGAAGGTCGCGCGGTCCATGACCTTGTGCGGGTCGAACAGCACCAGGTCGGCATAGGCGCCCGGGCGCAGCACGCCGCGATCGACCATGCCGAAGAGCTGCGCGGTGCGGCCGGTCATCTTGTGCACCGCCTCCTCCATGCTCAGCAGCCCGAGCTGGCGCGAATAGAGGCCGAGGACGCGCGGGAAGGTGCCCCAGAGCCGCGGATGCGGGTGCGCGTCATGCGGAATGCCGTCCGAGCCGATGACGGAGAGCGGATGCGCCATGATCCGCCGCACATCCTCCTCGTCCATCTGGAAGGTGATGGCGCCGGCCGGCAGCAGCTTCTCGGCCGCCGTGCGGATATCGGTGTTCCAGCCGCGCGCCACCTCCGTCAGGTCCTTGCCCGCCATCTCGGGGAAGGGAATGGACCAGGTGACGATGACCCGTACATCGTCCCGCAGCCGGTCCGGCATGAGCACGGTGCTGCCGGCCGGGTAGGGGTACATGTCGTAGGCCACTTCCTGCATGGCGGAAGCGGCCTCGATCAGCGCCAGGGTCTGGGTGCTGCGGCCGTAATTCTCGGGCATCGAACATTTGTGGTGGCTGATCCAGACCGGCACGCCGACGCGCTTGCCGATCTTCAGCGTCTCCTCGATCGAGGCGCAGACCCGGTCCGCCTCGTCCCGCATATGGGTGAAGTACATCCCGCCGGCGGCGCGCAGCGGCTCGGCCACCGCGATCACCTCCTCGGTCGTCGCATGCATGTTGGGCTTGTACCAGAGCCCGGTGGAGAAGCCCGAGGCGCCCTCGGCCAGCGCCTCCGCGACCAGGCGGCGCATCTCCGCGATCTCCCGGTCATTGGCCGGGCGATAGAGGTCGTCGCCCATGACGCGGTAGCGCAGGGTCTGGTGGCCGATGATGGCGTAGGTATTGACCGCGGCGGGGGTCTTCCGCACCGCCTCGGCATAGTCGCCGAAGCTGGCGAAGGAGAAGCCGCTGTCGCCGACGAGGTCGAGCGGCGGCGGCGGCCGCTTGCCCGCCTGCTGGGTCAGCGGCGCGAGGCTGACGCCGCAATTGCCGACGACGACGGTGGTGACGCCCTGCGACGACTTGCAGCGCAGGCATTCGCAGCCCGACAGCACGGCGCGGTCGTCATGCGTGTGCGCATCGATGAAGCCGGGGGCGAGGGCGCGGCCGGTGGCGATCACCTCCCGGTCCGCGCTGGCCCCGCCCAGGTCCCCCACGCCCACGATCCGGTCGCCGGTGACGCCGACATCCCCGACCCGGCGCGGCGCGCCGGTGCCGTCGAACAGGGTGGCGTCGCGGATGATGAGGTCGCAGCGCAAGGCCATGGCGGGTCCTTCGGGAAGCCGGGTCGGCCGATGATGGCCCGCCGGCCAGGCCGGCGCCAGACCGCCCCGCCGCGCCGCGGCCCGATCTATTCCGCCTGCCGCAGCCCGCCTTCCTCGATCACCGAGGCCATCGTCCGCGCATCCGCCGCGACCGTCGCGCCGAAGTCCCGGGCGTTCTGGAAGACGATGGGCGTGGTGATGCGCTCATGCCCCACGCGCATCGCCTCGGACCGCACCGCCGTCTCGCAGGCCGCCTCGTAGCGGGCGATGACCGCGGGCGGCGTGGCGGCCGGGGCGAACAGCCCGTGCCAGATGGCGAAATTCACGTCGAAGCCCTGTTCGCGCATCGTCGGCAGGTCGGGGAAGTCCGGTACCCGCTCGGGGTTCAGCACCGCGATCGGGTGCAGGTTGTTGGCGCGGACGGAGGAGGGGTGGTCGTTGAAGATTTCCACCGCGCCCTGCTGGAACGCCACCATCACATCGCTCGGGCCGCGATAGACGATGTGGTCCATCTTCAGGCTGGCCGCGCGGGCGAAGGTGACCATGGAGAGGTGCGGCGTCGTGCCCATGCCGGTTGAGGCATAGGGCATCGGCGCCGCCGCCTGCTTCGCCCGCTTCACCACGTCGGCGACCGTGCGCAGGCCGCTGCCCTGCGGCGTCATCATGATCAGCGGGGCGCGGTTCACCATGCAGATCGGCGCCAGGTCGCTGGCCTTGTAGCCGGCATTGCGCAGGAAGCTGGGCTGGATGGCGATGGGGCCGATGGGGGTGAACAGCAGCGTCTCGCCGTCCGGCCGGGCCCGCACCACCTCATTCACCGCGATGGTACCGGCGGCACCGGTGACGTTCTTCACCGCGAAGGGCCGGCCGAGCAGCGGCTGGAATTCGGCGGCCAGCAGCCGGGCCACGATATCGGCGGCGGAGGCCGGGCCGAAGCTGGTGACGATGACCGCGGCGGATTGCGCCCGCGCCGGCCCGGCGGAGGCCAGGCCGGCGACGAGCGCGAGCAGCGCGAGGATGCGGGGCATTGGGCGTTGTCCTCCCGATGTTTGCCCCAGCATCCCCCGGCGCCAGCGCCCGCCGCAAGCGCCGGCTTCAGCGCGGCCGCACGCCCTCCACCGTGTCCAGGATGAAGGCGCGGATCTGCAGCACCTGCGCCTCGTTCAGCCGCTCATGGAAGCGCGGCATCCCCTGGTCGGCGAAGGCGCCGCCGAGGACGAGTTGCGGCAGCGCCTCCAGCGTCTCCCGCCGCGCATAGCCGAGGTTGGGGACATTGCCGCCGCTGTTCACGCCGGGCACGCCATGGCAGCCCGCGCAGTGGGAAACATAGAGGCCGGTGCCTGCCTCCACATCCGCCTTCGCATACGCGATACCGGAAACCAGCGGCCGGCGTTCCGCCGTCACCGCCGCCGGCATGGCCGCCTGGCCGCCGACCCGGAAGGTGTAGACCCGGCCGGGCGAGACCCGCTCGCTGGCCCGCTGGACGATGCCATAGACGCCGCCCCAGCCGACCGCCACCGAGACATATTGCTGCCCGTCGATCTCGTAGGTAGCCGGCGCGGCGACCACGCCGGACCCGACCGGCACCTCCCACAGCTTCTTCCCGTCGCGCGCGTCATAGGCGACGAAGCGCGCATCGGCGGTGCCCTGGAAGACCAGGTTGCCGGCGGTGGTCAGCGTGCCGCCATTCCAGGGCCCGCCGAGGTCCTGCGCCCAGGCCGCTTCCTGCCTGATGGGATCCCAGGCCACCAGCCGGCCGAAGGGCTTCGCCTTGGGCGGCTCGGCATTCAACAGGTAGCCGAGATTCCAGCCGGAGGCGCTCTGGAAGGCGCCCGGGCGGGTGGCATTGCGCTGCCAGTTCACGTCCGGCGTCAGGGAAAGCGGCACGCCATGCACCGGCATGTAGACCAGGCCGGTCTGCGGGTTGAAGGACATCGGGTGCCAGTTGCGCGCGCCATAGGCGGTCGGGATCGCCTCGAAGGTCTTCGTCGGGTCGCGCGCCGCCGGGTTCTCGATCGGCCGGCCTTCGTTGTCGTAGCCGGTCGCCCAGTTCACCTCGGTATGCGCCTTGGCCGAGATCAGCCGGCCATCGGTGCGGTCGATGACGTAGAAGAAGCCGTTCTTCGGCGCGTGCAGGATGACCTTGCGCGGCTGGCCGTCGATGGTGAGGTCGGCCAGGATCATCGGCTGGACCGCGGTGTAGTCCCAGGTCTCGCCCGGCGCGTGCTGGTAGTGCCAGACATACTGGCCGGTGTCGGGCTTCAGCGCGACGATGGAATGCAGGTACAGGTTGTCGCCGCCTGCCGGGCTGCGCAGGTTGCGGTTCCAGGGCGACCCGTTGCCGGTGCCGACATAGATCAGATCGAGCTCGGCATCATAGGTCAGCGTGTCCCACATGGTGCCGCCGCCGCCGGCTTCCCACCATTTCCCGGCCGGGTCCCAGGTCTTCATGGCGCGGGCCATGGACTCGTCCTCGGGCGGGTTGGCCGGGTTGCCCGGCACGCTGAACCAGCGCCAGGCCTGCGCCCCCGTCTCGGCGTCATAGGCCGTCAGGTAGCCGCGCACGCCGTATTCGGCGCCGCCATTGCCGATGACGACCTTGTTCTTGAAGACCCGCACCGCGCCGCTGATGGTGTAGGGGCGGCTGCGGTCGATGATCGTGTCCTTCTCCCACACCTTGGCGCCGGTCGCCGCATCCAGCGCGAAGAGGCGGCCGTCGTAGGACGCGACATAGACCTTGCCGCGATGCACCGCGACGCCGCGGTTCACCACGTCGCAGCAGCCCTTCTCGCCGTATTCGCGCGGCACCTCGGGATCGAAGGTCCAGATGCGCTCGCCGGTGCGGGCATTGAGGGCATGCACCACGGACCATGACGCCGTGACATACATGACGCCGCCGACCACCACCGGCGTCGCCTGCACGCCGCGCTTGGAGCCGAGGTCGTAGGACCAGGCGAGGCCGAGTTGCGACACGGTGTCGACATTCACGGCCCGCAGCGGGCTGAAGCGGTTCTCCGCGTGGTTCAGGCCATAGGACGGCCAGTCGCGTCCCGTCGCGGTGTTCTGCCGGATGTAGTCGCCATCCACGCGGCCGACCGCGGCGCGGATCTGCTCGGGTGTCAGGGATTGCGCGAGGGCGGTGCCGGCGGCGCAGGCCAGCACCGCGCCAATGACGGCGCGGGTCAATTTCATTGATTTCGTCCTCCCCAAACTCGGACGGCGTCTCGGACCCGGGAAGGCTACGACATCACCATGACGCTACACAACCACGGCGTGTGCGTCCAAGACCCACGCCTGCGTGAGTGGCGGGAACCTACTCGGCCGCGCGCAACCCGCCTTCCTCGATCATGGTCCGCATCCGTTCGGCGTCGCGGACAACGATGGCGGCGAAGTCGGCGCGACCGCGATGCACCAGCGGCACCTGGATCCGCTCCAGCCCCTGCCGCAGGGCCTCGCTGCGGGCGGCGCGGGCGCAGGCGGCTTCGTAGCGCGCCAGGATGGGCTCCGGCGTCGCGGCCGGGGCGAACAGGCCCTGCCAGATGGAGAAGGCGAGGTCGTGCCCGGTTTCCCCCAGCGTCGGCACGTCGGGGAATTCCGGCAGCCTCTCGGGGGAGAAGGCGGCCAGCACCTGCAGGTCATGCGCACGGACCATGGCCGGCTGGTCCGCCAGCACGGCCAGGGTGCCCTGCTGGAAGGCCAGGATGACCTCGGACGGGCCGCGGAAGGGCACATGCGTCATCGGCACGCCGGCGGCGCGCGTCCAGGCCACCATGGCGAGATGGGTGATGGTGCCGGGACCGGAGGAGCCATAGGGCATGTTGCCGCCCTGCGACTTCGCCCGCGCGATCAGGTCGTCGATCGTGCGCAGGCCGCTGGTCTTCGGCGTCTGGATCACCAGGGCGGCGTCGGTCAGCATGCAGACCGGCGCCAAGTCCGATGTGCGGTAGCCGGCATTGCGCATGTAGCTGGGCTGCACGGCGATCGGCCCGATGGGGCTGAGCAGCAGGGTCAGCCCATCCGGCCGGGCCCGCACCACTTCCTGCGCGCCGAGGGTGCCGGCGGCGCCGGCGGTGTTCTTGACGACGAAGGGGCTGCCGAATTCCGCCTGGAATTCCTGGGCGACCAGCCGGGCCGCGATGTCATTGGCGGCGCCCGGGCCGAAATTCACCACGATGACGGTGGGCGCCTGCGCCCGCGCGGCCAGCGGCGCGAGCAGCAGGGCGAACAGGGCAGCGATGGCGCGGCGCATTCCCGTGTCTCCTCCTCGTTCCGGGGAGGATGCAGGGGGCGCGCCGGCCACGCAATCAATCCTCGAGGCCGTAGAGCTCCCGCGCCGCCTGCTGCGTGATCAGCCCATCGGCGACGTCGCGCCGCACCAGGTCCGGGTCGCGCTGCTTCGGGTCGCCCATGCCGCCGCCGCCCGGCAGCTTCAGCAGCAGCCGCCGGCCCTTCGGGATCACCTGGAAGCCCTTGGTGCGCAGCGGCGTGCCATTGGCGTCGTTCAGCCCGACCCAGCCGGACGCGCCCTCGCCACCACCCTCCCGCCCCTTGGGCGGGTTGGCGACGCGGTCGAAGATGGCGTTCACCGCGAACTCGGCATCGCCCTTGGCGCCGATCTCCATCACCTGGCCGAAGCCGCCCCGGGTGCGGCCGGCGCCGGCCGAGTCCGGCCGCAACTCCTTCCGCCAAAAGATCACCGGCGCGACGTTTTCCGTCGCCTCCACCGGCATGGTCCTCACGCCGGACGGGAAGGCGATGCCGTCCAGCCCGTCCTTGCCCGGGCGCGCGCCGGTCCCACCGGAGTTGAAGGTGATGATCTCGAAATCCTCGACCTCCGCCGCCTGGCCCGACACCTGGCTGCCGCCGCGCAGCGGCGGGTTCCACAGGGCGGAGGACCCTTCGGCATTCACGCGCCCCGGCACCGCCTGGTGCAGGCAGCCCATCATCAGGTCCGGCAGCAACTGCCCGACCACATGCCGGACGGAGACGGGGTAGGGCCGCGGCGCATTCAGGATGCAGCCTTCCGGGATCACCATCTGGAAGGGCGCAAGCGAGGCCCAGTTGTTCGGGATCTCCGGCGCCACGACGCATTTGATCCCGAAGCAGGAATAGGCCCGGCAATAGGCCGGGGGCACGTTGATGCCGCGGGTCGAGAGGCCGGAGGTGCCGGCATAGTCCACCACGATGCGATCATTCTCGATGGTCATGGCGGCGTTCAGCGTCACCGGCGCCTCATAGCCGTCCGACTTGATCTGCGCGCGGAAGGTGCCCTGGGGAAGCTTGCGGATCTCCTCCAGCGTCGCGTGCAGCGAACTCTCGAAGATGAACTCGGCCAGCGGGTCGATGCTGTCCATGGCGAACTCGTCCAGCATCTCGACGAGCCGCCTGGCGCCGGCGTCGTTGCAGGCGCAGAGGGAATAGACGTCGCCCTCCAGCTCCACCGGCGTGCGGCTGCCGGCGCGGAGGAAGTCGAAGAAGGTCTCGTTCGGCTGGCCGCGGTCGAAGCATTTCACGATGGGGATGTAGAGGCCTTCCTCGAAGACGCTCCGCCCCTCCGGCCCCATGCCCAGGCCGCCAATGTCGATGATATGCGCGGTGTTGGCGAAGAGCCCGACGATCTTCCCCTTGCGGAAGGCTGGCGTGACGACGGTGAGGTCGTGCAGGTGGCCGGTGCCGAGCCAGGGGTCGTTGGTGATGTAGTGGTCGCCCGGCTGCATGGTGTGGGCAGGGAATTTCGCCAGGAAATGCCCGACGCTCTCGGCCATGGAATTCACATGGCCCGGCGTCCCGGTGACGGCCTGGGCCAGCATGCGGCCCTTCAGGTCGAAGATGCCGGCGGAGAGGTCGCCCGCCTCCCGCACCGTGGTGCTGAAGGCGGTGCGGATCATGGTCTGCGCCTGCTCCTCCACCACCGCGATCAGGCGGTTCCACTGGATCTGGCGCTGGATGGTGGCGAGGGCCCCGGTGGACTGGGTCATGTTCTTTTCCTCAGCGCGGCAGCGGCAGGGTGTAGAGGCGGGCGCCGCCCGCCTGCGGGTCCTCGAACAGCACCAGCGCGGTCAGCTTGCCGTCGGCGATGCCCAGCACCGCCACGCCTTCCGCCTTCTCGCCCGGCTTCGCCTGCAGATCGGGCAGCAGCGGCAGCGGCACCCAGCGCGGCGCCGGCCCCGGGTGGACCAGATGCAGGCCAAAGGGCAGGTCCTGGTCCTGCGCCGGGCCGGAGAGTACAAGCAGCCGCCCATCCGGCAGCGCCGCCAGGTCGCGGATGCCGGTGCCGGGGCCGAGCGGGATGCGCGCCACGGCCGCCGTCAGCGACCGATCCGCCGGCGGCGCGGGGTCGAACAGCGCAGCGGCGGCGGCGGTGACGATGAAGGCCTCGCCGTCCAGCACCGGGGCGCGCAGGCCGAAGACCAGCGTCTCGCCGATCGCGGCCATGCCCTCGATATCCAGGCCCTGCGCCGCCGCGGTCAGCGGCTGGCCGACATGCCCGCCGAGCACAGGCAGCGCCCGCAGCATGGGTGTCAGCCGCCAGGACAGCGCCGGCGCGCCGTAGCGCCCCGCCGCATCCACGCCGATGCGCGCCAGCAGATGTGTGGACGCCCGCAGCCGTGCCGGCAGCGATCGCGAGCAGGAGTGCGACCCGGCGACGAAGACACTGCCGGCGCCGCCGGCTTCCGCGCGAAAGGCCACGGCCTCGCCGTCGAACTCGCCCCAGCCGGCGGTGCCGCCCGGGCAGGTGCCGAGGGCCGTGGCGCTGCCGGCGGCCTCGGCGGGTGGGCGATCGCCGATCAGCGGCATGATCGCGCCGGCTTCCAGCGTATGGCGATGCAGGGTGGCGCGCTGGGCGAAGCCGCTCTCGTCATTCTCCAGCAGGCAGTCCAGCGGAAAGCTGCCGGGCCGGCAGGCGATGCCGCTGAGGTCGCGCGCACGCTTGCCCTCCTTGCCCTCGAAGCGACCGGTCATGTCCAGCGCCTCGCCCTCGCGCGCTGCAGCGGGCAGGGCCAGCAGGCAGAGCAGGAGCAGTGCGCGGATCATGCCTGCACCATGTCGAGATAGCCGACCGAGTCCATGCTGCACCGCCAGCCGCGGCCCACCAGCGTGCTCGTCTCCGCCTCCGCCACGATGCAGGGGCCGGCGACACTGGCGCCCGGCGCCATGGCGGCGCGGTCGAAGACCGGCCAGTCCGCCACCTCGCCGGTCACCGTGTCCCGTACCGCCTGGGTCCGGATCGGCGCCGGGGCAGGGGCCGCATGCGCCTCCGCCGCCGGTTCGACCGGCTCGACGATGGTGGCGACGGTCACGGCGAAGCTCAGCACCTCCACGTCGCTGCCGGGCACCGGGCGGTCGTAGAAGCGGGTGTATTCCTGATCGTACAGGGCGCGCACCGTGCGCACATCCTCCTCGGTCATGTCCCGCGGCGGCAGCGGCACCGCGATCTCATGCCCCTGGCCGACATAGCGCATATAGGCGATGCGGCTCTCCGTCGTCTCCGCCCCGAAGGCGCCCTGCGCCACCACCGAAGCCGCCTCCGCCGACATGCCGGCCAGCAGCGCGTTCACCGCCGCCACGTCGAATGTTGCGAAGCGCTGGTACAGGCTACGCACCACCTCATAGGCCACCGGCGCGCGCAGGAAGCCGATGGCGCTGCCGACGCCGGCGCCGCTCGGCACCAGAAGGCGCTTCACGCCGATCTTCTCCGCGACGCGGTAGCCATGCACCGGCCCGCCGCCGCCGAAGGCGATGATGGCGCGGCCCTCATAGCCCTTGCCGCTCTCGATCGCATGGACGCGGGCGGCATTGGCCATGTTCTCGTCCACCATCTCGACCACGCCGAGCGCCGCCATCTCGGCCGACAATCCCAGCCGCCCGCCGACTTCCGCCGCCAGCGCATCGCGCGCCGGGCCGGGATGCAGGCGGAGACTCCCACCCGCGAAGGCCTCCGGGTCGTAGCGGCCGAGGGCGAGGTTGGCGTCGGTGACGGCCGGCTTCGCCCCGCCGCGGCCGTAGCAGGCCGGGCCCGGATCGGCGCCGGCGCTTTCCGGCCCGACGGTGATGCGGCCCATGCTGTCCACGGCGGCGATGGACCCGCCGCCGGCGCCGATCTCCACCATCTCGATCACCGGGATGCGCAGCGGCAGGCCGGAGCCCTTCTTGAACCGCCCGACCCGCGCCACCTCGAAGGTGCGGCTGGCCTGCGGCTGGAATTCGTCGATCAGGCAGACCTTCGCCGTGGTGCCGCCCATGTCGAAGGAGAGGACCTTCGTCAGGCCGCGTTCGCGGGCAACATGCGCGGAGAAGATGGCGCCGCCGGCCGGGCCGCTCTCGACCAGGCGGATCGGGAAGCGCGACGCCGTCTCCAGCGTCGTCAGGCCGCCACCGGACAGCATGAGGAAAAGCGGGCAGCCAAGCCCCGCCTGCCGCAGACCCACTTCCAGCCGTGCCAGGTAGGACGCCATCCTCGGCTGCACATAGGCATTGGCGACGGTGGTGGAGAAGCGCTCCCACTCCCGCATCTCCGGCGAGACGTCGGAGGAAAGCGACACGGGCACCTCCGGCCACAGCCGCTTCACGACGGCAGCGGCCTGGCGCTCATGCGCCGGATTGACGAAGCTGTGCAGGAAGCCGATGGCGACGGCCTCCACCCCTTCGTCGCGCAGGAAGGCGACGTGGCGTTCCACGGCCGCCTCGTCCAGCGGCTGCAGGACCTGGCCGGCATTGTCCAGCCGCTCCGGCACCGGCAGGCGCCAGCGACGCGGCACCAGGGGCTGCGGCAATTCGATGTTCAGGTCGTACTGGTCGTAGCGGCTCTCATTGCCCAGGGCGAGGACGTCGCGGAAGCCCTCCGTCGTCAGCAGCGCGGTGCGCGCGCCCTTGCGCTCGATCACGGCATTCGTTGCCAGCGTGGTGCCGTGGATCACCAGCACGATATCGGCGGGCGACAGGCCGGCCTTGCCGAGCACGGCCTGCACGCCGTCCAGCACGCCGAGTTCGGGCGCCGCGGGGGTGGTCAGCACCTTGGCGGTCCAGCGTTGCGCGCCGCGCTCCACGGCGAGGTCGGTGAAGGTGCCGCCGATGTCTACAGCGAGGCGCGCCGTGGGCGCGACGGCGAGGCGTTCGGTCATGCGGAAGTCCTGGATCGGTCGTTGCCGCGATGGAAGCGCGGAAGCTGCGTCACCGCAACCGCTCAGCCGGCATGGTCCGCCGCGAAGCGCTGCGCCACCGCGCAGGCCTTGGCGAAATCCTCCATGCGCATGGCCTCATGCGGGTTGTGGCTGCCATTCTGGTTGCGCACGAAGAGCATGCCCGCCGGCACGCCCGCCTGCGCGAAGGCCGCCGCGTCATGCCCGCCGCCGGACGGCATCACGAGGTACTTCACCCCCAGCGCCTCCGCCGCACGCGTCAGCCCGGCCTGCACGCCGGCATCCATCAGGCTGGCGCGGCTGCCCGCCTCCGGCCCCAGGTCGAACCTGACGCCGCGCCGCGCCTCGATCGCCGCGACCTTGTCGTAGAGAACCTCGAACAGCGCGTCGCAGGAATGCAGGTTGATGCTGCGGACATCGAGCTGGAACTGCGCCTCCCCGGCGATCTTGGTGAAGCCGGCTTCCGGCGCGGTCGCCAGCACGCAGAAGGTGCAGACCATGCGATGGCCGCGCGCCTCCAGCCGGCACCAGGCCTCGTCCAGCGCCACCGCCAGGTCGGCCAGCGCGATGGCGGCGTCCTTGCGGTACCGGCGCGGCGTGCCGCCGGAGTGGTTCCATTCGCCCGTCACCTTGCCCGCGCGCAGCCGCCGGCTGCCCGGAATGCCGGTGACGATGCCGACCGGGATCTCCTCGGCATCCAGCACCGGCCCCTGTTCGATATGCACCTCCAGGAAGGCGGCGACGCTGTCGGGGCCGATCGCGCGCTCGCCGCGCTCGACGAAGCCGGGATCGAAGCCTTCGTCCCGCATGTGCTCGGCCAGCGTCCGCTGGCTGTCGAGGCGCTTCACGCCGAGCTCTTCCGGCTTCATGGTGCCCAGCGCGCCGCGGCTGCCCGGATAGCTGGTGGGGAACCAGGCGCCGGCTTCCTCGGCGCGGATCGCCATCACGGTCACGTCGCGCGCCGGGACATAGCCGGCCTGCCGCATGCCGGCGACGGCGGCCAGGCCCGCCAGCACGCCCGCCGCGCCGTCGTAATTGCCGCCGGACCGCACGCTGTCCAGGTGGCTGCCCAGGATCACCCGCTTCGCTGCCCGGTCGGCGCCCGGCAGGGTCAGGTAGAGGTTGCCGACCGGGTCCACGCGGCTTTCCAGCCCCAGCGCCTCCCCGGCGTCCTTCACCAGGGCATGCGCCATGCGTTCGCCGGGGCCGAAGGCTTCGCGCGTGATGCCGGTGCCGTCGAAGCTGCGGCTGCGCAGCGCGTCGAACAGCCGCTGGGCCAGCGCGACATCGGGGGTCAGGTTGGGCAGCATGGGTGTGTCCTTCGCAGCACCATGCGGCAGCCTAGCGATTCCCGTGCCGCCCGCCACGCCCCCAGACTCACAGAAAGCAAAGGAGGGGTCCGGGGAGGAAATGCCTTTTCCTCCCCGGCTTTTTTCACACCATCCCGCGCACCCGCCCGCCATCGACGCGGATCATGCTGCCCGTGATGTAGGCGCCCTTCTCGCTCGCCAGGAACGCCCCCATCGGGCCGTAGTCGTCCGGCGTGCCCAGCCGCCCGGCCGGGATTTCCGCCGCCGCCTCGGCCAGCGCATCGTCGAAGCTGATGTTGCGCTGCTGCGCCCGCACCGTGGTGGTCTGCGTCACCCGGTCGGTCAGGATGGTGCCGGGGGCCAGGATGTTCATCGTCACCCCGTCCTTCGCCACCTCGCCGGAGAAGGTCTTCAGCCAGCCCCAGATCGACGCGCGCAGGGTGTTGCTCAGCGCCAGGGTCGGGATCGGGTGCTGCATGCCGGTGCTGCCCACCACGATCACCCGGCCCCAGCCCCGCTCCCGCATCGGCGGGATCAGCCGGTTGGCGATCCGGATGGGGGAGGCGACGATGTGCTGGAACCACTCGGCCAGCGCCGCATCGGTGATCTGGCTGGCGGTGCAGGGCGGCGGGCCGCCATGGTTCAGCACCAGGATGTCCACCCCGCCCATGGCCTTGATGGCGGCCTCGGCCAGGCGGTCCATGTCCTCGCCCCGGGCGACATCGGCCACCACGCCGGCGGCGCTGGCGGCGCCCTTGGCCTTCAGCTCGGCGGCCGCCTGGTCCAGCCGGCCCTGGTCGCGGCCGCTGATCACCACCGCCGCGCCCTCCGCGGCCAGCGCATCGGCGATCGAGCGGCCGAGGCCCTTGGTCCCACCCATCACCAGGGCGCGGCGGCCCTTCAACCCGAGATCCATGCGTCTCCCCTCCGGAACAGGGGGCCGACCCTGCCGTTGCCGAACAACCAAGGCAAGCAGGGCAGGGGGAAGTATCCCCCTGCCACCCCTCTATTTCCGGGAGTCCGGGTCCCGCGGGGTGGCAAGGCGCGTCGGCACTGGTAAACCGCCGGCCCGAAGGAGATGTCCCCATGGCCAAGCCGATCCTGCTCGTCACCCGCAAGCTGCCCGAGGCGATCGAGGCACGCGCGGCGCGCGACTACGACGCCCGCCTCAACCCGCAGGACGAGCCCTGGTCCACCGACGGCGCCGAAATCGCCCGCCGCGCCACCGCGATCAAGGCGGACGGCATCCTGGGCGCCGCCGGCGACAAGCTGGACGCCACCTGCATCAATGCCCTGCCGGACAGCGTGAAGGTCATCGCCACCTTCTCCGTCGGCTTCGACCATGTCGACATCGCCGCCGCCAAGGCCCGCGGCATCGTGGTGGTGAACACGCCGGAGGTGCTGTCCTTCGCCACCGCCGAATGCGCCTTCACACTGCTGCTGATGGCCGCCCGCCGTGCGGTGGAGGGCGAGGCGCTCGTCCGCTCCGGCCAGTGGCATGGCTGGGCGCCGACGCAACTCATGGGCGTGACGCTGGAGAAGAAGAAGCTCGGCATCCTCGGCTTCGGCCGCATCGGCCGCGAATTGGCGAACATGGCCCGCGGCTTCCGGATGGAGATCCACTACCGCGACATGCAGCGCCTGCCGCCGGACCTGGAGCAGGGCGCCATCTTCCACGACAACGAGGACAGCTTCCTCTCCACAATCGACGTGATCTCGATGCATGTCCCGGGCGGGGAGGGGACGCGGAAATGGCTGAATGCCGAGCGCCTGGCCAAGATGAAAGCGGGCAGCATCGTCATCAACACCGGCCGCGGCCCGTCCCTGGACGACGAGGCGCTGATCGCCGCGCTCAAGTCGGGCCATATCCGCGCCGCCGGCCTTGATGTGTATGATGGCGAGCCGAAGGTGAACCCCGGCTACCTGCCGCTGCAGAATGTCGCGCTGCTGCCGCATCTCGGCTCGGCGACCATCGAGACGCGGGACGCCATGGGGCACCGCGCGCTGGAGAACCTGGACGCCGTCCTGCTGCAGGGCACTGCCCCGCCGCATCGGGTGGCATAACGGCACCGCAACAGGCATCCTCTCCGGCAAACCGCTGGGGAGGATGCAGCATGGAAACCACCCGTCGCGCGGCGCTCGCCGCCGCCCTTGCCCTGCCGGCCTTTGCCGGGCGCGCCGCAGCCCAGCCCGCGGCCGCCCCCGCCATGCAGGCGCCCGGCTGGTACCGGTTCCAGGTCGGCGGCTTCACCGTCACCACCGTGTTCGACGGCTACAACCGTCGCGCGGTGGAGGGGCTGGTGCGCAACGCGCCGCTGCCGGACGTGCAGGCGACCCTCGCCGAGAGCTTCCTGCCCACCACCAGCTATGACGGCCCCTACACCGTCACCTTCGTCGATACCGGCCGCCAGCTGATCGCCTTCGATGCCGGCACCGGCGGCCAGATGGCCGCGACCGCCGGCCTGCTGCCGCGGAACATGGCCGCCGCCGGGCTCGACCCCGCCCGGGTCGGGCTGGTGGTGATCACCCACTGCCACCAGGACCACATCCACGGCCTGACGACACGGGAGGGCGAGGCGGTCTTCCCCAACGCCCAGATCCTGGTCGCGGAGCCGGAATGGGCCTGGTGGAGCGACCCCGCCAACGAGACCCGCAGCCCGGAGGGCCAGCGGGCCAATTTCGCCAATGTCGCCCGCCGCTTCGCGCCCTACCGCGCCCGCCAGGGCCAATTCGCCCCGGGCGCCGAGATCGTGCCGGGCATCCATGCCATCGCCGCGCATGGCCACTCGCCCGGGCATTGCATCGTCCGGATCGCCGATGGCGGGGCGCAGGCGATGCTGCTGGCCGACACCACCCACCGGCCGGAGCTCTTCGCCCGCCGGCCCGGCCTGCATTCGCTGTTCGACTTCGACCCGCAGGCGGCGGAGGCGACTCGCCGCCGCGTCCTGGACATGGTGGCCACCGACCGCCTGCGCGTCATCGGCTACCACTTTCCCTTCCCGGCGGTCGGCCATGTCGCGCGGGAAGGGGCCGGGTACCGCTACATCGCGGCGGAATGGGCCTGAGGCCCGGGAGGGCGTCAGGCTGCCTTCACCGCGGACAGGAAACGGCCCAGTTCGGCTGTCATGCCGTCGGACCGGGCGGAGACTTGGCCGGACGCCCCCAGCACCTGCGCCGCCGCGCGCCCGGTCTGCTCCGCCAGGCCGCTGACCGCGCCGATGCTGCGCGTCACCTCGCCGGTGCCGCTGGCCACGCCCTGCAGGTCCCCGCTGATGGAGCGCATGGCGGTCGCCTGTTCCTCCACCGCCGCGGCGATGGCCGCGGTGATGCCATCCACCTGGCCGATGGTGCCGGCGATGCCGCGGATCGCCGCCACCGCCTCGTCCGTCGCCCGCTGCATGCCGGCGATCTGCGCGCCGATCTCCTCGGTCGCCTTCGCCGTCTGGCCGGCCAGCGCCTTCACCTCCCCGGCGACGACCGAGAAGCCCTTGCCCGCCTCGCCGGCGCGCGCCGCCTCGATCGTCGCGTTCAGCGCCAGCAGGTTGGTCTGCGCCGCGATCTGCTGGATCAGCGTCACCACGTCGCTGATGCGCTGCGCGCCCTCGGCCAGGTTGCGCACCACCGCGTCGCTTCGCTCGGCTTCCGCGACGGCGGTGCGCACCACGTCCTGCGACTGGCCGATCTGCCGGGTGATCTCGGCGACCGAGGCCGTCAGCTCCTCCACCGCCGCCGCCACTGCCTGCACGCCGCCATTGGCGCCTTCCGCCGCGCGGGCGATGCCGCCGGCCTCGGCGCTGCCATGCTCGGCCATGCGGGTCATCTCGGCGGCGCTCGCCTGCAGCGCCTGCGCCGCGTCGCCCAGGCCACCGACCAGCGCGCCGACCCGCGCCTCGAATTCCTGGGTCAGCTGCTCGAGCGTCTCGGACCGGCGCAGCCGCGCCGCCTGCTGCGACCGCGTCTCGGCCGCCAGGCGGTCGGCCTCGATGATGTTGTCCTTGAAGACCTGCACGGCGGCGGCCATGGCGCCCAGCTCGTTCCGCCGCCCGGCCATCGGCACCTCGACCGAGAGATCATGCGCGGCGAGGCGCCGCATCGCGTCCGCCAGGCGGAGCAGGGGGCGGCTGACCAGCCGTTCCGCCAGCAGCAGCCCGCCCAGGCAGGACAGCAGCGCCAGCGCCATGGCGGCGGCGCCCGCCAGAAGGCCGGTCCGGGCCTCGGCTTCCGCCCGCTGCGCCTCGGCGACCATGGCGGCGGTGGCGGCGGTGGCGACGCCCACCATCCGTCCCAGCGCCGGCACCTGCTGCGCGTGGAAATCCTGCAGCACCTCCTTCGGCAGGCGGCCGGCGGCGATCTCCGCCACGACCCGGTCGCGCTGCTGCCCGACCGGGCCGACGACGCCCGGCGTCACCGCCTCCACCGCCGCCCGCACGCCGTCCGGCACCGCGTCCAGCGCCAGCAGCGCGGTCAGCGTCGCCCAGGCTTCCTGGCCGGCGCCCTGCAGGCGCTGCAGCCGCCCGGCCTGCTCGGCGCTCGCCGGGCGGTCGCCGCCCAGGATCGCCTGGCTCTCCAGCGCGACGAGCCCGAAATTGGACCGCAGCTGCCAGCCCGCACGGCGGATGCCGGCCAGCAGGTCCACCTGCGGGTTGCGCAGCATCAGCGCCCGTTCGGTCTGATCCGTCGCCGCCAGCAGCCGTTCCACCAGGGTCATGGAGGTGCCGGCCCAGCTCCGGGCGAGGCCGGGATCGCGCTGCGCCTGCGGCAGCTTCAGCGCCGCATCCACCTGCGGCCGCAGCCTCTCGACCTCGGCCCGCGCATCGCGCAGCCCGTCGGCCTGCGCGACCTGGCCCATGGCGCGCAGGATCCGCTCGGCCCCGGCATGGTGCCGCTCCGCCGCCTCCCGCGACGGCCGGATGCGTGCCTGCGCCTGCTCGGAGGGCGGCTGGCCGAGGGCGAGCAGCGCGTCGCCGCGCTCCAGCCGGAGGGTGCTGGCGGAACTGAACAGCTCCAGCACCGCCTCGGCCCCCTGGGTCTGCCGCGCGGCTTCCCGCAGCCGCGTCTGGCTGTGCCACAGCAGGTCGATGCAGAAGCCGAGCACGATGAGGCCCGAGACGCCGAGCAGCAGGCCCAGCAATGCCTTCACCGACAGACCCTGCATCGACCGCAGCGGCATGTTCGAACCCTTTCCAAGCGTCTTCTGGGTCCCTGCCCGAATCCGGGTCAGGGTTCGGTAGGCGATGCGGGGCGTGGTCAGCCCTGGCCGGGCAGCGGTCCCGGGCGGCCGAACAGGAAGCCCTGGCCGTAGTCGATGCCCAGCGAGCGCATGACCGCCGCCTCGGCCTCGGTCTCGATCCGCTCGGCCACCACGCGGGCGCCGACCGTGCGGGCCAGATCCACCATGCCGGCGACGATGCCGCGGTCCTGGTCCCCGCGCGCCGCCGCGGCCACGTACAGCCCGTCGATCTTGACGAAATCCACCCGGAAGGCGCGCAGGTAGCGGAAGGCGGCGGCGCCGGCGCCGAAATCGTCGATGCAGAGCGGCAGGCCGCGTGCCCGCAGCGCCTCCACCGTGCGGACCGCCTCGGCCTCGTCCTCGATCTCGGCCGTCTCGGTGATCTCGAAGAGCAGGCGGTGCGGCAGCAGCGGCTCGGCGTCCAGCAGCCCCAGCAGGCGGTCGCGGAAGGCGGGGCTCTGCAGCGACAGGCCGGACAGGTTGGCGGCGATGCGGGTGTTGCGCGCCCGGCGCGCGGCGGCGCAGACGGCCGAGAGCACGGCCCAGTCCAGCTCCTCGGACAGGCCGGCGGTCTCGGCGAAGGTGACGAATTCCTGGGCGTCCTGCAGCGGCTGCGCGTGGTCCGCCGCCGGCCGCAGCAGCGCCTCGAAATGGTGGGTCTCGCCGCTGCCGAGCGCGACGATGGGCTGGAATTCCAGCCGGAAGCGCCGGTCGGCGATCGCCTGGCGCAGCCAGACGGCGCGGGCATAGGCGGCGGTGACGAAGCCGCTCAGCCCGTCGGCGAAGCCCTCGCGCTCCAGCGCATCCGTCCCGTCCCGGGTGAAGCAGGCCAGGGCATGGCGCAGCGCCCGGGTGCGCTGCAGCGGGGTGAGCCCGTCCTCCTCCAGCGCCAGGCTGCGGGTGGCGACCGTCGTCGCCTCCCCGGCGGCCTCGACGATGCGGGCGCCGAGCGCCGCGAGGTCCGTGCCGCCCTGGGAGATCAGCCCGAAGCGCCCCGCCGCCAGCTCCCCCGCCACCCCATCGGCGCCCAGCATGGCGGAAATGGTCTCGCGGATGCGTTCCGACACCTCGGGGGAGGGGGCGAGCGGGCCGCCGCCGTCGCGCAGCTCGATCAGGTCAAGCGTCCCGCCCTCCCGCGCCGCCCGCTCGGCCGCCTCGCGCAGCGCGGCCGGGCCGGGCGTGGCGGGGCCGGGCTCCGCCTCCCCGGGCAGGGCGGAGAAGGTGAGGCAGAGGCGGGACGCATCCTGCCCGAGCAGGCGCAGGCCCGCGCAGGCCATCGGCGTGCCGGCGGCATCCGCCAGGCGGAGGCGCAGCGGCGGCAGCCGGTCGCGCGCCGCCAGGCCGGAAAAGGCGATGTCGAAGGCGCCGCGGTCGGCGCGCGCCACCAGGTCCCGGACGGGGCGGCCGATCTAGGCTTCGGCCGGCTGGCCGAGGCGGGTCTGCAGCGTGCCGGCGGCGAAGCGGATGCGGCCATCGGGATCGGCCTCGACCAGGATTTCAGCCGCCGCCAGCGCGAAGGTGAGGAACCGGTCGCGGTCCGTCACCCGCCGCGGCTGCGCCTGCTCATCCATTACCAGCCCTGCCCGCTGCCTGCGCCGCAACCCTGCCGGCTACGGGTGAAGGACGGATGAACGCAGCCGGCGCCGTTACATCGTGCCGTCCGGGACAGCGGTTCGGCGTGGGGGCGGCTTGCCGGATCATCCGCAGGCGCGGACCGCGCCACGCGATGGATGGCCGGACGGCGGCACGCGGCGGGGCGGCCACGCGGCCTGGCGCAGGCCGTGCCACCAAGGGGACCGGCGATGGACCGGCAGGGGATCGCCTGGCCTGGCCAGGACGCCTGCGCAGCCGATGCTCGTTGAACCGGCAAGGCGGCGGAGGCCGCCCGGGCGCCTCCACACAAAGCGTGGCCCGCTCAGCGTCGCCCGCCCAGCGTCGGGGCCGCCAGGACGGGGGAGCGCAGCCGAAGCCGGGTACCCGACCGAATTGCGATGCTAGGCGGCTGGGACGCGACGCGTCGCAACCCATGGCGGCCGGGCCCCAGGCCCGCCGCCGGGCAGGGCGGGCGCCGCCTCACCACCGCGCCCTGGAGGGCTGGGCCATCAGGCCCGCAAGGCCGGGCCTGCCGGCACCCGGGAGTGGGCGCCGGCGGTCCCGATGCCGCGCGGCCTCAGGCGGCCAGTGCGGCCTCCGCGTCGAGCGTGACCGCGGTGGCATGGACGACGGAGGCGATGCGGACCGCGGCCTGCACCATCTCCTTCGTCATGCCGTGCTGCAGCACCACCTTCTCGTGGCTCTCCATGCACATGCCGCAGCCATTGATCGCCGAGACGGCGAGCGACCACAGCTCGAAATCCGCCTTGTCCACGCCGGGCTTGGCCATGACGTTCATGCGCAGCTTCGCCGGCATCTGGGCGTAGTCGCCATGCACCAGGTGGGTGAAGCGGTAGTAGATGTTGTTCATGCCCATGATGCTCGCCGCAGCCTTGGCCGCGGTCAGCGCCTCGGGGCTCAGCTTCGGGCCGAACTCGCCGACGATGTCGCGGATGACCATGGCGTTGCGGGTGGCGAGGGCGGAGGCGACGAAGGTGCCGGCGCGCTGCTGCTCGGTCAGCACCGGCTCGGTCGAGAGGCTGCCGAGGTTGAGCTTCTGGTCCTTGGCGTAGTCGGGCAGGGCGTTGCGCAGGGTCTCCAGCGACATCGCGGGCTCCTTCCTGAAGGTGCGGGTGGGCGGAGCGGACCCGGCGGGTCCGTTCGGCCCACTTGCCCCACGCGCGCCATTCCATTGGTCAGGCGGGCGGGGCAGGGGTCGAAGGGGGACACTCGGCCCCCCTCCGCGCCGGCGCAGGCAGGCTTGGCGCGGCGGCTACCGGCGCCGGCGCAAAAGCCTCAGGCCGCCTTGAACAGCGCCTCCGGCTTCAGGGTGTCCTTGCCCTTCTCCCAGTTGCAGGGGCAGAGCTCGTCGGTCTGCAGCGCGTCCAGGATGCGCAGCACCTCCTGCGGGTTGCGGCCGACATTCAGGCCGTTCACCCCCACCCACTGGATGGTGCCATCCGGGTCGACGATGAAGGTGGCGCGCAGCGGCACGCCGGCCTCCTTGTCGAGGATGCCGAGCGCCTCGGACAGCTCCCGCTTGATGTCCGCCAGCATCGGGATCGGCAGGTCGCGGATGTCGTCATTGTAGACGCGCCAGTTCAGGTGCACGAACTCGCTGTCGGTCGACACGCCGTAGACCACCGCGTCGCGGTCGGTGAACTCGCCGGCCAGCTTGCCGAAGGCGGCGATCTCGGTCGGGCAGACGAAGGTGAAGTCCTTCGGCCAGAAGAAGACGATCTTCCACTTGCCGGCATCGGAGTCGGACGAGATCTCGGTGAAGGACTTGCCGGGGCCGCCGAGGCCCTCCGGGCCCGCCTTCACGGCGGCCAGCTTGAAGGCCGGGAACTTGTCGCCAACGGTCAGCATGCGGTTTTTCCCTCGGTTGGTTGGCACGGCGAAGCACCCGGCTCGGGCGCAGGTCCGCCGTGCTGCAGTGCAGCGAATATGGCATCGGTGCTGCCGCTTCCAATGAATAGTTTTCCGGCTTTCCATCGATCGGATCGATGATTGCCGGCGCGGCAGGGCCCCCTGTCTGGCGCCGGCGGGTGAAGTTTGCGTTGCCGGGCGCGGCGATGGTGCCCGCCGCCGCCGCGTGCTAGCGGCGGCGGATGCCCGCGCCGCCTGGCCGTCCCCTCGGCCACCCCCTTGGCCGTCCCCTTCGCCGGCAATGACGCCGCTGCCCAGCCCGCAGCAGCTGCGCTATCTCCTCGCGCTCGCCGATCTTGGCCATTTCGGCCGCGCGGCGGCCGCCTGCGCGGTCACCCAGTCCACCCTCTCGGCCGGGATCATCGCGCTGGAACGCCAGCTGGATGCCGCCCTGCTGGAGCGCGGGGCGGGCAAGCGGCCGGTCTTCACCCCGCTCGGGCTCGAGGTGGTGGAGCGGGCGCGGCAGGCGCTGGCGGCGCTGGAAGCGGTGGCGGAAACCGCCGCTGCGGCGCGCGACCCGCTGACCGGCCCGTTGCGGCTCGGCGTCATCCCGACCATCGGGCCCTTCCTGCTGCCGCGGCTGATGCCCGCCCTCCGGCAGGCCTTCCCGCGGCTGCGGCTCTGGCTGCGGGAGGACCAGACGGAGCGGCTGGTGGCGCAACTCGAAGCCGGCCGGCTGGACCTGCTGCTGCTGGCGCTGCCCTGCGCCTGCACCGAGACGGAGACGCTGCCGCTGGCGCCCGACCCCTTCCTGGCGGTGCTGCCGCCCGGGCACCGGCTCGCGGCGCGGGAGAGGGTGCCGGTGGCGGCCCTGGCGGCCGAGCGGATGCTGCTGCTTGAGGACGGGCATTGCCTGCGGGCGCATGCGCTGGAGGCCTGCGGCCTGCCGCCGGCGGCGCTGCCGGGCGAGGAGGGCTTCGCCGCCACATCCCTGCATACGCTTGTCCAGATGGTGGCCAGCGGCCTGGGCGTGACGCTGGTGCCGCGGCTGGCGGTGGAAGGCGGCGTGCTGGCCGGCACGGCGGTGGAATTGCGGCCGCTGGAGCCGGTGGGCGAGGCGACGCCGCCCGGCCGCACCCTGGCGCTCGCCTGGCGGCCCCGCAGCCCGCGCGCGGCAGAATTCCGCGACCTGGGCCCGACCATTGCAGCGGCGGTGCGCGGGGCGTAACTCCCGGGAGCCGGGCTGGGGGAACGATCCGATGGACATGGACGGGTTGACGCCCGCGCAGCATGCGCTGCGCGCCCGGGCGCGGGACCTGGCGCGGGAGGCCGCGTCGCAGGCCGCCGAGACCGATCGCACCGAGCAGTATCCATGGCCCATGGTCCGCCGCCTGACCGAGGCCGGCTTCATGGGCATGACCATCCCGCGGGCGCTCGGCGGGCCCGGCCATTCCACCCTGGACGCCGTGCTGGTCATCGAGGAACTGGCGAAGGCCTGCGCCGTCTGCGGCCGCATCGCGGTCGAGGCCAATATGGGCGCCATCGGCGCCGTCCTGGCCTATGGCACGCCGGCGCAGCAGCGGCTGGCGGCCGACCTGGTGCTGGCCGGGGACAAGCCCGCCATCTGCATCACCGAGCCGGAGGCGGGCTCCGCCGCGACCGAGATGACCACCCGCGCCGTCCGCCACGGCGATACCTGGGTCATCGACGGGGTGAAGCACTGGATCACCGGCGGCGGCATCTCCCGCCTGCACCTCATCTTCGCCCGCGCCATCGAGAATGGGGTGGACCGGGGCATCGGCGGGTTCCTGGCGGTCCGCGGCGGGGAGGGGGATCCGCCGGGCCTCGTCGTCCATCGCCGCATCCCCTCCATGGGCCTGCGCGGCATGCCGGAGGCAGAGATCCACCTGCGCGGGCTGGAGGTGCCGGATTCGATGGTTCTGCGGCCGCCGGGCGGGTTCAGCCGCGGCTTCGGGCGGCTGATGGAGGCCTATAACGGCCAGCGGGTGGGGGCGGCGACGGTCGCGCTCGGCCTCGCCGCCGGGGCCTTCGGACATGCCCTCGACTATGCCGGCCGCCGGGAGCAGTTCGGCCGGCCGATCGCCGAGTTCCAGGGCCTTGGCTGGATGCTGGCCGACATGTCCATCCGGATCGAGGCGGCGCGCGCCCTGATCCACCGCGCCGCGCGCAGCGCCGGGCTGGGACCGGACGGCGCCGCGACCATGCCGGGCTTCCCGGACCGCCTGGCGGCGGCGCAGGCCAAGGTGCTGGCGAGCGAGATGGCGATCGACGTGACGAACCAGGCCCTGCAGGTCTGGGGCGCCGCCGGCTACAGCCGGGACAATCCCATGGAGCGCTATGTGCGGGATGCGCGGATGTTCGCCATCGCCGGCGGCACGGCGCAGGTGCTGCGCAACCAGGTGGCCGAGCAGATCCTGGGCCGCAAGCTGCCGCAGACCCGGGAGGGCATCCGCCGCCTGGCGGCGGAATGACGCCGCGGATCGCCGGCCGATCGCCCGGCGCCGCCGCAGCCCCGGATGCCGCTTCCGGTTGACAGCGGCCGCCCCGTTCCGTAAACGCGCCCGCTCTTACAGGTCCGCCCGAGATGAAGATCCGCAACAGCCTCAAGACCGCGAAGACGCGCGACAAGAACTGCGTGGTGGTGCGCCGCCGTGGCCGCCTCTACGTGCTCAACAAGAAGAACCCGCGGCTGAAGGCCCGCCAGGGCTGAGCTGCCGCGCCCGGCCTTCCGGCCGGGCCGATGACGGTTCGCGAACCCGCCGCCGGCCCTGCCGCGGCGGGTTTTCGCGTCCGGGGCCTGCGCGCCCGTCGGCGGCGCCCAGCTTCCCTTCCCCTCCCCAACGTCCCGGCCGTGTGCACCCGGCGGGCCGGCCTGGGCGGCGATGCGGCGACGGCACCGGCATGGTGCCCGCGACGGCGGCGTGCCTGCGCCTTGGCGACCGGTTCCGCTTCCAGGACCCGACCAAGGCATCGCCCTTCCTCGCCGAGTTCACGGACCTGCTCACCGATGTCCGCGCCGCCCTGACCAGCCAGACCAACGTGGTGGAGACGGTCCTGAAACGCACGCCGAGGCCTTCGGCGGCACCGTCAGGGCGGATGGCGACTTCGCCGGCGACAGCATCGGTGATGGCGTGAATTTCCCCGGTGCCAACCAGCTCCTCCAGGAGACCGGCCCGTCGATCGTCACCATCGGCGGCCAGGGAACCAGTGGGCGGTTCCAGTTCGACTTCGACGGCCCGCCGACGGCGGACCGCTTCCTCGATGTCGCACTGGTGCTGAACAGCTGGGGCGCCGACCTGTTCTGAGCCGGGGGGCCCGGGGCGCCAGGCGCGCCCCGGGCACGTCACCGCGGCGTCAGCATCTCCGTCCCCATCCCGCCGCCCGTGGTCCAGCTGCCGCGCAGCCGGCCATCCGCCTCCACCTCGAAGGCGGCGATGCCGGGGCGGTTGTTCACCACGAAGGAGACGGCGAGCACGCCGCCCTGGATCAGGCCGAGGCCGATGATCTGCTCGCCGCCGACCCGCCAGTTGATGATCCAGCTGGCCGCCGGGCCGGCCTGCAGCAGGAACTGGCCCTCATAGGTGCTGCCGTCCGGGTTGGTGCCCTCCACCTGGTAGGCGCCCTCGCGGATCTGGGCGGCGGCGGGCGGGGCGAAGGACAGGCCGAGCGCCAGCGCGGCGGCGGGCAGCCAGAGGCGGATGCGGAACAAGCGTGTCTCCGGGAGTGGCGGTCGGCGGGAAACTGCCCGCCGGGCGGCATCCCGGCAAGCGCGCCGCTTGCCCGCCTGCCCCCCGGGGGCCATTTTCCTGGGTCAACCGCCAGTCCGCAGGAGAGATGCCGGTGATCAGGCTGCCCGATCCGAAGGCCGGGGTGCTGGCCCGCCGCGAGGAGATCATCGCCGCGCTGCGCGGCTTGGTGCCAGGTGGCCCGCTGGGGGAAGGCGTGATCAGCGAACCGCTCCGCCTCAAGCCCTACGAGACCGACGGGCTGTCCGCCTATCGCCAGCCGCCGCTGGCGGTGGTGCTGCCGCAGACCACGCAGCAGGTCGCCGACGTGCTGCGCTACTGCCATGCCAACGGCATCCGGGTGGTGCCGCGCGGCGCCGGGACCTCGCTCTCCGGCGGCGCGCTGCCGCTGGAGGATGCGGTGGTCATCGGCCTGATGCGCATGAACCGCATCCTCGAGGTGGATTACGCCAACCGCCTCGCGGTGGTGGAGGCAGGCGTGACCAATCTCGGCATCACCGCCGAGGTCGCCTCCGACGGCTTCTTCTATGCCCCCGACCCGTCCAGCCAGCTTGCCTGCATGATCGGCGGCAATGTCATGATGAACTCGGGCGGCGCGCATTGCCTGAAATACGGCGTCACCGCCAACAACCTGCTCGGCCTGACCTTCGTGACGATCGAGGGCGAGGTGGTCCGCATCGGCGGCGAGCACCTGGACGCCGCCGGCTATGACTGGCTCGGCCTCATCACCGGCAGCGAGGGCCAGCTGGGCATCGTGACGGAGGTCACCGTCCGCATCCTGCGCGCGGCCGAGGGGCAGCGGGCGATGCTGGCCGCCTTCAAGGGCACCGAGATCGCCGGCCAGGCGGTGGATGCCATCATCGGCAGCGGCATCATCCCGGTCGCGCTCGAATTCATGGACCGGCCCTGCATCCATGCCTGCGAGGCCTTCGCCCATGCCGGCTACCCGCTGGATGCGGAAGCCATGCTGATCATCGAGGTCGAGGGCAGCGTCGAGGAGCAGGACCTGCTGCTGGGCAAGCTGAAGGACATCTGCGCCCGCTTCGATCCCATCAGCCTGAAGGTGGCGCAGACCGCCGAGGAGAGCCTGGCGATCTGGAAGGGCCGCAAGGGCGCCTTCGGCGCGGTCGGCCGCATCTCCCCCGACTATCTCTGCATGGACGGCACCATCCCGACCGGCGAGCTGCCCTTCGTGCTGAAGCGCATCGGCGAGATGAGCGCCGAATACGGCCTGCAGGTCGCCAATGTCTTCCATGCCGGCGACGGCAACCTGCACCCGCTGATCATGTTCGACGCCAACAACCCGGAAAGCTTCCACAAGGCGGAGGCCTTCGGCGCCGACATCCTGAAGCTCTGCGTCGAGGTCGGTGGGTGTCTCACCGGCGAGCACGGCGTCGGCGTCGAGAAGCGCGACCTGATGGGGGTGCAGTTCACCCGCGACGAGCTGCGGCTGCAGCGCGCCATCAAGTCCGCCTTCGATCCCGCCTGGCTGCTGAACCCGGCGAAGGTCTTCCCGCTGGAGGACAACCCGGTCCTGCAGCACGCGGCATGAGCGGGACGATCCTGGCGCCGGAGAGCGAGGACGCCCTCGCCGCCGCCGTGGCCGCCGCGGCCAGCGCCGGCGAGCCGCTGGCCATCGAGGGCAATGGCAGCAAGCGCGCCCTGCTGCGGCCGGTGCAGGCGGCCCGCACGCTGTCCACCCGCGGCCTCACCGGCATCACGCTGTACCGGCCGCAGGAGCTGATCCTCTCGGCCCGCGCCGGCACGCCGCTGCCGGAGGTCGAGGCGGCGCTGGCGGAGAAGGGCCAGCACCTGATCGCCGAGCCGCCGGCGCTGACCGCGCTGTTCGGGGCCGGGACGCCACCGACGATCGGCGGGCTGGTCGCCACCAACCTGTCGGGACCGCGGCGCATCAGCGGCGGCGCCATGCGCGACCATGTCATGGGCATCCGCGCCGTCTCCGGCACCGGGGAGGTGTTCCGCAGCGGCGGCCGCGTGCTCAAGAACGTCACCGGCCTCGATCTCTGCAAGCTGCTGACCGGGGCGCATGGCACGCTCGGCGTCATCGCCGAGGTGACGCTGAAGGTGCTGCCGGCGCCGGCCGCGACCGGCAGCGTCGCGGTGCGCGTGGCGGATCTGGCGGCGGGGGTGAAGGCGCTCTCGGCCGGGCTCGGCAGCCCCTATGGCGTCTCCGGCGCCGCGTTGCTGCCCGCTGGTTGGCAGGGCCGCCCAGGGCCGCTGGCGCTGCTGCGCATCGAGGAATTCTCGGAGTCCGTCGCCTACCGGACGGCGCGGCTGCAGGAGGACCTGGCGGCGCTCGGCGAGGTCTCGCTGGTCGAGGATGCGGAGAGCCGTGCCTTGTGGGCCGCGGTGCGGGAGGCCGAACCGCTCGGCGCCACGCCGGACGACGCCGTCTGGCGCGTCTCGGTCAAGCCGACCGAGGGGCCGGGCGTGGTCGCCGCGACGGGCCTCGGCAAGGCGCTGCTGGACTGGGGCGGCGGGCTGGTCTGGCTGGCCGGCCCGGCGACGCCCACCGCCCATGCCCGGGTGGTCGCCGCGGCGCAGGCGGCGGGCGGCACCTTTACCCTGTTCCGCGCGCCGGAGCCGCTGCGCGCCGCCGTCGCCGTGCTGCCGGAGGAGCCGGCGCCGCTCGCCGCCATCGGCCGGCGGGTGAAGGCCGTGCTGGACCCGAAGGGCATCCTCAATCCCGGCCGGATGCGCGCCGGCGTCTGACCCGGGCCTGTCGGGCCGCGGCAGGGGGGCGGGGCAGCGGACCGGCAGGGCCGGAGCGCCTGCCCGCTTCCTTCGCGGCACGGGAGCGAATGGCGAAGCGGAATGCCGCCGCTCATGCCCTCGGCCGAAGGGCGCCGCCGGCGGCGCATGGCGGGCATGGGACGCCGGGGCGGATCGAGGCGCGGTGGAACGGCCGCCCGGCGCGGCCCCGGGCTAGCGCCGCCCGGCGCCAGCAGCGGTGTCCATGCTCTCCAGCGCCCAGCGCAGCGGCTTCGGGTCCACCAAGATATGCCCCTCCCGCGGCCGGTTGAGGTCCGCGACCAGCAGCATCCCGCCCGTCCACATCGCCATCAGCAAGGTGCTGAGCACGCCGTGCCGCTGCGGGCCGAAGCCGAGCTGGTAGCCCACCGCCCCGACCGCCAGCAGCGACCCGGCGAGCAGCAGCCATTGGATATGCGCCGGTACCCGGCTCTCATGGGCATAGCGCTGCGCCTGGGCAGCGTCGAAGGTCTCGTTCAGCGCCGCCACCAGCGCGGCGGTCAGCGGCGTCGCGTCCTGCCGCGCCGCGGCTTCGGCCATGGTCCAGATCCGGGCCTGCGCGGCCTCCGTGGCGCGGTTCAGCGCCGCGATGCGGTCGCGGTCGGGCCTGGCGGTGGTGTAGTCCAGCCGGATTCGGGCATAGTCCGCCAAGTGCCGCCGCAGCGCCGCGGCCTCCGCGGCGTCCCGCAGCAGGCCGGCGCGGAGCCAGGCGGTGCCGATCGCATTCGCCTCTCGCACCACCAGGTCGCGCCGCGCTTCGAAGCGCTGGTCGGCGATGCTGATGGCCAGCCCCAGGGTGAAGGCCAGCAGGCCCAGCATGCCCGTGGTGAGGACGCCGACATGGCCCCCCGCATCCGCCGGCAGATGCGCGGTGCGGCGGCGGCCGAGGCGGAAGCCGACCTCGTTCGCCGCCAGCAGCAGGGCGAGCAGCAACAGGCCGAGCAGCCAGAGATCCAGGCCGGTCGCCGCCTCCATGATCCGTGCCATCCGGCGCCGCGCCCCCGCGAGTCTCGCGCACAGGTTACGGAACCGGCGAGTCTGGGCAATGCCGGGGCGTGGTCACGCCGCCGACGCCGCGCGGATGGCCGGGGAGGATGGCGGCCTGTCCCGCAGCGCGAGATCGCCTCGCGCTCGCGATTCATGGCTGGACGAAACCTTTTGCCGGCGCGCGAAAGTCATCGCGTGAGGCGTCGGGGTCGGGCAAACTGCACCGCATGGGCTAGACACGTCCTGCGGGTTGCAACCATGCCGATCAATCGCACGCCGAGTTTGCGTTCCGGTTGCCACAGCGGCGCTTTTCCGCCCTAGGCGATCCGGATTTGCTGGTTTGGTCGCCAGCATAGTGTAAATTGAACGCGATCTACCATCACGCCTCAGCGACCCCGTTTCCGGAGGGCTGACCGCCTTGCGCCTGTTCGCGCGCGCCATCGCCTGCGGCCTGCTGCTGCTCGCCACCTTCGTGCCGGTGGGTGCCGTCGCCCTGCTGCTCGCCTCCTCGGGGACGGAGGCGCTCATTGCCCTCGGCCCGGCCGGATGGGCCAGCCTCGCCGCCGGCCTCGTCCTGCCCTCCTGCGCCGGGCTGCTCGTCCTCGGCTGGATGACCCAGCGCGCGGAACTCGCCACGCTCCGCCAGGTGGTGCTCCGCCAGGGGGAGGCGGCCGATGGCCGCCACCACGCCCTGCAGGCGCTGGTCGACGAAACCCGGGAACAGACCGCCCTGCTGCAGGAGCAGTCGCGCCTGCTGCTCGGTCAGCTTTCGGTCGGCAAGCGCCAGGCGGAAACGGCCCAGGCCCTGATGGTGGAGACGCGGCTGCAGCGCCTGGTCGCGGAATGGGAGATGACGGGGAAGGAGCTGTCCGCCGTCATGGCCGCCATGTGGCGCCTGGTCTTCGGCTGGCGCACGCCGGAGGGGCCGGAGGGCAAGCCTTCGGTCGAGCTGCCGCTGCCCGCCGGCGCCGAGCTCGGCCTCGCCATCCTGCGGCTGCTGCCGGCGACGCCGGAGGAAATGGCGCAGTTCGAGGTGGATGAGCGCTTCGTCCGCCAGGCGGCGCATTACCGCGCGGTCTTCCGCCACTTCATCGAGCGGGTGCCGGAAACCGGGCCGCTGAACCGCGCCCTGTTCCGCGACATGGTGCAGGGGCGGCTGGATGCGCGGCTGGCGCTGCTGCCGCGGCCGAACCATGCCGCCATCATCCCGCCGGAGACGCTGGCGGCGGAATGACGCGGCCGGCGGCGCGACCGGGGCGGGGCGTCAGGATGCGCCGGGCGACATGACCACCGCCGCCGGTCGGCGCGGCCAAGTGGGCAGGCGATCCGCCCGGCGAACCGGGTCCCGGTGCTGTCAGCGGCGCGCCGGCCCGCGGCATGGCACAATGTCCCGCGGCGACCTGCCCCGCCGCGATGCCGGAGTGGACCCGATGCTGCGACGCCTGGCCGCCCTTGCCCTGCTGCCGGCGCTGATCCTGGCATCGCCCGGTGCGGCCCGCGCCGAGCGGGACCCGCTGGAGCCGGTGAACCGCCGCATCCACGGCTTCAACGAACAGGTGCGGGCACGCGTCCTCGGCCCCCTGGCGGAGGCCTGGCGCGACTGGACCCCGCCCGGCCTTCGCCAGGGCGTGGCGAATGCGCTGGGCACCCTGTCCGAGCCGGTGAGCGCCGCCAGCGGCCTTGCCGCCGGCGAGTTCGGCATCGCCTGGAATGCCGCGGCGCGCTTCGGCATCAATGCCACGCTCGGCTGGGGCGGGGTGCGGGACCGCGCGGCGGAGATGGGCTATCCGCCGCGGCCCTTCACCCTGGCCGACGCGCTCTGCGCCTGGCGGCTGCCGAGCGGGCCCTACCTCGTCCTGCCGCTGCTCGGCCCCTCTACTCTGCGCGATGCCGGCGGGCTGGCGGCGCAGGGGGCGGCGCTGTCGCAGCTTGTGGGGTCCGACGCCTTCCTTGCCTGGAGCACCACCGACAGCGTCATCGGCTATGCCGGGCTGCACGAGACGCTGGCGCGGGTCGCGGCGGAGTCGCTCGACCCCTATGCGGTGCTGCGCAGCGCCTATCTCCAGCGCCGCGCCGCCGCCTGCCCGGTGGATCGCGCGGCGCCGGAGGAGGACGCACCGGATCAGTAGCCGCGGCCGCGGTCCACCACCTGCCGCAGCGGCTGGCCGTCGAGGAAGCGCGCCAGGTTGTCCACGAAAAGCCGGGCGACGACCTTGTCCCGGTCCGGATGCATCCCGCCCATATGCGGCACCACCAGGATGCCGGGCGTGGTCCAGAAGGGGTGGGAGGCGGGCAGGGGTTCCTCCCGGAACACGTCCAGCACCGCGCCGGCGATCCGCTTCCGCGTCACCGCCGCCACCAGGTCGGCATCGACGATGGCATTGCCGCGGCCGAAATTCAGCAGCCAGGCGCCGGGCTTCATGCGCGCCAGCCGGGCTGCGTCCATGAAATCCTCCGTCTCGGCCGTCGAGGGCAGCAGCAGCACGACGAAATCGGCGCGCGCCAGCACCTCGTCGGTGCGGTCGGGCGGCAGCACCTCCACGCCCGGCAGCGGCGCCGGGTCGCGGCGGGTGCCGATGACCTCCATCCGCAGCGCCATGGCCAGCCGCGCCACCTCCTGCCCGATGGCGCCGAGGCCGAGGATGCCGAGCACCTTGCCGTTCAGCGGCATCGCCACCTGGCGCGCCCAGCGGCTGCTCTTCTGCGCCTCGGCGATCGCCGCATAGGGCTTGGCGATGTGGAACAGCGCGCCGAGGATGTTCTCCGGCATGCTCTCGCCATGCGTGCCGCGGGCGCAGGTGAGCGTGAGGCCGGGCGGCAGGTCGGGCAGGGCCAGCCAGCCCTCCACCCCGGCGGTCAGCGACTGGGCCCAGCGCAGCCTGGGCATGCGCGGCAGCAGGCCGGCCGGCACGCCCCAGCCCAGCAGCGCCTCGGTCCCCGCCATCTGCCCGGCGCTTGGGCTCTCCTTGCGCGGCAGCGCTTCCGCCCGCACCCGCTCCGACAGGCCCGCCGCGGCGATGGCGTCGAGATAGGGCGCGGCATTGTCGTGCCAGAGCAGCAGGCGGGTGGGGCTGGGCATGCGGGGCGTCCTCTTGCGTCGGGCCGAGCCTACCGCCGCGCCGCGATCCGCTCTACCCGGCCGCATCCTCCAGGATCATCGCCGCCGCCTTCTCGCCGATCATGATGGAGGGCGCATTGGTGTTGCCCGCCACCACCGCCGGCATGATGGAGGCATCGGCGACGCGCAGCCCCGCCACGCCATGCACCCGCAGCCGCGGATCCACCACGCTGTTGCTGCCGGTGCCCATGGCGCAGCTGCCGGCCGGATGGTGGTTGGAACAGCCGCTCTCCCGCACGAAGCGCTCGAGATCGGCATCTGTCGCGTAGCCCGGGCCGGGGAAGACCTCCTCCGCCACCAGCGACTGCATCGCCGGCTGCGCCGCGATGGCGCGGGCGAGGCGCGCCGCCGCGACCATGGCGCGCATGTCGTAGTCGCTGTGCAGGAAGCCGAAGCTGATGGCGGGATCGGCGAGCGGGTCGGGGCTCGCCAGCCGCACCGTGCCGCGGCCATCCGGCGCCAGATGCACCGGGCCGAGCGTGAAGCCCGGGAAATCATGCGGGATGACCCGATCGCGGGACCGTTCCTTGGTGCTCCATTCCAGCAGGTTGATCTGGATGTCCGGGCGTTCCAGCCGCGCGTCGCTGCGGGTGAAGAGCCCGGCGCGGATGCCGTTCACCGCCATCGGCCCGCTGCGGAACAGGGCATAGCGCGCCGCCGCCGCGATCTTGCGCGGCCAGCTGTTCTCCAGGTCGTTCATGGTGATGGCGCGGGTGCAGCGCCACATCAGGTAGGTGCCGAAATGGTCGTGCAGGTTGGCGCCGACCGCCGGCAGGTCGTGCAGCACCGTGATGCCCATCGCCTGCAGGTGCTCCCCGGGCCCGATGCCCGACAGCAGCAGCAATTGCGGCGAGCCATAGGCGCCGCCGGAAACCACCACCTCCCGCCGCGCCCGGGCCACCCGGCGGCCCTGCGGCCCCTGGTATTCCACGCCGGTGGCGCGCCCGGCCTCCACCACCACCCGCGTCGCTTGGCAGCGCGTGCGGATCTCGAGATTGCGGCGACCCTTCGCCGGCGCGAGATAGGCCCGCGCGCTGCTCCAGCGCCGCCGGCCGGCGGTGGTGGTCTGGTAGTAGCCGGTCCCTTCCTGCCGCGCGCCGTTGAAATCGGGGTTGCGCGGGATGCCGAGGCCCTCGGCGGCGGCGATCATCGCTTCCGCCAGGTCCGATCCCGCCGCCTGGTCCGAGACATGCAGCGGCCCGCCGGTGCCGTGGAACGCGTCCGCGCCATGCTGCTGGTGCTCCGCCTTGCGGAAGAAGGGCAGCACGGAGTCCCAGTCCCAGCCGGTGCAGCCGCGCTGGCGCCAGCCATCGTAGTCGCGCGGGTGCCCGCGCATGTAGACCATGCCGTTGATGGAGGAGGTGCCGCCCAGCGTCTTGCCGCGCGGGGCGTAGAGCCGCCGGTCGTTCAGCTTCGGCTGCGGCACGCTCTCGAATTTCCAGTTCACCCGCGTATCCACGAAGGTGCGGGCGAAGCCGAGCGGGATATGGATCCAGGGATTGGTGTCGGGCGGGCCGGCCTCCAGCAGCAGCACGCTGTGCCGCCCATCCTCGGACAGCCGGGCGGCGATTGCGGCGCCGGCCGAACCCGCGCCAGTGACGATGAAGTCGAAGCTGCCGGCTTCCTCCGCCATGCGCCGTTTCCTCCGTTTCCGGGCAGCCTAACAGCCATGGCCCGCCGCGCCAGGGCGGCGATGCGGGGCGGGCTTCCCGGTGGGGGATTCCGCGCTAGGCTCCAGGGCGCCGCAGGAGGGCATGCGCATGACCAGCCGCTTCAGCATCACCGGCCCGCTGGACGGGGCCAGCTTCGGCGCCGTGGTCCGGCTGCGGGACGGCGCGGGCGCCGCCGGATTCACCGCCGCGGCGGAGGCCGAGGCCGCGACGCTCCGGCGTGCCCTGGCCGAGGCGCATGGCGTGCTGCTGGTGCCCGGCATGGGCGCCATGGCGGATGACCCCGGCCTGCTGCTGCGCGCCAGCCATGTCTTCGGGCCGGAGGTGGAGAATTACCGCCAGACCGGCATGGCGCCGAACATGGTGCATCCGGAGGTGCCGGAGATCTTCGTCGTCTCCAACATCCCGCCCGTGCTGCGCGCCCCGCCCGCCCTGCCGGACCCGCCGCTGACCGCGGACGGACATCTGCCCGTGCAGTACCCGCACCGCCGCGGCTGGCATACCGACCAGAGCTACCGACGCCCGCCGCCCGATGTCTCGCTGTTCCTGGGCGTCGAGCCGGTGCCGCGCGGCCAGGGCCAGACGCTGTTCGCCGACGGCATCGCCGCCTACGAGACCCTGCCGGCCGAGGTGAAGGCGCGGATCGAGGGGCTGGACGGCATCCATGTCTCCTCCTCCGCCGGGCGGCGGCGGGAAGCGGTGCGGGCCGGCACGCCGCCCCGCGCGCTGGGCCCGCTGGAACAGCCGCAGCGCCAGCCGCTGGTCCGCACCCATCCGGAAACCGGCCAGCGCGCCCTCTACATGTGCGAATACGGCCAGATGGACTGGCTGGACGGCCCGATCGCCGGCCTGGAGCCGGGCGCCGATGGCGAGGGCGGCAGGCTGCTGGACCTGCTGATGGCGCATATGACCCAGCCGCGCTTCGTCTATGTCCATGAATGGACCGCGGGCGACCTGGTGATCTGGGACAACCGCTGCACCGTCCATGCCGCGACCTGGTTCGACGCGGAAAACCTCCGCCGGGTGATGTGGCGGACGACCGTCAGCGGGAATCCGGGGGCGGTGTACCGGGGCGAGGCGAAAAGCTGGCTCGCCGCGTAGCGAGGGGGCGCTGCCCCCTCGCGCTCCCCCGCCAGGGGTCAGACGAGCCCTGGACCGGCCTGAGTCAGACCTCCACCCCGTATTCCGCCAACTCGGGCCGCATGGCCTCGATGACGAAGTCCACGAAGGCCTCCGGCAGGTCCAGCCAGAACTCGCGGTCGGAATAGGCGCCGACCACCGCCTGCATCCCGCGGCTGCGGGCCCAGTCCGCCAGCGCCTCCAGCGCCTCCCGCGGCGTGTCGCTGAGGAAGGAGACCTGCGAGCGCAGCTTGTCCGCATCGCGGTTCGCCGTCTTGCTGTGGCTGAATTGCAGGTCCACATCGGTGCCGGGCTGCCGCAGCCAGATCGCCCGCTCGGTCCGTCGCAGCACGACGAAGCCGAACTGCCCCGGCAGCATCTCCACCACCGTTTCGAACCGCGCGGGATGGAGCCGGTTGGCGACATGGTTGAAGCGCATGCCGCGCATCCTCGGGCCGCCGGCGGCCCGAGGCAAGGCCTACCGCCGCGCCAGCCGCTGGGCCTGCTGCGCATGCTCCTGCAGCACGGGCAGGTACCTTTCCGCGAAGGCCTTCACCTCCGGGTCGGTGCCGTCGCGGACCTGCGCCTGGAATTCCCGCACATCGTCTTGGTGGTCCTCCAGCATGGTCCGGACATAGGCGCGGTCGAAGGCGGCGCCGCGCAGGTTGGCCAGCCGGTCATGCGTCTGCTGGTGGGCGACGCCCATGGTCTCGGGCGGCGTGATGTCCTTCCGCCGCGCCAGCGCCAGCATCTCCTGGTTGGCGCGCCCGTGGTCCTCGATCATGTGCCGGGCGAAGCGCTTCACCGCGGGGGATCGGCCGTATTTCTCCGCCAGCCGCGCCATCGCCACCTCCGCCAGGCCGTCGCGCGTCGCCTCGGTCATGAAGGTCGCGTCCTGGGTGGACAGCGTCGGGTTCACCTGCGCCTTGGCGGCGGCCACGGTGGTGTCGGCGGCCTGCTGCGTCGCCGCGCAACCGGCCAGCCCGAGCGCGAGCGCCGCGCCGAGAGCAATCCGTCGCATCCTGTTCCTCCTCCACCAAAGAACCCCGTGGCGCCAACGCCCGGGCGGCGGGTCGGTTGACGCCCGGCGCACGCCGCTGCCAGCATCCGCAGGGGACAAGGGGAGACGCCGGGATGTGTGTGCCTTCGCCGTCGCGCGGCACCGGCTGGCGTGGCTGGATCGATGTGCCGGAGGCGGCGCAGGTGCGGCCGGCCGGTCCCTGGCACGACCTCTCCCACCCGGTGTCGGAGGCGATGCCGCGCGTGCCGATGTTCGGCCCGCCGACCATCCGGCGGCTGATGTGCCAACCGGCCGACCCCATCAACGTCACCGAATTCGGGATGGTGGTGCATACCGGCACGCATTGCGACGCGCCCTTCCACTTCTTCTCTGACGGGCCGGCGATGGACGCCATCCCGCCCGGGCGCCTCACCGGCCCCGGCGTGGTGTGGCGGCTGGACCTGCCGGACGACGCGCTGATCGAACCGGCGCATCTGGACGCGGCGCGGCCGCTGCTGCGGCCGGGCGACATCCTGGCGCTGGATACCGGCTGGTCCGCCTTCGTCGGCACGCCGCGCTACGAGCATCACCCCTGCCTTTCCGCCGCGGCGGCGGCCTGGCTGCTGGACCGGCGGATCAAGCTGCTGGCGGTGGATTTCGCCACGCCCGACCTGCCGGTGCATCGCCGCCCGCCCGCGGGCTTCGACTGGCCGGTGCATCGCGCCCTGCTCAGCCAGGGCGTGCTGATCGCCGAGCATGTGCGCCCACCGCGGCTGCTGGCCGGCGGCCGGGCGGAATTCGCCTTCGGCGCCCTGGCCATCGCCGGCAGCGACGGCGCGCCGGCCCGCATCCTGGCACGCGCCATCGAGGAGCACGCCGCATGAGCAATGCCGGCACCCTGCTGGTGGTCGGCGCCACCGGCGCCGCCGCGACCCGCGTGACGGAGCGGGCGCGCGGCACCGGCGCGTTCAACCTGGTCGGCCTGTCGCGCCGCGTGCCGGCGGGCGCCGGCGACTGGCTGGCCGCCGACCTGACGGACCCGGAGGCGATGCGCCGCGCGCTGGCGACGCGGCCGGACATCACCCACATCGTCTACGCGTCCCGCGCGCCCTTCGGGGAAGGCGGTGTGGAGGATGTGCCGGCCAACCTGGCGATGCTGCGCAGCCTGCTGGACGCGGCGGAGGCGAGCCTGCCGCGCTTCGCGCATCTCCACATGATCCATGGCGGCAAGTGGTACGGGCTGCATATCGGCCCCTTCCGCACCCCGGCGCGGGAGGACGACCCGCGCCACCTGCCGCCCAATTTCTACTACGACCAGCAGGACCTGGTCGCAGCGCGGCAGCAGGGGAAGGCGTGGTCCTGGAGCGCGAGCCGCCCCGGCTTCGTGCTGGATGTCGCGCCGGGGCGGGCGCGCAACATGGTCTCGACGCTGGGCGCCTATGCCGCCATCTGCCGGGAGCTCGGCGTGCCCTTCGACTTTCCCGGCAAGCCCGGCGCCTGGACCGCGCTGCACGAGCTGACCGACGCCTCGCTGCTGGCGGAGGGCGTGCTCTGGATGCTGACCGAGCCGCGCGCCGCCAACCGCGCCTTCAACGTCACGAATGGCGACGCCTTCCGCTGGTGCGACCTGTGGCCGCACCTCGCGGCGCTGTTCGGCCTGCCCTGCGGCGTGCCGCGGCCGATGTCCATGCCGCGCTGGATGGCCGACAAGGGCCCGGTCTGGGAGGCCATCCGCGCCCGCCACGACCTGGCCCTGCCGCTGGAGCAGGTCGCGAGTTGGGAATTCGCCGATTTCTTCCTCGGGATGGATTACGACGTGGTCTTCTCCATGACCGCGGCGCGCAAGGCGGGGTTCACCGGCTTCGTCGACAGCTGGGAGATGGTCGCGCGGCAGGTCGCGGGCTATCGCGCGGCGAAGGTGCTGCCGCCGGCCTGAGGTCGAGGACCCCAAGGGAGCCAGGGGCCCTGCGGCCCTTGACCGGAGGCGCGCGAGGGGGAGGGCGTCCGCCCCCCTACCCGGTCGGTGCCAGCGCCTCGACGGACGAAAGCCCCGGCAGCCCGAGGATCGCGTCGCGCAACGCCGCCGCGGCGCTGTCGGGGATCACGCCGGCGCAGTTGCCGAAGAACTTCGCCTCCAGCTCCGCATCGCTCAGCGGCGCGCCGGGATCGCCCTTGGGCAGCATCACCGTCTCGGTCAGCCGCGTCCCGTCCTCCAGCTCGATGGTCACGCGGGCCGGGAAATTCGCCGGGTAGAGCCGGTCCAGCGCGTCATCCGCCACCACCTCGGTCCGCGCCAGCACCTGGCGCACCAGCGGGTCGTCGATCCGCGCGGCGGCGAATTGCGCCTGCCCCAGTTCGCCATCCACCGCGGCGACGGCGATGCAGTAGGGGACGGACACGCGCGCCGCCATGGCCGAGCCGATCTCCTTCGCGGAGAAATGGGTCGTCACCGTCCGGTAGGTCTCGTTGGTGATGCGGGCGATGCGGCGCGGGTCCACGGCGTGCCGCCGCACGATTGCCAGCGTCGCCTGGATGGGCGAGTGGCTGGCGAGGATGGAGGGGAAGAACTTGAACCCGTTCTGCAGGATCTCCCATTCCGTCCCGAGGCCGGCCGTCAGCGCCTCGGCCTTCGGCTCCAGCGAGAAGGCGGCGAGGTAGCCCTTGGGGTGCTCCAGGATGCCTGGGGGGCTGGTCATGCCGAGGCGCGCCAGCTGCGCCGAGAGCACGCCGTTCAGCGCCGCCTTGCCGGGGTGCAGGCTCTTCGTCATGTCGCCGGATTCGAAGAAGGTGTTCAGCCCGGCGGCCTGGGTGCCGGCCAGCCCCAGCGCGCGCAGCGTGCCGTCGGCGTCCAGGCCCAGCGCCTTCGCCGCCGTGGCGGCGGCGCCGAAGGTGCCGTTGGTCGCGGTGGAATGCCAGAAGCGGTAATGCGTCGGCATCACCGCCATGCCGACGCGCACCGCCACCTCGTAGCCCGCGACCAGGGAGAGGATGAGGTCGCGGCCGGACAGGCGCCCGGACTGCGCCAGGGCCAGCGCCGCCGGCACCACCACGCTGCCGACATGCAGCAGCGCGCGCTTGTGCGTGTCGTCGTTGTCGGCGGCATTCACCAGGATGCCGTTGGCCAGCGCCGCGAAGGCCGGCTGCGCCGCAAGGCCCGGCGCACCGATCACGCCCGCCCCCGGCCGGGCCGGATACAGCGCCGCGATGTCGCGGGCGATGCGGGCCTTGTCCCTGTCCTCCGTCCAGGCGGCCAGGGCGCAGCCGACCGCGTCCAGCACCACGCGGCAGGCCTGGGCGACGACCGGCTGCGGCAGGTCTTCCCACCGCAGGCCGGCGACGAAGGCGGCGAGGGCGCGCGAGCTCATGCCAGGCGGAAGGGCTTGGCCGCCGCGTCGTAGTCGGGGTAGCCGAGCAGGGTGCGCAGCTCGGCCGACGGCAGGGCGCTGGCGGCTTCCGCCTCGCCGGCCTGCAGCGCGGCGATGCCGGCCTTCAGCCCGGCCGCGGCGGGCGACAGCATGCCGGTCGGATAGGTGCCGATCTTGAAGCCCAGCGCCTCGGCCTTCCGCCGGTCGGGCGTCGCGCGCGGGGCGCCGGGCGACAGGACGGCGAAGCTCGGCCGCCCCTTGGCGGCGGCCACGGCGCGGCGGATCTCGTCATCATCGGCCGGGCTGTCGAGGAAGAGGATGTCGGCGCCCTCCTCGACATACATCTCGATGCGCGCCACCGCCTCATCGATCCCCTGGGTCGGGCGGCAATCGGTCCGCGCCAGGACGCAGATGCCGCTCTCCTTCGCCGCCTGGACCGCAGCGCGGATCTTCATCCGTGCCTCCTCCCGCGGCAGGCAGGGCTTGCCGGCGGCGGTCAGCTCGCGCGGGGTGATCTTGTCCTCGATCAGGATGGCGGCGGCCCCGGCGCGGCCATAGGCGCGGACGGTGCGCTGCACGTTCATGGCATTGCCATAGCCATGGTCGCCATCGGCCAGGATCAACGTCTCGGGCGCGGCGTTGCGCACCATCTGGAAGCTGTCGAACATCTCGGCGAAGGAGATCAGGTCGAGGTCGGGGCCGCCGAGCCGGCTGGCGGCGACGCAGGAGCCGGAGAGGAAGGCGGTGCGGAACCCGGCCTGCGCCGCGACCTTGGCCGAAAGCCCGTCCCAGACCGCGGGCATGGTGACGAAGGCAGGTTCGGCCAGCAATGCGCGCAGGCGCTCGGGCGGGGTCATGGCAATCGTCTCCTGGTCGTTTCCGGGCGGCAGCATACTGCCGTAGCGCTGGCCGACCAGGGGGCGCGGCGGTAGGCTGGCGGCAAGACCAAGCAGGGGGAACCGGCCATGGATGTCGGCATGATGATGATCTTCTCCAGCTATGGCTGGGACGGCGTCCCGGACCGCCAGGTCTGGGAGGAGGAGTTGCGGCTCGCCGCCATCGCCGCCGACAGCGGCTTCGACTGCCTGTGGTCGGCCGAGCACCATTTCGCCGACTATTCCTTCGTGCCGGACAACCTGCACCTGATGACCTGGCTGGCGGCGAAGCATCCGCATGTCGATGTCGGCACCGCGGCGGTTATCCTGCCCTGGCACGACCCGCTGCGGGTCGCGGAGAATGCCGCGGTGCTCGACCTGCTGAGCGGCGGCCGCTTGCGCTTCGGCATGGGCCGCGGCCTGGCGCGGCGGGAGTTCGCCGCCTTCCGGGTCAGCATGGATGAATCGCGCGAACGCTTCGACGAAGCCGCGCCCATGATCATCCAGGCGCTGCGCACCGGCGTCATGGAAGGCGACGGCAAATTCTACAAGCAGCCCCGGGTGGAGCTGCGCCCGCGGCCCGAGCACGGCTTCGACGGGCGGATCTATGCCGTCGCCTCGTCCGAGGATTCGGTGAACTCCGCCGCCAAGCTCGGCGCCCATATGGTGATGTTCGCCGACCGGCCCTGGGAGATGCGCTTCCCGGTGATCGAGCGCGGGCGGCAGCTGCACCGCCAATACCACGGGACCGAGCCGCCGACCCTGATGATGACGGAGTTCGTCATCTGCGGCGAGGACGATGCGGCCTGCGAGGACGAGGCCTTCCGGTACCAGGGGAAATTCGTCGAGAGCAACTTCCACCACTACGAATTCCTCGGCGAGCATTTCGCCAGCGTGAAAGGCTACGATTCCTACCAGCAGAAGGCCGATCTCGCGCGGAAGGCCGGTGGGCTCGAGGGCGCGGTCAAGGGCTTCATGCAGGCGGCCAGCTGGGGCACGCCGGAGAAGATTTTGCGCGGCCTGGAGAAGCGCCGCGACCTGCTCGGCAGCTTCGAGCTGAACGTTGCCTTCCGCTTCGGCGGCACGCCGCTGGCGGTGGCGGAGCGCGGGCTGCGCCTGTTCGCCAAGGAAGTGCTGCCGGTGCTGAAGTCCTGGGGCCCGCAGCCGGCGCGGCAGGCGGCGGAATAGCCGGCGCCCCGCGGCATGGCGCCGCGCGTGCTGGTGGTGGCGGATGATCTCTCCGGCGCGGCGGATTGCGCCATCGCCTGGGCCGCATCCGGCCTGCCGGCGGTGGTGGCGCTGGACGCCGCGGCGGCGGAGCCGTCGCCGGTCCTGGCGGTGGACACCGACAGCCGCCGCCTGGCGCCGGATCGGGCCGCCGCGGCGGTGCGCGCCGCCGTCGCGCGCCATGCCGGGCCGGGCTGCGGGCTGCTCTACAAGAAGATCGACAGCACCCTGCGCGGGCCGGTCGGCGCCGAGGTGGCGGCCGCCGCCGGCGCCGAGCGGCTGGTGATCGCCGCCCCGGCCTTCCCCGCCGCCGGGCGGGCGCTGCGCAACGGCCGGCTGCTGGTGCATGGCACGCCGCTGGAAGCGACGCCGCTCTGGCGGGCCGAGGGGGCGGGGCAGGATCCCGACCTGGCGGCCATGCTGGAACTGGCGGGCCTGCCCGCCGCGGTGGCGTCGCTGGAGGCCGTGCGCGGCGACCTGCCGAGCTGGATCGTGGCGCGGCGGCGGGACGGGATGCGCGCCCTGGTCTGCGATGCGGCCGAGGAAGCCGACCTTGCCGCCATCGCCCGGGCGGGGTTGGGGGTGGCGGCGCCGCTGCTCTGGGTGGGCTCGGCCGGCCTGGCGCGGCACCTGCGGCCCGGGGCGGCGGCGCGGGGCGCCGCGGCCGAACCTCCGTGCCGGCGGGCTGGGCGGCCCATGCTGGTGGTGGTCGGCAGCGTCGCCGG
>NZ_SMOA01000279.1 GCF_004353985.1 Paracraurococcus ruber | reverse complement strand
CCCGGCCTGGTGCCGTGCCGCCGGCCGCGCGCCCTGCCGGGGCGGCGCCGGGAAGGCGCGGCCGCCGTGACCGCCGCCCATGCCGGCAGGCCCCGGCCGGATCGGCCGAAGCTGCGCCGCCATCGCCCGGTGACCGTCCCGGCGATGGCGACCGAACGGCGCCATGGTCGCCCGGTTTCGCCCGGCACGCCCATGCCGCGCATCGGCGCCCGGTGCCGGTGAAGGATGCGCGGGCCATCGGCGAGGCAGCGGCGCGCGCCTTGGCCCGCGGCCTGACCGGCCGGGGCGCGGCACGATGCGCGAGGCGTGAAGCCTTCCTGAAGCGGTGCAGGCCCGGCATCGCTCCTCCTGCATGCGGAGCGTTCCCGCCCTAAACCGAAAATCAAGCTTGAGGCATGCAGTTTGCCGCCGAACCCGGATCACGCTCCGGCACCCCGGTGCCGGCTACCCGAGCGAGGCTGCAGACGCCATGGCCATCTATGTCAATCCGCAAGCTGCGGTCCCTGGTGACGGCACGCTCGGCACGCCCTACAGCGTGGCGGAGGCGCTGGCCTTCCTGGGCATCGGGGGGAATGACGCCAACGACGTGACGCTGACCGGCGGCGCGCCCACGGTGGCGAACCTGGCCGCCATCGATGCCGCGACCACCGGCACGGTGACCTGGACCTCGGTCAGCGACACGGCGGCGAACCTGGCCGCCGATGCGGTGACGAATGGCGGCGAAGGCACCTATGTCACCGGCAGCGTCACGGTGACGGTGCAGGGCGCCGCCACGGTCAGCCAGCTCTTCAACATCGACGCGGCGACCACCGGCACGCTCAGCTACACCACGGTGGCGGACAATGCCATCGCCCTGGCCCAGGACGCGCTGCGCAATGGCGGCGCCGGCCGCTACGTGACCGGCAACGTCGCGGTGACGGTGACCGGCGGCGCGACCGTCACCCGGCTGAACGCCATCGACGCGGCGACCACCGGCGTGGTGACCGCCACCATCAGCGGCACGATCGGCACCCTGGCCGGGCTGACCGGCACCGGCAACGCCTATACCGTCACGGTGACCGACGCGCCGACGGTGGCCCAGCTGAACACGCTGGATGCGAAGACCACCGGCGTCATCACCGCGAGCGTCAGCGACACGGCCGCCGATCTGGCGACGCTGACCGGCACCGGCAATGCCTACACGGTCACCATCACCACCACGCCGAGCCTGGCGCAGCTTGCGGCGATCGATGCCGCCACCACCGGGTCCCTGTCCTACACCGCGGTGCAGGATTCGGCCGCCAACCTGGCGGCGGATGCGGCGACCAATGGCGGCGCCGGCACCTATGTCACCGGCAAGGACGTCACCTTCACCGGCACCGCCAGCCTCGCGCAGCTCGCGGCCGTGGATACGGCGACGACCGGGACCCTGACCTATGCCAGCGTCACCGACACGGGCGCCAACCTGGCGGCGGATGCGGCGCTGAATGGCGGCGCCGGCCGCTACATCACCGGCAAGGACGTGACGATCAGCGGCGCCGCCACCGTGGCGCAGTTCGTGGCGATCGACGCGGCGACCACCGGCACCCTGACCTGCACGGCGGTGAGCGACACGGCGGCGAACCTGGCCGATGCCGGGGCCGCCACCGTCATCGCGGGCAAGGCGGTCTCGGTCACGGATGCCGCGAGCATTGCGCAACTGAACGCCATCGACGGCGCGGGGCCGGCATCCCTCACCTATACGGGCGTGAGCGACACCGCGGCCAACCTGGCGGCCGATGCGGCGACCAATGGCGGCGCCGGGACCTGGGTCACCGACAAGGCGATCACGGTCACCGGCGCGGCGACCGTCGCCGAGCTGAACGTCATCGACGCGGCGACCACCGGCGTCGTCACCGCCTCGGTCAGCGATACGGCGGCCCAGCTGGCGACCCTGACCGGCACGGGCAACAACTACGCCGTCACCGTCACCGGTGCCGCCAGCATCGCCCAGCTGCAGACGATCGACGCGGCGACGGTCGGTACCGTCACCTTCGGCAGCGTCACCGATTCCGCGGCGAACCTGGCCGCGGGCGGCGCCGCCGACTACCTGGCCGGCAAGACGGTGTCCGTGACGGGCGCGGCCACGGTGGCGCAGCTGACCGCGATCAATTCCGCCGGCCCCGGCACGCTCAGCTACGCCACGGTCAGCGACACGGCGGCGAACCTGGCGGCCGATGCGGCGACCAATGGCGGCGCCGGGACCTGGGTCACCGACAAGGCGATCACGGTCACCGGCGCGGCGAGCGTCGCGCAGCTGAACGCGATCGATGCGGCGACCACCGGCATCGTCACCGCCTCGGTCACCAGCAGCGCCGCCGATCTGGCGACGCTGACCGGCACGGGCAATGCCTACACGGTCACCATCACCGACGCGGCCAGCATCGCGCAGCTGTCGGCGATCGACGGGGCGACCACCGGCGGGCTGACCTACACGGCGGTGGCCGACACGGCGGCGAACCTGGCGGATGCGGGCGCGGCCACCTACCTGGCCGGCAAGTCGGTGACGGTGACCGGTGCGGCGACCATCGCCGAGCTGACCGCCATCGACGCCGCCGGCGCTTCCGCCATCACCTATGCGGCGGTGAGCGACACGGCGGCGAACCTGGCGGCCGATGCGGCGACCAATGGCGGCGCCGGGACCTGGGTCACCGACAAGACCATCACGGTCACCGGCGCGGCGACCGTCGCCGAGCTGAACGCCATCGATGCGGCGACCACCGGCGTCATCACCGCGTCGGTCAGCGATACCGCGACCCAGCTGGCCACGCTGACCGGGACGGGCAATGCCTATGCCGTCACCATCACCAACTCCCCCAGCATCGCCCAGCTGCAGGCCATCGATGCCGCAACCACGGGTGCGCTGACCTACACCTCGGTCACCGATACCGCGGCGAACCTGACCGCCGGCGGCGCCGCCGCCTACCTGACCGGCAAGGCGGTGACGGTCAGCGGCGCGGCCACCGTCGCCGAGTTGAACGCCATCGACGCCCTGACCACCGGCGTGGTGACCGCCAGCATCAATGCCAACGCGTCCGTGCTGGTCGGGCTGAATGCCGGCAGCAATGCCTACAGCATCACCCTCGCCGACTCACCGAGCGTGGCGCAGCTGCAGACGATCGGCGCGGCATCCAGCATCGCGCCTACCTATGCCTCGGTGACGGATACGGCCGCCAACCTGGCGGCGGCGACGGGCGGAATCCTCACCGGCAAGACGGTCAGCGTCACGGATGCGGCGACCGTCGCGCAGTTGAACGCCATGGTTGCCGCGGGTGCCGGCGTCATCACCGCGACGACCAGCGGGACGGCGGCGACCCTGGCCGGGCTGACCGGCACGGGCAACCAGTACACCGTGACCATCACCGATGCGCCGAGCATCGCCCAGCTCCAGGCGGTGGATGCGGCGACCGACGGCACCATCACCTATGCCAGTGTCCGCGACACGGCGGCGAACCTGGTCGCCGGCGGCGCCGCCACCTACTATGCCAACAAGCCGGTCGAGGTCACCGGCACGGCGACCGTCGCGCAGCTCAACACGATCGAGGGCGCGACCAGCGATGTCGTCACCGCCACCATCAGCGGCACGGCGGCCGATCTCGCCACCCTGACCGGCAGCACCAGCCAGTACACCATCACGGTGACGGATGCCGGCACGATCGCCCAGCTCACCGCCATCGATTCCGCCTCCACCATTCCGCCGACCTATACCGCGGTGTCGGATACCGCGGCCAATCTGGCGGCGGACGCAGCCAGCAATGGTGGCACCGGCGTCTATGTGACGGACAAGGCCGTCACGGTCACCGACACGCCGACGGTGACGCAGCTGAACACCATCAACGCGGCGACCAGCGACGTGATCACCGCGACGATCAGCGGCACGGCGGCACAGCTGGCGGCGCTGACGGCGGGCGGCAACGCCTACACCGTGACGGTGACGGATGCGGCCACGATCGCCCAGCTCGCCGCCATCGATGCGGCGACCACGGGCAGCATCACCTATGCGTCGGTCACCGACAGCGCCGCCAACCTTGCGGCCGATGCGGCGACGAATTCGGGCGCCGGCACCTACATCACCGGCAAGGACGTGACAGCCACCGGCTCCGCCAGCATCGCGCAGCTCGTCGCCATCGACGCTGCCACGACCGGCACGCTGAGCTACACCACCGTGGCCGACACGGCCGCCAACCTGGCCGCGGATGCCGCGACGAATGGCGGCGCGGGCACCTATACCAGCGGCAAGGACATCACCTTCACCGGCGGCGCGAGCATCGCCCAGATCATCGCCGTGAAGTCGGTCACCGACGGAACCGTAACCTGGAACGCGCTGGCCGATACCGGGGCGATACTGGCGGCCGAGGCGGCGAATTCCAGCGACCCGGACAACTACCTCGCCACCGCAACCGCCGTGACCGTGACCAGCGGCGCGACGGTCGCCCGGCTGAACACCATCGACGCCGCGACGACGGCGGTGGTGACGGCGACGATCAGCGGCACGGCGGCGGCCCTGGCCGGGCTGACCGGCACGGGCAATGCCTACACGGTCACCATCACCGACACCCCGACCATCGCCCAGCTCACGGCGATCGACACCGCGACCACGGGCACGCTGACCTACGCGTCGGTGTCCGACACGGCGGCCAACCTGGCGGCGGGCGGCGCGGCGACCTACCTGGCCGGCAAGCCGGTGACCATCACCGACACGGCCACCGTCACCCAGGCCAACAGCATCGACGCGGCGACCACGGGCGTGGTCACCGGCGCGGTCAGCGGCACGGCGGCGGCCCTCGCCACCCTGACCGGCACGGGCAATGCCTATGCCGTCACCATCACCGACACCCCGACCATCGCCGAGCTGACGGCGATCGATGCGGCGACCACCGGCAGCCTGACCTACACGGCGGTGTCCGACACGGCGGCGAACCTGACGGCCGGTGGCGCCGCCACCTACCTGGCCGGCAAGGACGTGACCGTGCAGGGCGCGGCGACGGTTGCCGAGCTGAATGCCGTCGATGCCCTGACCAGCGGCGTGGTGACGGCCAGCATCAGCGGCACGGCGGCGGTCCTGGCCGGGCTGACCGGCACGGGCAACGCCTATGCCGTCACCATCACCGACACCCCGACCATCGCCGAGCTGACGGCCATCGACGCGGCGACCACCGGCAGCCTGACCTACACGGCGATCTCCGACACGGCGGCCAACCTGACGGCGGGCGGTGCGGCCACCTACCTGGCCGGCAAGGACCTGACCATCACCAGCACCGCGACGGTCCAGCACCTGACGGACCTGGACGCAGCGACCACCGGCACGCTGACCTACACCACCGTCTCCGACACGGCGGCGAACCTGACCGCCGGCGGTGCGGCGACCTACCTGGCCGGCAAGGACGTCACCGTTCAGGGCACGCCGACGGTCAGCCAGCTGAACAGCATCGACGCCGCGACCAGCGGCGTGGTGACGGCGACGATCAGCGGCACGGCGGCACAGCTGGCCGGGCTGACCGGCACGGGCAATGCCTATGCCGTCACCATCACCGACACCCCGACCATCGCCCAGCTCACGGCCATCGATGCCGCCACGACCGGCAGCCTGACCTACACAACCGTGTCCGACACCGTCGCCAACCTCACGGCCGGCGGCGCCGCCACCTACCTGGCCGGCAAGGACGTCACCGTGCAGGATGCGGCCAGCATCCAGCAGCTGACGGACCTGGACGCGGCGACCACCGGCACGCTGACCTACACCACCGTCTCCGACACCGCGGCGAACCTGACGGCCGGTGGCGCCGCCGCCTACCTGGCCGGCAAGGATGTCACCGTGCAGGGGGCGGTGACGGTCACCGAGCTGAATGCCATCGACGCCCTGACCAGCGGGGTGGTCACGGCCACGATCAGCGGCACGGCTGCGCAGCTCGTGGCGCTGACCGGGACCGGCAATGCCTATGCGGTCACCATCACCGATACGCCGACGGTCGCCCAGCTGGTGGCGATCGACGCCGCAACCACGGGCACGCTGACCTATACGGCCATCGCCGATACGGCGGCGAACCTCGTCTCGGTCGCCGCGACACCCTACCTGGCGGGCAAGGACCTGACGATCTTCGGTTCCGCCACGGTTCAGCAGCTGACCGACCTCGATGCGGCGACCACGGGTGCGCTGACCTATGGCACGGTCTCCGACACCGCGGCCAACCTGGCCGCGGGTGGGGCGGCGACGTATCTGGCCGGCAAGGACGTGACCGTTCAGGACACGGCGACGGTCGGCCAGCTGAACACCATCGACGCCGCGACCAGCGGCGTGGTGACGGCGACGATCAGCGGCACGGCGGCGGCCCTGGCCGGCCTGACCGGCACGGGCAATGCCTATACGGTCACCATCACCGACACCCCGACCATCGCCCAGCTCACGGCGATCGACACCGCGACCACGGGCACGTTGACCTACGCGTCGGTGTCCGACACGGCGGCCAACCTGGCGGCGGGCGGCGCGGCGACCTACCTGGCCGGCAAGCCGGTGACCATCACCGACACGGCCACCGTCACCCAGGCCAACAGCATCGACGCGGCGACCACGGGCGTGGTCACCGGCG
>NZ_SMOA01000278.1 GCF_004353985.1 Paracraurococcus ruber | reverse complement strand
GGCACGCCGGCGCCGCGGCGGGCGCGGTGCGGCCGCGCCCTCGCCCCGCGGCAGCATCCGGCCGGCGCCATCCGCGCGGCGCCCTCCCCCGGGCGCCACTCCCTGGGTGCCATCCCCTGGGTGCCATCCCCTGGGCGCGATCCCCTGGGCGGCATCCGGGCTTCCGCTACGGATCGCCAATGATAGCCTCCCCGCCGCAGCAGGCAGGAGGAGGAGCAGGATGGCCCGCACGCGTCCGCGGCAAAACGCCGCGGCGGCCGATGCATCGGCCCCCAAGACCACGCGGCCGGCCGCCGCCAGCCGCCGCGCCCCGCCGGCCGAGGCCCCCGCCAGGCGCAAGGGCAAGCCGGTGCTGGACGCGATGCCCGACCGCATCGACATCCGCGACTGGCCCTACCAGCCGAAGCTGGGGCCGCTGCCGGACCGGATGGTCAATTGCGACCTGGTGCCGGCCATCCTCGACCAGGGGCAGGAAGGCGCCTGCACCGGCTTCGCGCTGGCCGCCGTGGTGAACTACCTGCTGGCGCGCCGGGCCGATGGCGGCGCGCCGGAGCCGCGGCTGCCGGTCAGCCCCCGCATGCTCTACGAGATGGCGCGCTGCTACGACGAATGGCCGGGCGAGCACTACGAGGGCTCCTCCGCCCGCGGCGGCATGCTGGGCTGGGCGCGGCACGGCGCCTGCCCGGCGGCGATGTGGCCGAAGACGCGGCATGGCCGGAAGCACCTGACGCCGGAGATCGCCGAGGCGGCGCGGCAGGTGCCCGGCGGCGCCTTCTACCGCGTCAGCCATCGCGAGATCCGCGACATGCATGCGGCGCTGGCGGAGGTCGGCATCCTCTACTGCACGCTGATGGTGCATGACGGCTGGTTCGCGCCGGGCCCCGAGCGGGTCGCCGTCGCCTACCGGCAGGCCGGGGCGGAGCGGACGCGCCGCCTGCCCGTCATCCGGCGGGACGGCCGCGCCGACTCGGGCCATGCGGTGGCCATCGTCGGCTACACCGCCGAAGGCTTCGTCATCCAGAATTCCTGGGGCGAGGACTGGGGCGATGGCGGCTTCGCGCTGCTGCCCTACGAGGACTACCTGATGCACGCCACCGATGTCTGGGTCGCCCAGCTCGGCGTGCCGGTGAAGGTGGATCTCTGGGCCCGCGGCGGGGCGGATACGACCAAGGGCCTGGCGCGGGCGATGCCGGCCATCCCGCTCGCCGACATCCGGCCCTTCGTCATCGACGTGGCCAACAACGGGGAATTGTCGTCGAGCGGCGACTACTGGACCACGGAGTCCGACCTGCAGCGGCTGTTCCGCGAGACCATCCCGAAGGCGACGGAGGGCTGGAAGCGCCGCCGCGTGATGCTCTACCTGCATGGCGGGCTGAATGACGAGCAGGCGGCGGCCAGGCGGGTCGTCGCCTTCCGCGACGTGCTGCTGAGGAACGAGATCTACCCGCTGCACGTGATGTGGGAATCCGGCGCGGCGGACGCCATCCGCGACATCATCGCGGATGTGCTGACCGGCGCCGATGCGCGCGCCGGCAATGCCGTCGCCGACTGGCTGAAATCCATGCGGGACGGGCTGGTGGAGGGCAAGGACCGGTCGCTGGAGCTGACCGTCGCCGGGCCGGGCGGCGCGCTGTGGCGGGAGATGAAGGAGAATGCCCGCCTGTCCTCCGAGCATCGGCGGAAGATCGGCGCCATGCAGCTGATGGCGAAGCATGCCCAGGCGGCGATGCAGGCGCTGCCGGCGGCGGCGCGGGCCGGCTGGGAGCTGCATGTGGTGGCGCACAGCGCCGGCAGCATCTACGCCGCGCATGCGCTGCCGCAGCTGGCCGCCAGCGGCATCGCCCTGCGGTCGCTGCACCTGATGGCGCCGGCGATCACGGTGGAGCTGTTCAAGGCGACCATGCTGCCCGCCATCAGGGCCGGGACCTGCCCGGTCCCCGACCTCTATGTGCTGAGCGATGTGGGGGAGCGCGACGACGATGTCGGGCCCTATGGCAAGTCGCTGCTCTACCTGGTGAGCAACGCCTTCGAGCCGCGCCGCGACACGCCGCTGCTGGGCATGGAACGCTGGGTCCGGCAGGTGCCGAAGTCGCCCGCGCCGGATGCCGAGGTGGCGGCGCTGCTGCGGCAGACGCTGGTGGTGGCGGGGGCGCCGGCCCGGGGCAGCCTGGGGCCGTCGCGCAGCGACAGCCATGGCGGCTTCGACAACGACCCGGACACGCTGAACTCCATCCTGCGGCGCATCCTGGGCGCCGCGCCGAAGCCGGGCTTCGAGACGCGCGACCTGCAGTATTGAGGCCGGCGCGGCGGGGTCAGCCCGCCGCCTTCCGCTCCCGCTCGCTCTCGGTCTTCAGCTGGCCGCAGGCCGCCAGGATGTCCCGCCCGCGCGGCCGGCGGATCGGGCTGGAATAGCCCGCCTCGTTCAGGATGGCGGCGAATTTCGCCGTCTGCTCGTAGGTCGAGGTCTGGTAGGGGCTGCCCGGCCAGGGGTTGAAGGGGATCAGGTTCACCTTCGCCGGCAGGCCGTGCAGCAGCCGCACCAGCTCGCGCGCCTCGGCCTCCGAGTCGTTGATGCCGCGCAGCATGACGTATTCGAAGGTGATGCGGCGGGCGTTGGAGGCGCCGGGGTAGCGCCGGCAGGCCGCCAGCAGCTCGGCGATCGGGTATTTGCGGTTCAGCGGCACGATCTCGTTGCGCAGCTCATCCGTCACCGCGTGCAGCGACACCGCCAGGTTGACGCCCAGCTCCTCGCCGCAGCGGTCCATCATCGGCACCACGCCGGAGGTGGACAGCGTGATGCGGCGGCGGGAGAGGCCGATCCCCTCCCCGTCCATGACGATGCGCAGCGCCTTGGCCGTGTTCTCGTAGTTGTAGAGCGGCTCGCCCATGCCCATGACGACGATGGTGGACAGCAGCCGCGGCTTGTCGTCCTTCGGGCTGGGCCATTCGCCATAGCTGTCGCGCGCCGCCATGAATTGCCCGACGATCTCGGCCGCGCCCAGGTTGCGCACCAGCTTCTGCGTGCCGGTGTGGCAGAAGCGGCAGGACAGGGTGCAGCCCACCTGCGTGCTGATGCAGACGGCGCCGCGGTCCTCCTCCGGGTCGGGGATGTAGACCGTTTCCACCTGCTGGGCGTCGCGGAAGCGGAAGAGGAATTTGCGCGTGCCGTCGCGGCTGGTCTGCACCGTCGCGGCCTCCGGCCGGGCGATGACGAAGCGCTCCGCCAGCCGGGCGCGCAGCGGCGCGGCGATGCTGGACATCCGGTCGAAATCGGTCACGCCCTGGTGGTAGATCCAGTGCCAAAGCTGCTTGGCGCGGAAGGGCTTCTCGCCCAGCGCGGCCAGCTCCTGCACCAGCTCCTCGCGCGACAGGCCGACCAGGTCCCGCCTGCCGTCCGCCGTGGTGACCGGCGGCGGGCTGAACAGCGCGGCCTTGGCCAGGATGCGGTCGCGCTCGGCCGCCGTCAGCTCGGCATCGGCGGGGGTCACGGCATTCATCGGCGCGGGCTCCCGACCGGACATTCCTTGCCGATGGCATCATAGGCGGCGCCGAAGCCGGCGAGCGGGAAGGTGTCGGTGACCGTGCCGCGGCCATTGGCGCCGGGGGCCTTCAGCACCGCCTCCTTCCCGCCGCGGAAGGCGCGCACCGCGGCGGCGCCGTCGCGGGCGGCGATGACCGAGGTCGCGGTCTCCCCGGTATAGAATTCCAGCGTGGCGCCGCCCACGGTCACGCTGGGGCTGGCATTGCGCGGCAGGTTGTAGCCGGCGGTGATCGTCACCGTGTCGCGGGCGTTCGGCCGATGCGTCACGGTCAGCAGCACGCCCTGCCGGTTGCCCTCCACCTTGGTCGGGCGGGCGAAGGCGTAGCAGGTCTTCTGCCCGCCTTCCTGGAAGCTGGCGGCGGTCCAGGACTGGAATTCGCCAAGCCGCTGCGGGCGCGGCTGCTCCGCCGCGGCGGGGTGGCCGAGCAGGGAGAGGCCGAGCAGGAGGGCGGGCAGGGATCGCATACGCATGGCCGCTAGATACGGGCGCCCCCGCCCGCCAGCAACCGCGACGACCCGGCCGCAGGGGCCCGGCGCGCGCATGCCGGCGGCCCGGCGGCGACGCCGTGGCGCCCGCGGGGGCGCGGGACCCGGCCTGTGCCGCCCCCTTTCGCCGGCGAGAGGGGTGTCCTGCGGCGCCCACCGATGGGCGCCCGTCGCCTGCCGCGGCCGAGGGCGCCTGACCGCCACCCCCGGCCGGTCGGCCGCGCGATGCCCCGGCCGGTTCCCGCCGGCCGGCGATCCGCTCTATGCACCCGGGATGACCGACTCCGCCGACCGCCAGCTTGCCGCCCAGTACGAAGCTTTCCCCTACCCCGCCCGCGACCCGCGGGAGGAAGCGAAGCGCCTGATCGTCGGGAGCCCGAGCCACCTGCGCGAGATCGACCACTGGATCTTCGCCAGCCGCCGCCCGGCGACCCGGCCGCTGCATGCCCTGGTCGCGGGGGGCGGCACCGGCGACGCCACGATCATGCTGGCGCAGCAGATGGCCTGGGCCGGCCGGCCGGGCAGCGTCACCTGGCTGGACCGCAGCGGCGCCGCGCGGAAGATCGCACAGGGCCGGGCCGCGGCGCGCAACCTCCACAACATCCGGTTCGAGGAGGGGTCGCTGCTGGACCTGCCGGAGAGCGGCCTCGGCCCCTTCGACTACGTGGACTGCTGCGGCGTGCTGCACCACCTGCCGGACCCGCTGGCGGGGCTGCGGGCGCTGGTGTCCGTGCTGGCGCGGGGCGGCGGGCTGGGGCTGATGGTCTATGCCCCGCATGGCCGCACCGGCGTCTACATGCTGCAGGATGCGCTGCGCCTGCTGGCGCCGCCGGCGGAGGCCCCGGCGGCGCGGGTGGAGGTCGCCCGCCGGCTGTGGAAGCAGGTGCCGGAAACCGCCTGGCTGCGCCGCAACCCCTGGCTGACCGACCACCTGTCGGGCGGCGATGCCGGGCTCTACGACCTGCTGCTGAACCCGCGCGACCAGGCCTTCACCGTGCCGCAGCTGGCCGCGCTGGTGGCGGCGGCCGGGCTGCGGATCGCCTGCTGGGTGGAGCCGGTGCGCTACGACCCCGACGCCTACCTGCCCGACCCGCGGCTGCGCGCCCGCACCGCCGGGCTGGACCCGGTGGCGCGCGCCGCCCTGGCCGAGGCCGTGACCGGCAACATGGGCATCCACATCGTCTACTGCGTCCGGGCGGCAGACCCGGTGGCCGAGCCGCCCTGGGACGATCCCGATGCGGTGCCGGTGCTGCGGGAGATGGAGGGGCCGGCACTGGCGAAGGGCCTGCCCAAGGACGGCACCCTGCCGGTCACCTTCGACGGGCTGCGGGTGAACCTGCCCCTGCCCCGGCTGGCGCCGGCCATCCTGCAGCGGGTGGACGGGCGCCGCAGCTTCGGCGCCATCGCCGACGAGTTGGCCGCGCACGGCGTCTCCCGCGAGCAATTCGCCCGCGACCTGCCGGGGCTGCGCCATGCCATGGAGGCGATGAACCGGTTGCTGATCGCCGCGCCGGCCGCCGGCGCGTGACGCCCATCATCATCTTCGGCGCCGCGGTCCGGCCCGATGGCGGCCCCAGCCCGGCCATGCAGCGCCGGGTGGCGGCGGCATTCCGGTTCGGCGCCGGGCATCCGGATGCGCTGTTCATCCCGACCGGCGCCCAGGGCCGCTTCGGCGAGGCCGAGAGCACGATCATGGCCCGGCTGCTGGTGGCGCTGGGCGAGTCGCCGGAGCGGATCCGGGAGGAGCCGACGGGGACGGACACGCTGTCCTCCGTCCGCGCGTGCCGTGCGATGCTGGCGGGGATGGGTCATGCGGGGCCGGTCTGGGCGGCGACCAGCCGCTTCCACCTGCCGCGCTGCGTGCTGCTGCTGCGCCTGGCCGGCCTTCAGGCCCGGCCGGTGCCGATCGGCGCCTCGCGCGGCGATACCTGGGGACGGCGCTGGTATTGGCGGCTGCGGGAAGTGCCGGCGGTGCCCTATGACGCGGCGCTCATGCTCTGGCATCGCGGCCGCAGCGGGGGCTGAGGGTCAGCTGCGGCCGGCCGGACATGCCGGCGCGGCACCCTGCTCGGGCCCGGTCACGGCGACCGACGCGCCGGCCTGGGGATGCGGGCGGCGACGCAAGCGCCGCGGCGGCGGCACGGCTCGCTCAGGGCTTCGCCGCGTCGTCGCGCATCAGGCAGTCTGGGCAAAGGCAGCCCGTGCCCGCTTGCGGCACCGGGCGGCGCGGCGGCAGGGCCATGCACCAGCAGGCGCCAGCGGGGTCGCAGGGCACAGGCTGGCCGCAGCGCGGGCAGGCCACCGGTTCTGGAGAGGACGGCGCGGGAGCGGCGGGAATCGGGCGCGGCATCAGGCAGCTGGCCGGAAACAGACCATGGCGCGTGATGCAAATGGAAGGTGGCGGACCCGATACGATTCGAACGTACGACCTTTGCCTTCGGAGGGCAACGCTCTATCCAGCTGAGCTACGGGTCCGTGCGGAAGCTGATAGCCGATCGGGCGGCCGGACGGAAGGCCCCCGGCGCAAGGCGGTCCCCGCGGGCGCGCCCGGCGCCGCATCACCGCCGGGTGAAGCCGCCCGGCCCGGGACCGGCCCGTGCGC
>NZ_SMOA01000277.1 GCF_004353985.1 Paracraurococcus ruber | reverse complement strand
GGCGGCGCGCGAGGCGGCGACCCTGCGTGCCGGCCCGGGACGCCGTCGGCGGCCGGGCCGGTCCTGCGCCGCGCCGGCAGGATCCGCGGCCGGGAGCAGTCCGGGCCCAGGCCGGCGACGGCACCGCATGGCGGCCGGGCATGGCGGCCGGCCGCTGCGCTATTCCCGGTTCAGCCCGGCCACGCGCACCAGGTCGGTCCAGCGCGCCACATCGGCCAGGATGCGCGCCTGCATATAGGCCGGGCCGCGCTGCTCCGGCGGCGGCGCGGTGCTGGCAAGCTCCGCCAGCCGGGCCTGCAGCGCCGGATCCTGCTGCGCCGCCTCCAGCGCTTCCGCCATATGCGCCAGGATCGGCGCCGGCGTGCCGGGCGGCGCGGCGAAGGCGTTCCAGATCACCAGGTCGAAGCCGGGCAGCCCGGCCTCGGCGAAGCTTGGCACGTCCGGCAGCTGCGGGATGCGGCGCGGCGCGCTGACCGCCAGCGCCACGGCGGTGCCGCCGCGATGGCCGGGGATCATCGTCACGGTCTGGTCGATCACCGCATCCACCGTCCCGGCCGCGAGGTCCGCCAGGGCCGGCCCGGCGCCGCGATAGGCGACCAGCGTCGCCTTCAGCCCCGCCAGGTGCAGCAGGTAGCCGGGCGCCAGATGGCTGGTGGTGCCGAGCCCGGCGGTGCCGAAGGTCGCCTTCTCCCCGTTGCGGCGGATGTGGTCCAGCAGCGCCGACAGGCTGCGCAGGCCGCGCTTCGGGCTCGCCGCCAGCACCATCGGCACGTCGGCGACCAGGGTGATGGGCGCCATGTCCCGCCGCGGGTCGAAGCCCGCGCCGGGGTTGAGCGCATGCGCCACCGCCATCACGCCCATGTTGCCGAAGACCAGCGTGTTGCCGTCCGGCTCCGCCCGCGCGGCGCGCTGCATGCCGATGAGGCCGCCGGCGCCGCCGACATTCTCCACCACCACGCCGCGGCCGAGCTGCGGCGCCATGGCCTGGCCGAAGAAGCGCGCCAGCGCGTCCAGCGTGCCGCCGGGGGCGGAGGGCACCAGGATGGTCAGCGCGCGCGGCTGGTAGCCCTGTGCCAGCACGGGCGCAGGCAGCAGCGGCAGGGCCAGCGCGGCGCGGCGGCCAAGCTTCGGCGGCATGTTCGGCGTCCTCCCCGGTCCGGCCGCGGATCATGCCCCAGGCCCGGGCCGTTGCGGAAGCTTGGTCGGGCGACCGAACGCAGGCTTGACCCCCGCACCCGCCGGGGCGTTCAATCCCCGGGAGAGGGAAACGGATCGTCCCGGACCAGGCGCGCGGCGGCGGCAGGCGGCACCGCGGCGCGGTGCGGAACAGCGGCCGCGCCAGGCGGCCCAACCACGAAGGAAGCCCCGATGCACGACACGGTCATCCGCGGCGCCACCATCCTCGACGGCACCGGCAGGCCGGGCTTCGCGGGCGACCTCGCGCTCGATGGCGACCGCATCGCCCAGGTCGGCGGCAAGGCCGGGCCGGGCAGGCGTGAGATCCGCGCCGATGGGTTGCTGGTCACGCCCGGCTGGGTGGATGCGCACACCCATTACGACGGGCAGGCGACCTGGGACCCGGTGCTCGCCCCGTCCTCCTGGCACGGGGTCACCACCATCCTCTTCGGCAACTGCGGCGTCGGCTTCGCGCCGGTGCGCAAGACCCACCATGAGGAACTGATCGGCCTGATGGAGGCGGTGGAGGAGATCCCCGGCATCGCGCTCGCCGAAGGGCTGCGCTGGAACTGGGAGAGCTTCCCGCAATACCTCGATGCGCTGGAGGGGATGAAGCGCACCATCGACATCGCCGCGCAGGTGCCGCACCACCCGCTGCGCGTCTATGTCATGGGCCAGCGCGCCATCGACCTGGAGCAGGCGACCGAGGACGACATCGCCGCCATGCGGCGCCTGACCGCGGAGGGGCTGCGGGCCGGCGCCTTCGGCTTCACCACCAGCCGCACCAACAGCCACAAGACGCTGACCGGCGGCATGGTGCCCAGCCGCTATTCGGCGGTGGACGAGTTGCTCGGCATCGGCCGGGCGCTGGGCGATGTCGGCCATGGCGCCTTCGGCATGAACAGCGACTTCGACATCGAGGAGACCGAGCTGTCCTGGATGACGCAGCTGGGGAAGGAGACGGGGCGTCCCGTCTGGTTCCTGCTGACCGACCGCCCCACCGACGATGCGCGCTGGCGCCGGCTGATCGAGGGCGTGAAATCCGCCCGCGCCCAGGGCGCGATGGTGACGGCGCAGGTGGCGGGCCGGCCGGTGGGCGTGCTGCTCGGCGCCGACACGGCGCTGAACCCCTTCTCCATCCGGCCGAGCTACCAGACGCTTCTCAAGCTGCCGGTCGCCGAGCGGATGGCGCGGCTGCGCGACCCTTCGGTGCGCGCCGAGATCCTGGCCGACAGGCCGAGCGAGGAATTGCTCGGGCGCCTCAGCCAGTTCCGCCAGCACATCGTCCGCCGCTGGCACCGCATGTTCAAGCTGGGCGACCCGCCGGACTACGAGCCGCCGGCGAGCGAGAGCATCGCTGCCATCGCCGAGCGGGAAGGCCGCACGCCGGACGAGGTGGCCTATGACTACATGGCGGCCGACCCGGCGAACCTGATCTTCTTCCCCGTCACCGGCTACAACATCGACAACCACGACGTCATCCACACCATGCTGACGGATGAGGCGACGGTGCTCGGCCTCGGCGATGGCGGGGCGCACTGTTCTTCGATTCTCGATGCCGGGGTGCCGACCTGGATGCTGACGCACTGGGCGCGGGACCGGCATCGCGGCCCGCGCCTGCCGCTCGAATTCGTGGTGAAGCGGCAGACCAGCGAGACGGCGGAATTCTTCGGCTTCCATGACCGCGGCGTTCTGGCGCCGGGCAAGAAGGCCGATGTGAACCTGATCGACTATGAGGGGCTGCGGCTGCACAAGCCGGAGGTCTGGTACGACCTGCCGGCCGGCGGGCGGCGGCTGATGCAGCGCGTCGAGGGCTACAAGGCCACCTTCGTCTCGGGCATGCCGGTCTTCGAGGATGGCGCGCATACCGGCGCGCTGCCGGGCAAGCTGGTGCGGGCGGGACGGGTGTAGTCGGGGAGGGCGCCGCGGGGTGCCCCTGTCCCTCCCCGAGCCCGACCTGCCAGGGGTCAGGCGACCCCTCGGCCGGCCCCAGTCAAACCCGAGATTTCCAAAGGCCCTTCGGCCTTTGGCGGATGGAGCTTGAGGAGGGCGGAGCCCTCCTCAAGCCTCGCTACTCCGCCGCAATCGCCCGCACCGGCGGCAGCTTGGCGCGGACCAGCGCCTCGTAGAGCGCGACATGGTCCTCCGCCATCCGGCGCGCGGTGAAGCGCTGCTCGAAGCGGCGGCGGATCGCGGCGCGGTCCAGCCGGTCCAGCCGCGCCACCGCCTGCGCCGCGCTCGCCTCGTCCCGCACGATGAAGCCGGTCAGCCCGTCCTCCATCACCTCGGGCACCGAGCCGTGGTCGTAGGCGATCACCGGCGTGCCGCAGGCCATGGCCTCGATCATCACCAGGCCGAAGGGCTCCGGCCAGTCGATCGGGAAGAGCAGGGCCTTGGCGTTCGACAGGAATTCCGCCTTCTGGTGGTCGCCGATCTCGCCGATGTAGTCGACATGCGGCAGCTTCAGCAGCGGCTCGATCTTCGCCTCGAAGTAGTCGCGGTCGGCGCGGTCCACCTTGGCGGCGATCTTCAGTTTCATCCCGGCGCGGCCGGCAATCTCGATGGCGCGGTCCACCCGCTTCTCCGGCGAGATGCGGCCGAGGAAGGCGAGGTAGTCGGGCCGTGCCCCCGGCGCCGGGCGCAGCAGGGTTTCCGGCAGGCCGTGATGGATGGTGCGCGCCCAGTTCGCCCAGGCCATCGGCTGGCGCTGGCTGTCGGAGATGGAGATGAGCGGCACGTCCCGGTGCAGCTCGTAATGGCCCCAGATCTCCTTCAGGTCGAGCCGGCCATGCAGCGTCGTCACATGCGGCACCGGCTGCCGGGTGAAGAGGCTGAAGGGCATGTAGTCGAGATGGAAATGCAGGATGTCGAAATCCTGCGCCCGGCGCAGCACCTTCTCGAGCATCAGGAAGACCGGGGCGTTGGGGTCGCCCACGGTCTTGTCCAGCCGCAGCGCCTGCGGGCTCATCGGCGCCAGGGTGGCGCTGGTGACGGAATCGCCGCTGGCGAAGAGGGTGACCTCGTGGCCGAGGGCCACCAGTTCCTCCGTCAGCCAGGACACCACGCGTTCCGTGCCGCCATAGAGCTTCGGCGGGACGGCTTCGGCCAGCGGCGCGATCTGCGCGATTCTCATCGAGTCGTCTTCTCCTGTCGGGTGAAACCCGCCGTGACGACCGGCGGAGGCCTTTTGGTCATCGTCATTGACCTAGAAAGGCTTTGAATCGGACAGGAAAAAGGCGCCGGCGTGGTGCCGCATGGCACTGTGTATACGCTCACGCGGTTGTTGGGCGGGCGCGGTTCGATTCGGCCGTCCCGGGTCGCGCCGGGGGCGGGAAGGGCGGGCCGCAGGCCGCCGGGACGGGTATCCGGCGGCGGCGGCGCCAGGGGCGGATCGGCCGGTCGGCGGGCGGGCCGGCGACGTGCGAATGCCGTGGGGACGCCGACGGCGATCGGGCCGGGCGGCGCGCGAATGCCACGTCGGCCCGGGCCCGACCATGCCAGGATCCCGCCGCGGGCGGGCGAAGGGTGGCCCTCCGCGGCATCGGGCGAAGGCGTGCGGGGCGCCCCGGGGGAGGGCCGGCTGCGCGCCCGGCACGGGCATCGCGCCGGTCGGCGTCCGGGGGCCGCCCGACGGCATCAGGCCCGGCCCGCCACGCGCTGGTGCCGGGGCGAATGGCGGTCCGCGCCGCGTGCCTCGGTCGGCCGCCGCGCCGCGTTTCGACAGCAGGCGGGACGCCGCCGCGGCGGGGCGGACCGTCCGCCGCCCTGGGGCCCCGCGGCGTGCGTCGCGCGAGGCGAGAGCCGCGTCCGCGGCTCCAGCCGCTCAGGTGGCCGGGCGGGGCTCCACCGCCGGCAGCAGCGGGACCGGCGCGGCACGCTCCCGCGCCGGGCTGCCCAGCCGCAGCGCCAACGGGACGGCCGGCAGGCAGAGCGCCGCCATGACCCAGAAGGCGCCGGCGCCGGCCATCGCATAGAGCGGCCCGGCCACCAGGGTCAGCAGCGCCCCGCCCAGGCCGGGGCCCAGGGTCGCCTGCAGCGCGAAGCCGGTGGCGGCCTCCGACTCCGGCACCTCCTCCGCCAGCAGGCGGATCGTCGCCAGGTGCAGCGCGGCGAAGGTCAGGCCGTGCAGCGGCTGCAGCGCGAATTGCAGCATCGGCTCGGCGGTCATGGCCATCGCCGCCCAGCGCAGCCCGGCGGCGCCGGCCGAGAGTGCGGCCAGCCGCGCCGGCCCCAGCCGCCGCAGCAGCCAGGGGCCGAGGAGGAGGAAGACCGCGACCTCGGCCCCGACGGCGATGGCCCAGAGCAGGCCGATCGCTTCCGGCGCCAGCCCCGCCTCCTGCCAGCGCAGGGTGGCGAAGGCGCCGTAGAGGGCGTGGCTGCCCTGCACGAGGCCGCTGACCAGCAGCAGGCGGCGGAAGCCGGGCCGGGCCAGCAGCCGCCTCGCGGCGCCGGGTTCCCGGCGGCCGGCGGGGACGCGGGCCGGCCGCGGCGGCGGCATGGGCAGGGCCAGCACCGCCAGCGCGCCCAGCGCCAGCAGCCCGGCATTCAGCCAGACCACCCAGACCAGGCCGCCATCCGCCACCGCCACCCCGGCCAGCAGCGTGCCGCCGACGAAGGCGGCGGAGCCGGCGCCGCGCACCAGGCCGTAGCGGCCGCCGGCCGCCAGCGCATCGGCCAGCGGGTTCACCGGCGCCAGCGCGGCCGAGACCAGCAGGTGCACCAGCAGCAGGGCGGCCAGGCCGCCGGCCAGGGCATAGCCGCAGCCGAGCAGCGCCGAGGCCAGGAGCGCGCCGCAGAGCAGCAGGCGGGGCGCCCCGAAGCGGTCGGCCGCGGCGGCGGCCAGCGGGGCGGAGAGCAGCCGCATGGCCGTCCCGGCCGCCAGCACCAGGCCGAGCGCGCTGGCCGACAGCCCGCCCTCGGCCAGCAAGGCGGGCAGGAAGGGCGCTTCCACGCCATAGGCGGCGAAGACCAGGGCAAAGAGCAGCAGATGGCGCGCCAGGACGCCCCGGGTAGCGGAACCGCCGGCGCCGGGCCGGGAAGCGGACGGGAAATCCTGATGCGCCATGTCGTGCCGCCGAATGCAATCTGAACGTGTATATTGTGTTCTGATAGCGGCAAACAAGGCAAGAATAAGGCGCCTGCCATAATCGGGTCCCGTGCGCTTCGGCACGCGGCATGGCGGCGGCGCCACAATCCGCCGGGCCACAGGCTGCCGCGCGAAGATGACCGGAGAACGGATGCGGCGGCCGCGCCCCTGGGGGCGGGAAGGGCGAGCCGGCGAGGCGGAAGCGGCGGGGGGGGGGGGAGGCGCACCGGGACGGCGCATGCCCGGGCGGCCCGCGGCGGACCTGCCACATTCCACTGCCGTGATCCGTGGGGGCAGACGGGCGCGGCCGCCGGAGGCGCGGCGGGCCGCCGCGGGCGCGCCCGGCCGCCAGCCCGCCGGTGCTTCGCG
>NZ_SMOA01000276.1 GCF_004353985.1 Paracraurococcus ruber | reverse complement strand
CCGTCGCCGCCCATCGCCTCGCCCGGCTTGCGCCCGCCCGCCCGCGGCGCGACGCTCCGCCCCGGGCCGAGGGGATGATCCGCATGACCGCATCGGAATGGCGCAGCCGCGCCGGGACCCATTTCGTGCCGGAGAAGCGCCCCGCCACGGGGTCCCGCGGCATGGTGGTGACCAACCACCCGCTGGCCTCCGCCGCCGGCGCCGAGATGATCGCCGAAGGCGGCAATGCGGTGGATGCGGGCATCGCCGCGCTGTTCGCCCTGACGGTCGTGGAGCCGATGATGGTCGGCCTGCTGGGCGGCGGCATGACCCATCTGCGCCTGCCGGACGGACGCCACACCGTGCTGGACGGGCTTTCCACCGTGCCCGCCGCCGGCCGGCCCGACATGTTCACGCCCGTCAGCCAGGACTGGCCGGCGGCGCTGGTGACCGAGGGGCGGGAGAACGCGGTCGGTGCGAAGTCGGTCGCCGTGCCGGGCAACCTGCTCGCCTGGTGCGAGGCGCTGCGGGCGCATGGGTCCCTGCCGCTGGCCGATGTGATGGCGCCGGCCATCCGCCTGGCGCGCCGCGGCTTCGCGGCGACGCCCTACCTCGCCGAATGCATCGCCGAGGCGGCGCCGGACCTGGCGCACGACCCGGCCATCGCCGCGCTGCTGCTGCCGGGCGGCACGCCGCTGGCCGCCGGCGCGCGCCTGCGCATCCCGAACCAGGCGGAGACGCTGGAGAGCATCGCCCGCGAGGGGCCGGGCGCGCTGCATGGCGGGCCGCTCGGCGCGCTGGTCGCCGCCGACATCGCCCGCCGCAGCGGCATCCTGGGCGAGGCCGACCTGCGCGATGCCCGCCTGGTGGAGCGCGCGCCGGTGCGCGGCACCTATCGCGGCGTGGAGGTGGTGGGGCCGCCGCCGCCCTCCTCCGGCGGCGTGCATGTCATCCAGATGCTGAAGGTGCTGGAGGGCTTCGACCTGCGCGCCCTCGGCTTCGGCACGCCGGCGGCCTGCCACCTGATCGCCGAGGCGCTCAAGCTGGCCTTCGCCGACCGCGCCGCCGCCACCGCCGACCCGGATTTCGTGGACGTGCCGGTCGAGCGCCTGCTGTCCGCATCCTATGCGGCGGAGCGCCGCGCCCTGCTGGACCGCGGCCGCGCCCGGGCCTGGAGCGCCGGCGTGCCGGCCGCCGGCGAGTCGCCCAACACCACGCATCTGACCGTGGCGGATGGCGATGGCCGCATCCTGTGTGCCACCCACACCATCAACAGCCTGTTCGGCGCCCGCTTCCTGATCCCCGCGCTCGGCCTGATCCCGAACAACTACATGGCGCTGTTCGACCCGCGGCCGGGCCATGCGCTCTCCATCGCGCCGGGCAAGCGCCTCACCACCAGCCAGGCGCCGCTGATCGCGCTGCGGGACGGCAAGCCGCTCGTCGCGCTGGGCCTGCCCGGGGGCCTGCGCATCTTCGGCAGCGCCATGCAGGCGCTGATCAACCTGCTGGATCATGGGATGACCCTGCAGGAGGCGGTGGAGGCGCCGCGCCTCTGGACCCAGGGCCCAGGCGCCGCCGGCCCGCTGGAGGTGGAGGCGGGGCTTTCCCCGGCGACGATGGACGGGCTGCGGGCGCTGGGCCATGACGTGGTGCCGCTGCCGCATGTGGCGGGCGGCATGTGCGCCATCGGCTTCCGGGAGGACGGGCTGCTGGAAGGCGCGGCCTGCTGGCGGGCCGACGGCACGGCCATCGGCCTCGGCGGCGGGCTGGCGCGGACCGGCGTGCGCTTCTGGCCGGACGCCGCGCGGCGCGGATGATGCGTCTGGCACAGGGCATGCTTGGCACCGGGGCGGCGATGCGCGGAGCGATGCGATGAAACCCTTCCATCTCGGCTGGTTCCTGCAGGGATCCTCGGTGCAGGCCTGGGCGGAGCCCTGGACCGGCGCCATCGGCCGCGACTGGATGGTGCCGGACCTGTTCTGCGACATGGCCCGCGCCCTGGAGCGCGCCTGCTTCGACTACATCCTGATCGAGGACAGCAGCTATGTGGGTGAGAGCTATGGCGGCTCCACCGAGCTCTACCTGAAGCACGGCTTGGCGGTGCCGCGGCAGGACCCGGCCGTCACCGCCACGCTGATGGCGGCCGCGACCACGCGCATCGGCATCGTGCCGACCTTCGCCACCTTCACCCACCCGCCCTACCTGCTGGCGCGGATGATCGCCTCGCTCGACCAGGCCAGCCGCGGCCGGATCGGCTGGAACATGGTCACCGGCAGCAGCGACGTCGCCGCCCGCAATTACGGGCTGGACCGGCTGCCCGACCACGACCTGCGCTACGACATGGCCGACGAGTACATGCAGGTGGTCAACGGGCTCTGGGACAGTTGGGAGCCCGGCGCCATCATCGCCGACGAGCAGACGGGCGTGCTGGTGGACCACACCAAGGTCCATGCGGTGGATTTCGAGGGCCGCTGGTACCGCACCCATGGCCCGCTGAACTCCGGCCCCTGCCCGCAGGGCCGCCCGGTCATCGCCCAGGCCGGCGGCAGCCCGCGCGGCCGGCAATTCGCGGCGACCCATGCCGACACCATCGTCGCCAGCATCAAGGGCACCGCGGGCATGCGCGCCTATCGCGACGACGTCCGCGCCCGCGCCGCCGCCGCCGGCCGCAACCCGGACCATGTGAAGGTGCTGTACCTGGTGAACCCCTGCCTGGGCGAGACGGAGGAGGAGGCGCGCGCCCGCTTCGCCGCCCGCAAGGCACGGGCCGAGCAGCAGGTGCCGCAGCTTCTCGCCTTCTTCGGCAAGATCACCAATATCGACTTCACGAAGTACGACCTGGATGCGCCGGTGGATTCGCTCGACCTGCGCACCAACGGCCACCAGCAGTCGCTCGACGACTTCAAGCGCGTCGCCGGGAAGAAGCCGCTGCGGGAGGCGCTGCTGGCCTATCGCGGCAGCAGCGGATCGGTGGAGCTGGTGGGCACGCCGGACGCCGTCGCCGGCCAGATGGCGGAGGCGATGGAGGAGGTCGACGGCGACGGCTTCCTCATCTCCATGTCGGATGTCAGCCGGCGCACCGTCGCCGAGATCGCCGACGGGCTGGTGCCGGCGCTGCAGCGGCGGGGGCTGGCGCGGCGCGCCTACGGGCACGCGATGTTCCGCGACAACCTGCTCGAGTTCTGACCCTGCGAGGGAGGCTCTGCCTCCCTCGCCCTCCCACCGCCAAAGGCCGAAGGGCCTTTGGAAACCTCGAGTTCAGAACGCGGGTTCCAGCCCGCCATCCACATACAACCCACGATGCGCGGGCGCCGTCAGGTGGGCGAGCAGCGCCGCTGCCTCCGGCCGCGCGCCGGCGAACACCGCGCCGCTGAACACCGCCACCCCGCCCAGCGCCGGCGGCAACCGGCCGAGGATGTCGATGCCCGGCACCGCCATCAGCTCGCTCACCTGCTGGATCGCCAGCTCCGCCTCGCCGCGCGCGGCCAGCGCGCCGGTCAGCCCTTCCGGGATGATGGTCGCCTTGGCGTTCACCTCGGCCTCGATGCCCAGGCGGCGGATCAGCCCGGCGAAGAAGATGCCGCTCGCCCCCGCCCGGGAATAGGCGATGCTGCGCGCCGCCAGCAGCGCCTGGCGGAACTCCGCTTCCGTGCCGATCGCCGGCCGGGCCGCGCCGGCACGCACCGCGGCGCCGACGAAGGACCGCGCGATGTCCACGCGGCTGCCCGGCGCCAGCACGCCCTGCGCCACCAGCGCCTCCACCGCCTCCGCCGTCAGGATCGCCAGCGCGGCGCGTTCGCCCGCGGCGATGCGGGCCAGCAGCCGCTGCGTCGGGGCGAATTCCGCCACGACCCGCAGGCCGCGCGCCGCCTCGAAGCCCGGCGCCAGCGCCTTGAAGGCTTCCATGACGCCGAGCGTCGACAGCACCGCGAGCCGCGCGGCCGGATCATCCGCTTCCATCCCCCACCGCTACCGCGCCGGCGCCGCGCAAGGAAGCCCCGGGCTTGCCGGCCGCCCGCACGCGGCGGAGACTTCGCGCCACACCCTTGCGCCACACCCGCGCGCCACCTTGGGAAGGAAACCGCCAATGGCCCCGCGCATCCTGCTGATGGACAATCCCCTCTCCGCCATGGAGATCGCGCGGGAGATCGCGCCTTCCGGCATGGAGCTTGTGGTGGCGCCGCTCGGCAGCCCGGAATTCCAGGCCGCCGCGCCGGGCGCCGACTTCCTCGTCGGCTTCGGCAACCGCGCCATCGGTGCGGAATTCTACCGCGCCGCGCCGCGCCTGAAGCTGTTCCAGCTGCTCTCGGCCGGCTACGACACGGTGGATATCGAAGCGGCCCGCGCCGCCGGCATCCCGGTCTGCAACAATGGCGGCGCCAACAGCACGGCGGTGTCGGAGCATGCGATCATGCTCATGCTCGCCACCTGCCGCCGCCTGGTCTGGCAGCATGAGAGCGTGGCCGCCGGCCGCTGGCGCGGCAACGACCTGGCCGGCACCAAGCTGTACGAGCTGCGCGACAAGACCCTCGGCATCGTCGGGCTGGGCGCCATCGGCAAGAAGGTGGCGCGGCTGGCCAATGCCTTCGGCATGCGCGTGCAGTACTACGATATCCGCCGGGTGTCGGAGGCGGAGGAGGATGCGCTGTCCGTCCGCTTCCGCCTGCTGGGAGAGGTGCTGGCCACCTCCGACATCGTGTCGCTGCATGTGCCGCTCACGCCGGCCTCGAAGCACATGATCGGCGCGGCGGAATTGGCGGCGATGAAGCCGACGGCCTATCTGGTGAACACCTGCCGCGGCCCGGTGGTGGATGAGGCGGCGCTGATCGCCGCGCTGTCGGAAGGGCGGATCGCCGGCGCCGGGCTCGATGTCTTCGACCAGGAACCGCCGCCGGCCGACAACCCGCTCTTCCGCCTGCCGAATGTGGTGCTGACGCCGCATTTCGCCGGCCCGACCTGGGACAACCAGCAGGCCCGCTTCCGCAACGCCTTCGACAATTGCCAGCGGGTGGCGCGCGGCGAGAAGCCGCTCTGGGTCATTCCCGAACTCGCCGGCTGACGCCCTGCCGCGGCCGCCCCCGCCCCGGTCGGGAGGAGGCCGCACATGCCCCCACGCCGCGGGGCCTGCCCCGGGGCGCGAGGCATCGTGGGCGGCGGCGCGGCGGCACCCGCCGGTGCCCCCCGGCAGGTGCCGCCGCCGCCGCCAGATCACCCCGCCCCTGCCCTGGTGAATGCCCGGGGAGCGGCAGCGCGCATGGCGCGGCGCCGGGCATGGCCCGCCGCGCGACTCGGCCGCCTCAGGCAGGCGCAGCGGCAGCGCCGCGTCCAGCCCCCCGGCCCGGCCGCCGCACCGCCAGCCCCGGCGGACGGGCCTGTTACTCTCTTCGCCCTGCCTAAAAAAACATGCCTGGTGTAGTATTGGGGCCGACGGATGCGGATCGCCGCTTGCGTTGGCGCCCGATCTCCGTGATCCCTTCTGCATGGCACAGGTCCACCGCATGCCCGACCTCGCGGCTCGCCGCGGTTACCACCATGGCAATCTGCGCGAGGCGTTGCTGGAAGCCGCGCGGAACCTCGTCGCCGAACGCGGCCCGCAGGGCTTCACCCTGACCGAGGCGGCGCGCCGCGCCGGCGTCTCGCCATCCGCGCCCTATCGCCATTTCAAGGATCGCGAGGAGGTGCTGGCGGAGTTGAGCCGCCGCGGCTTCGCCCTGTTCGGCCAGCGGTTGCAGGCCGCCGCCACCGCCGGCGCCAGCCCGGCCGAGGGCCTCGCCCGCATGGGCCCGGCCTATCTCGCCTTCGCCCGGGACGAACCCGGCTACTACGCCGCCATGTTCGCCTTCCAGCCGCCACGGCCGGAGGACGAGACGGAGGAGGCGGCGAAGGAAGCGCCCTTCATGACCCTGACCCGGGCGGTCGCCGGGCTGCTGCCGAAGGATGGCCGCGACCCACGGCTGGTGGCGCTGCAGGTCTGGGCGCTGTCGCATGGCGTGGCGATGCTGGAACGGGCCGGCCTGCCGCCGCCCGGCAGCGATGCCCCCTCGGCCGAGGCGGTGCTGGACAGCGGCGTGGCGGCCCTGCTCGGTCGGCGGTGAATCCTTTTGACATCGCACGGCGGCCCATGTATGTGAATGTATCAAACATTCACATACGGGTCCGAGATGCCAGCCTTCGCCCTGTCCGGGATGCCTTCCATGGCCCGCCCGCTGGTCCCGTGGATGCCGTCGGTCCTGGCGGTCCTGGCCACGGTCGGCGGCTTCGCCCTGTGGTGGCCGCTCGGCCTGCTGGTGCTGATGCTGTGGCGCGGGCTGTGCCGCGCCGGCTTGGTGCGGCAGCCGCCCCGGCCGGACGCGCACCCGGCCGCCGGCGACACGGCTTGCGCCGCGCTCCGGCGGATCAAGGCGGAGCGCGCCGCGCTGGAGGCCGAGAGGCGCGCCTTCGGCGACTTCCTCGAGACGCTGCGCCGAAGCCGCGACCGGGAGGGGCCCGGCCGCGCCATGGCCGAGGCCGGGACCGCCCGCGGCTGAGGGCGCGCCTCGGCCCAAGGCGGACGACGGCCGGCCGCGCAGCGGCGTGACTGCGGCACAGCGCACAGGGCCGCTTCGCACGCGCGCACGCACCCTGGCCGCCTCGGCCAGCGGCGATCGGCCACCCGCCGCCGGGCGACGGCCACGCG
>NZ_SMOA01000275.1 GCF_004353985.1 Paracraurococcus ruber | reverse complement strand
GGCCGTCCCCCCCGAGGATCGCCGCCCGGCCCGGCACGGCCCCCCGCCGAGGGGGGCCACGGGGCGAGGCCGCGCCGGCCAGGGCAGGCCCCCGGCGCCGAACCGGCCCTTGCCGGCGCCCGGGACAGGCGTCCAGGGCCAGGCGCCGAGCACAGACGCCCGGGACAACGGATGGGTTGCGCCCATGGCGATCGAGGCTTCGGCGCACCGCCCGTCGCCACCGCCGCCGCCGCCGCCCGGGCGGATGCCGCGCCGGCCGGGTCAGCCGCCCTCAGCCGGCCCGGCCATAATCGCCGAACTGCTCGAAGACCTCGGCCATCTCCGCCGCCGTCAGCAGCACCGGGTCGAGCCCCGCCGCCCGCAGCGCCAGATATTGCCGGGCCAGGTTCTCCACCTCCTCCGCCAGCGCCTTCGCCCCGGCCAGCGTGCCGCCCAGGGCGACGACGCCGTGGTTGGCCAGCAGCGCCGCCTTCCGGCCATCGAGCGCCGCGACGCAGGCCTCGGCCAGCGCCTGGGTGCCGAAGGTGGCATAGGCGGCGCAGCGGATCTCCGGCCCGCCCGCCAGCGCCACCATGTAGTGGAAGGGCGGGATGCCCTGCCGGGCGCAGGACAGGGCGGTGGCCATCGGGCTGTGGGTGTGCACCACCGCCCGCGCCTCCGGCCGCGCGGCATAGATGGCGGCATGCAGCCGCCATTCCGAGGAGGGCCGGCGATGCCCGGCGACGACCGTGCCGTCCGGCGCGATCTCCACCAGATCCTCCGGCCCGGTCGCGGCATAGGCGAGGCCGGAGGGCGTGACCAGGCAGCCCGCCGCGGTCCGGACCGAAAGGTTGCCCGACTTCGACGGCATGAAGCCCCGCGCGTCCAGCGCGCGGGCCGCGCCGATCAGCGCCTCGGCCTGGCCCTGCACGCGGCCCGGCTCAGGCCGCGGGGTGGCGGCGGCCGATCAGCAGGGCCGCGCCCTCGGGCCCGGCGCCCTCCTCGTGCGGGCATTTCGCCTCCAGGGTGAAGACCTCGCCCGGGCCGCAATCCTGCAGCCGCGCCGCCTCCCGCACCATGAAGCGGCCGCGCAGCACCAGGCCGCGGACATCCCAGGCATGGTCGTGCTCGCCGAGCTCCTGGCCGGCCGGGATCTCCCGCCGGACGATCTCCTGGAAGCCGTCGGCCCGAAGGGCGGCCTCGAATTTGTCTTCGCGGAGCGCCGCGCCGGATTCCGTGCCGTCCATTCGCCTCATCCCTCCCGCAGGCGCCGCGCCGCCAGGGCCGCCGGCCTGGTCAGGCAGCGTTCCATCCAGCCCGCGACGCGCGGCGCGGCGGAGAAATCATAACCGTTGAACCAGGATCCGTAGAGCACGCCCGCGAGATTGCAGTCGGCGATGCAGAACCCCTCGCCCAGCAGGAAGGGCCGGTCGGCGAGGTGACCCTCCAGCACGGCCAGCCGCGGCTCCAGCGCCGCCCGCCCCGCCGCCGCCTGCGCCGGGTCCCGCTGCTCCGGCGGCAGCTGGAAGGCGTTCCGGGCCCAGTGCAGGGCATGCGGCTCGGCCTCGGTCGCGGCCCAGAGGGTCCATTGCAGGGCGCGGGCATAATCATCCCCGGCAGGCAGCAGCGGCGGCCCGGCCTTGCCGGCGATGTGGAGGTTGATGGCGAGCGACTCGAACAGCACCAGGTCGCCATCCCGCATCGCCGGCACCTTGCCGTTCGGGTTGATGGCGAGGAAGCCGGGCTCGCGGCTCCCGGTGCCGAAGGCGACGGGCTCGTGCCGATGCGCGACCCCCGCCTCGGCCGCCGCCCAGAGGCAGCGGAAGGCGCGGCTGCGCGCCGCGCCGTAGATGATGAGCATGGCTTCCCCCTCGGCCCCGGGCCGCCGGCGCAGCGTCCGGGCGCCGGCGGCCCGACGCAAGGGGGAGGCCTGGGCCATCGGCCCGGGCCAGGTCGCCGGTTCCCCGCCGCGCCAGGCCGCGGCGGGGAAGGCGCCGCCCCGCGCGGGGCGGCCCAGCCGGTCAGAGCGGATCGACGTAGTAGGCGATGCCCTCGTAGGAGAAGCCCGGCAGGTTGGCGACCACCGAATCCCGCTCGGTCTCCGAGGTCGTGTAGAAATGCGCGCCGGTGGTCGTGTTGAAGAAGCGGTATAGCTCCTCCTGCGGGCCGGCATCGCTGCCATAGGCCTGGTAGGCCACGCCCTCGTACTGGTAGGCGGGCAGGTTGTTGATGACGAAGTCCCGCTCGGTCGCCGACGCCGTGTAGAAGTGGAAGCCGCCCGAGGGGAAGAAGAAGCGGTAGATGTCCACCGCGCCGGCCGCGTTGCCGGGGGCGATGCGGAAGGACAGCCCCTCGTCGTTGTAGTCGGGCAGGGTGGCGCGCACCGTATCCGCCTCGGCGTTCGAGGCGGTGTAGAAATGCACCCCGACCCGCTCGTTGTAGAAGCGGTGCACCACGCCGTCGATGCCGCCCGCCTGCTCGACCGACATCTCGCCATCGGCGAAGCGGATGCGCTCGACCCCGAACAGGGTGTCGGTGCCGTCGCGGCCGCCCACCCGGTCCGTCACGGTGTAGACGTTGTTCGACATGGTGACGGTGTAGTCGGCCCGCGCGCCGGTGAAGACCGCGATATCGAGCCCGGCGCCGCCATCGATCCGGTCATTGCCGGCGCCGCCCACGGCGCCGTCATTGCCGCGGCCGAGGTCGATGTAGTCGTTGCCCGGGGTGCCGGTCACCGTCTCGGCCGTCGCGGTGCCGGTGAACTGGTACTGCAGCCCGGCGAGCGGCCCGGCATAGGCCTGCGCCGCCACCTGCGCGGTGCCGGCGGCGGTGACCACGGTGAAGACCGGCGGCGTGGTCGGCTGCGGCAGGCTGCCGAAGGTGATGTCGTTCGCCTGCAGGGCGGTGACGCGGGCGAGGAAGGCGACGTCGTTGCCGGCGCCGTACTGCACATAGAGGCCCTGCACGCCGAGCAGGTCGCCGAGGAAGGTGGTGACGTTGGCGGCCGTCAGCCCGCCGCCGAGCAGCAGCTTGTCGGTGCCCGGCGTGAAATTCTCGATCCAGTCTGGCCCGTCGCCCGGCTGCAGGCCGAAGACATCCGCCCCGGCGCCGCCCACCAGGTAGTCGTTGCCCCTGCCGCCGACCAGCGTGTCGCCGCTGCCCTGGCCGGCCAGGGTGTCGTCCCCGGCGCCGCCGAACTGCACCGAGCTCGGCGCTGCCGGCGGCGGGGTCAGCACGATGTCGCCCGGCTGCAGCGCCGAGACGCCGGCGAGGAACAGCCCGTCGCCGCCCTTGCCGTAGATGACGCCGAGGCCGGCCACGCCCTCGAGCGTCATGCTGGTCAGCACGATGTCGCCGCCGGCGATGCCGGCATTGAAGCGGATGCGGTCCACCCCGGGGGTGAAGCCCTGGATCCAGTCCTGCCCGTCGCCGAGCGAGAAGGTGAAGGAATCCGCGCCGGCGCCGGCGATCAGGAAGTCGTTGCCCTTGCCGCCGATCAGCGTGTCGCCATTGGCGCCGGCCTGCAGCGTGTCCGGCTGGTCGGTGCCCGCCACGGTCGAGCCCGGCTGGACGGCAGCCGCACCGATCAGCAACCCCTTCGCCGGTGTTCGCATCGGAAGCCCCTGGTCGTCATAGATCGCGTTGCCCTGCACCGACCCGCCGGCGCCGGCGAGCTGCGCATTGCCGTAGCCGTAGTAGAGGGTGGCGCCGGCCGGCAGGTCGCTGCCGAAGCTGACGGAGAGCGTGTTGGCCCCGGTCAGCGCCACGCCGGTCGCCTTCAGCACGGTGCTGCCCGAGATCGCGCTCCAGCCGATGCCGGTCGCGGCATCCGCGTCCAGCGCCTGCAGGGCGGCGGCGGCGTCGAACTTCACCGTCACCGCCACCTGCCGCGCCGCGGTCTGCACCGCCTGGATGGCGATCGGGCCGGTGTCGTCCAGGTTGCCGGACGCGGCGGCCGAGCCGGGCTTGGCGTATTGCGCGAAGACCTCGGCGATGCTGCGGGCGGCGCGGCCGGCGACCAGCGCGGCATCCTGCTGGTTCATGTGGCCGCCGGCGCCGAAGACATCGGCGTTCATCGCCAGGTCGTCGTTCTGCGCCGTCAGCCTGGCGTTGAAGGCGGCGTCGGCGGTCAGCTCCTCCATGCCGACGCGGATCGCCTGCGCCCCGGCATCGGTGCCGGAGACATAGGGGATCGGCTCGACGAAGACATAGGGGACGGCGGTGCCGAAGGCGGCCCGCACCAGCGACGCGTCGAAGCGCACCGCGCTTTCCCAGGTGCTGGTCAACAGCGGCTGGCGCGCGCCGTCGCTGTCGTATTCGTTGTGCAGCCAGAGCACGACGGTCGGCTCCGCCTTGGTCGCGGTCGGCAGGGCGTCGATGTAGTTGATCAGCCCCTGCTCCAGCGCCTTGGCCTGCCAGGTGGTGCTGCCGGCACCGGTCACCGGCTGCAGCCAGTCGCCGATCAGGGCGGTGCCGCCGGTCGCGGTGTTCCGGCCGGCCGGGTCCTGCCAGGAGAAGCGGAGCGTGACGGTATCGGTGACGCCATCGAAGCCGAGCAGCCGCTGCACCTGCGCGGCGACGCTGTTGAGCCCGGTCAGCTCCCCGAGGATGACGGCGTTGGACTGTCCGCGGAGCAGGACATTCAGGTTCACGGTGACAGGTCTCCCCATGGCCGGCGCCGACGCCGGCCTGCGGGGATAATCAACCGCGAAGACGCGCCCCGATCCTTCCACGAAAAGGATAGTGCGCAACACGTATCCGTTAGGGAGGCGTGACCGTGTTACTTACGCACGGGTTCGGGAGACTTTCGCTACTTCAGGCGTCTATTGCCGAATGGAATTTCAACCAGATGGTTCTTTTGGATCATCGGGCCGCCGCCCGGGGCAACCGGGCGGCGGCACGGCGGCGCTACATTCCGCCGATATAGTTCGGCCCGCCGCCGCCCTGCGGCGTCGTCCAGTCGATATTCTGGGTCGGGTCCTTGATGTCGCAGGTCTTGCAGTGGACGCAGTTCTGCGCGTTGATCACCAGCCGCGCGCCACCGCCGCCCGCCTCGACCGAGGCGCCCTGCCCCGTCGCCTCGGCATCGGGCGTGCCCTTCAGCTCCCGCTCGGCCTCCGGCCCCACCGCCTCATAGACCGCGGCCGGGCAGTAGCGGCTCTCCGGGCTGCGGTAGAGGTCCCAGTTGGTCCCCTTCCAGCGGCCGGGATCGCGCAGCTTCAGGTGCGCCGGCTGGTCCTCCTCGTGGTTGGTGTTCGACAGGAAGACCGAGGAGAGCCGGTCGAAGGTCAGCTTGCCGTCCGGCTTCGGGTATTCGATCCGCTTGGCGTTCGCGGCCTTCTGCAGCCGCTCATGGTCCTCGTGGTGGTGCCAGGTCCAGGGCGCCTTGCCGCGCAGGACATAGGTGTCGATCGCCGCCGTCACCATGCCGCCGAACAGCCCGTACTTGGCGAAGCCGGGGCGGATGTTGCGCACGCTGCGCAGTTCCTCCCACACCCAGGACTTCTCCAGGGCCCGGGGGTAGCTCTCCAGCACCGCCGGCCGGTCCGCGCCGGCCAGCGCATCCGCCACCGCATCGGCCGCCACCATGCCGCTCTTCATGGCGGTGTGGCTGCCCTTGATCTTCGGCACGTTGAGGAAGCCGGCGGTGTCGCCGATCAGCGCCCCGCCCGGGAAGACCAGCTTCGGGATGGCCTGGAAGCCGCCCTCGTTCAGCGCCCGCGCGCCATAGGCGACGCGCTTGCCGCCCTCCAGCATCTTCCGCACCTCGGGATGCGTCTTGAAGCGCTGGAACTCGTCGAAGGGCGACAGCCAGGGGTTCGGATAGTCGAGCCCGACGACGAAGCCGATGGAGACCAGGTTCTCCCCCAGCATGTACAGCCAGGACCCGCCATAGGTGTCGCGCTGCAGCGGCCAGCCGATCGAGTGCCAGACCAGGCCCGGCGTGTGCTTCTCCTTCGGGATCTCCCACAGCTCCTTCATCCCGAGGGCGAAGGTCTGCGGCGCCACGCCCTCGCGCAGCCCGTAGCGCTCGAAGAGCTTCTTGGTGAGGCTGCCGCGGCAGCCTTCGGCGAACAGCGTGTAGGTGGCGCGCAGCTCCATCCCCGGCTCATAGGCCGGGCCCTTGCTGCCATCCTTCAGGATGCCGGCGACGCCGGCGACGACGCCCCTGACCTGCCCGTCCTCGACGATGCTCTCGGACGCGGCGAAGCCCGGATAGATCTCGACGCCCAGCGCCTCTGCCTTCTGGCCGAGCCAGCGGCAGACATTGCCCAGGCTGACCACGTAATTGCCGTGGTTGTGCATGCCGGGCGGGGTCGGCAGGCGGAAGGCGCGCGTCTCGGTCAGGTACATGAAGTGGTCGGCGCCGGCCGGCGTCGCCAGCGCCGGCGGGTCGTCGCGCCAGTCGGGGATCAGCTCGTCCAGCGCGCGGGGCTCGAGCACCGCGCCCGAGAGGATATGGGCGCCGATCTCGCTGCCCTTCTCCACCAGGCAGACCGTGGCGTCGGGGGCGCGCTGCTTCAGGCGGATGGCGGCGGCGAGGCCGGCCGGCCCGCCCCCCACGATCAGCACGTCGAATTCCATGGACTCGCGCTGTTCCGCCTCGGACATGCCGTGCTCCTTCCTCGTTGCCCGGGATGTAGCCCCGGGGCGGCTTGCGCGTAACCCCGGCCGCGGCCGATACCGGGGCGGGGGATGGGCACCATGCAGGAGGCGCTGCTGGCCGCGCTGCGGCTGCAGATGGACTGGGGGGCGGACGAGGCGCTGGAGGCGGCGCCGATCGACCGCACGGCCCCGCGCGCCGCGCCGCCCGCGCCTGCCGCCCCGGCGGATGGCGTGGCCAGGGGCCCCTCGGCCGCCCCGGCCATCGGCCAGGGCCCGG
>NZ_SMOA01000274.1 GCF_004353985.1 Paracraurococcus ruber | reverse complement strand
GCCGCGCGGGCGGGGCCGGCTGGCCGGCCGCTGGCCCTGGCGGGGCCCGCGGCGCCGCATGGTCTCGCGCCAGGCCCGCCCCGGCCGGGGATCCGTCGCCGCCCGCCGGCCGCACTTCGGAACGGGTGCGTCAGCGCGGGCCGGGGCCGCCAGCCCTGCGCCGCCAATCCTTCACCGCGGATCCGGCGTCCTCAGTACATCGTGTCGCGCAGCCGCTGCGGCGCCTCGGCGTCGTATTGCGCCGGCTCGACCATGCCGTCGGTATGGGCGGCGATGATCTCGCCCATGCTCGGCACCGCCTGCGGCCGCGCCCGCTCGCCCCAGAGCTTCGAGCGCAGGATGGACTTGGCGCATTGCATGTACAGCTCCTCGATCGTGACGAGGAGGACGGTCACCGGCTCCTTCCCCTGCACGGCGAAGCGGGCGCGCAGCGCCGGGTCGGCGGTGATGCGGGCCGTGCCGTTGACCCGCAGCGCCTCCCCGATGCCGGGCACCAGGAACAGCAGCGCCACCCGCGGGTCGGCGATGATGTCCCGCAGCGCGTCCAGCCGGTTGTTGCCGCGCCGGTCGGGCAGGGCCAGCGTGCGGTCGTCCAGCGGCTCGATGAAGCCGGGGGCGTCGCCGCGCGGCGTCGCATGCACCCCCTGCGGCCCGACCGTCCCCAGGATGGCGAAGGGGGAGGCGGCGATGAAGGCCCGCGCCCGCGGCTCCAGCCGGTGGATGACCTTCTTCAGCACCAGCTCCCGCGGCGGGTCGTAGAGCTGCCCGAGCTGGTCCAGGGTGGTGACGGCGAAGGGGTCGGCGGGGGCGAGGCTGTCCATGCCGGCAGCGTGGCAGGCGAGGCGACCCGGCGGCAAGCCGCCTTCGTCAGGGATGCCGCGGATGCACCGCCCGCGGGATCAGGCGCCGGTGCGGCCGCCCGCCCGCCGGGCCGCGCCCCGGCGGGCCGCTGGCCTCCGGCAGGCCGGCTTCGCCCGGCGCCGCCTTGCCCCCGGCACGGGGGCAGGGCAGGCCGGATGGCGCAGTCCCCCATTGTCCCGCTGGCCGTCCCCGGGCCGCGCGGGGTCGCCCCCCGGCGATGGCGGGGCGCGCCTGCTGCCAGGGGTCGGCACGGGCCGGGAGATCCGGGCGGTCCGCCCGCCATGCCCGATCGCCGGCCTGCCGGGCGCCAGGCGCTGCGGCCGCAGCCTGCGCGGGCCGGTGGCATCCCGCCCATGCGCCCGCCGCCGGCTGGCGGCGACCTGCCGGCCCGGGCCGGTGCCGACCGCAGGCGCCGGCGGAAGCGTGCCGGGGCAGAGGAGCGGCGCGACGCCGGGAACGCGGGGCATCGGGGGGCGGCGCATCCTGCCCGCCGGGTCGTTCCGGTGGCGCCCTGACGGGCGCCGGCCGGGCCGGCGAGCCCTGTCCCGTCCCGGTGGCGCCGCGCCTCCCACGGCGCTATAAGCCCTTCCTCATCCGCAATCTTAAGATGCCGGAGCCCCTTCCATGGCGGGCCATTCGCACGCCAAGAACATCATGCACCGCAAGGCGGCCCAGGGCGCGAAGAAGGCCCAGGCCTTCGCCAAGCTGATCCGCGAGATCACGGTCTCCGCCAAGACCGGCCTGCCCGACCCGGCCATGAACCCGCGGCTGCGCGCCGCGGTGAAGGCGGCGCTGACCGCCAACATGACGCGGGACACGATCGACCGCGCCATCAAGCGCGCGGCGCAGGGTGCGCAGGGCGAGGACTACCAGGAGGTGCGCTACGAGGGCTACGGGCCCTATGGCGTCGCCATCATCGTCGAGGCGCTGACGGACAACCGCAACCGCACCGCCGGCGACATCCGCAGCGCCTTCGCCAAGGCCGGCGGCGCGCTGGGCGAGACCAACAGCGTCTCCTTCCAGTTCGAGCGCAAGGGCGTGCTCTGGTTCCCCGGCCTGCCCGACAAGGCGGAGGAGATGCTGGAGGCGGCGATCGAGGCCGGCGCGCTGGATGTCGAGTCGGACGAGGAGGGGCACGAGGTCACCTGCGCGCCCGAGGATTTCTTCGCCGTCCGCGACGCGATGGAAGCGAGATTCGGCAGCCCCGAGAGCGCCAGGGTCGAATGGGTGCCCGGTGTCCGCATCGACCTCGACGAGGAGAAGGCGCGCGACATCCTGAAGCTGCTCGACCGGCTGGACGAGAGCGACGACGTGCAGAATGTCTACGCCAATTTCGAGGTCTCGGAGGCCGTGTCGCAGCGGCTGTCGGCCTGACGGGTCCGGTCCGATCGCGGCGCAGCCGAGCGAGGCGAGGCGAGGAGTGGCGCGTGAATCGGACCGGCACGTCATGCGTCCGATCGCGGCGCAGCCGAGCGAGGCGAGGCGGGGAGTGGCGCGTGAATTGGACCGGCACGTCATGCGTCCGATCGCGGCGCGCCGCAGCCGCGCGAGGCGAGGCGGGGAGCGCCGCGTGAACCGGACCGGCAGGCCATGCGTCCGATCGCGGCGCCCTGCGGCCGGGCGATGCCAGGCGAGGGGCGCGGCGTGAACCGGACCGGCACGCAATCGGTCAGGCTTCTCGGGCTGGATCCCGGCCTGCAGCACACCGGCTGGGGCCTGGTGGAGAGCGCCGGCAGCCGCCTCCGCCATCTGGGCGACGGCGTCATCTCCACCGCGGCCGATGCGCCGCTCGCCGACCGGCTCTGCACCCTGCACCGCGCGCTGATGATGCTGATCGACCAGCTTCGGCCGGACGAGGCCGCGGTCGAGCATACCTATGTCAACAAGAATCCCGGCGCCGCCCTCAAGCTCGGCCAGGCGCGCGGGGTGGTGCTGCTGGCGCCGGCCCTCGCCGGGCTGCCTGTCGCGGAATACCAGGCCATGGAGGTGAAGCGCGCCGTGGTCGGCACCGGCCATGCCGAGAAGCCGCAGGTCGAGGCCATGGTCCGCCGCCTGCTGCCGGGCGCCACCATCAAGCGGGCCGACGCCGCCGACGCGCTCGCTGTTGCCATCTGCCACGCGCATCATCGCGGGACGCGGCTCGCCTTCGCCAAGGGGTATGTCCCGGCATGACCACCCGCCGACCGGAGGGGGCGTCGCCTCCTCCGCACCACCCCCGCCAGGCCGGCACCCGGCCTGGACCGGTGCGAGCCTAGCGCCTTGATCGGGCGCCTCACCGGCAAGCTGGATTCGATCCACGAAGGGGGCTGCATCCTCGACGTGAACGGGGTGGGCTACCTGCTCTCCTGCTCGACCAGGACGCTGGACCGGCTGCGCGACGCGCCCAGCGCCCGCGTCCTGGTCGAGACGCATGTGCGGCAGGACGCCATCGTGCTGTTCGGCTTCGCCACCGCGCAGGAACGCGACACCTTCGTGAAACTCACCTCCGTCCAGGGCGTCGGGCCCAAGGTGGCGCTCGACATCCTCTCCGCCTTCGGGCCGGAAGACCTGGCCAATGCCATCCGCGCCGGCGACCGCACCGGGCTGCGCCAGGCCAATGGCGTCGGCGCCCGGCTGGCCGACCGGCTGGTGACGGAGTTGCGCGACTGGGCGGGCGGCATCCAGCCCGCGTCCGGCATCGCTGCCGGCCTCGCGCCCGCCGCCGGCCCGGCCGCGCCGGCGGGCGCCGAAGCCGATGCCGTCTCGGCGCTGATCAATCTCGGCTGGAAGCGGCCCGAGGCGCAGGCCGCGGTCAACCGCGCCAAGGCGCGGCTCGGCGAGGGCGCCGTCCTCGAGGCGCTGATCCGCGACAGCCTGAAGGAGCTGGCGCGATGAGCGGCCGCAGGGGCAAACCCGCGCCGCCGCCCGAGCCGGCGGCGGACGACCGCATCACCACGCCCGTCCGGACCGAGGAGGATGCCGCCGAGGCGACGCTGCGCCCGCAGACGCTGTCCGACTTCACCGGACAGCAGGGGCTGCGGGAGAACCTGGCGGTCTTCATCCAGGCCGCGCGCGGCCGGGGGGAGGCGCTGGACCATGTGCTGCTGCACGGCCCGCCCGGCCTCGGCAAGACCACGCTGGCGCAGATCGTCGCGCGGGAGCTCGGCGTCGGCTTCCGCGCGACCAGCGGCCCGATCCTGCAGCGGGCCGGCGACCTCGCCGCCATCCTGACCAACCTGCAGCCGCGCGACGTGCTCTTCGTCGACGAGATCCACCGGCTGCAGCCGGCGCTCGAGGAAACCCTCTATCCCGCCATGGAGGATTTCCAGCTCGACCTCATCATCGGAGAGGGGCCGGCGGCGCGCACCGTGCGCATCGACCTGCCGCCCTTCACCCTGGTGGGCGCGACCACCCGGTCCGGCCTGCTGGCGCAGCCGCTGCGCGACCGCTTCGGCATCCCGCTGCGGCTGCAATTCTACACGCCGGAGGAGCTGCTGCGCATCGTCACGCGCGGCGCCTTCAAGCTGGGCTTCGACCTGTCGGAGGACGGCGCCTGGGAAGTGGCGCGCCGCTCCCGCGGCACCCCGCGCATCGCCGGGCGGCTGCTGCGCCGCGTGCGGGACTTTTCCATGGTGGCCGGGATCGCCGCCGACCGCGCGATGGTGGATGGCGCGCTGAACCGGCTGGAAGTGGATGCCAAGGGCCTGGACGCGATGGACCGCCGCTACCTGCGGCGCATCGCCGAGCACCACAATGGCGGCCCGGTCGGGGTCGAGACCCTGGCCGCGGCGCTGGCCGAATCGCGCGACACGATCGAGGACGTGATCGAGCCCTACCTGATCCAGGAAGGGCTGGTGCTGCGCACCCCGCGCGGCCGGGTTCTGGGCCTGCCTGGCTGGACGCATCTCGGCCTGGCGCCGCCCGCCGGCTTCGCCGTCCAGCCCGACCTGCTGGCGGGCGGGGAGCCGCCATGACCGCGTCCGATGACCGGAGGGCGGAGCGCGAAGGTCCGGATCGGCCGCGATCCGGCACCGCGTCCGATGACCGGAGGGCGGAGCCCGGAGGTCCGGGTCGGCCGCGATCCGGCACCGCACCCGACAGCCCGAGGGCAGAGCCCGGAGGCCCGGGTCGGCCGCACGGGGAGGCGCGCGCCGGCGAGCCGCGGCCGCGCGGCCTGCTGCACCCCCCGGCCGCGCCGGCGCATCGCTACCCGCTGCGGGTCTATTTCGAGGACACCGACGCCGGCGGCATGGCCTACCACGCGAACTACCTCCGCTGGGCCGAACGGGCCCGGACGGAATCCTTGCGTGCCATTGATTTGCCGCATCAATCTCTCATGGAACGTCACCATTCGATACTCGTGGTGCGGCGCATCGAAGTGGAGTATTGGCGGCCAGCCAGGCTGGATGACGCAGTCGTGGTCGAAACCCGCGTCGTTGCGGTCCGCGGCGTCACCATCCTGCTCGACCAGCGGGTGGTGGCCGGGGACGATGCCGTGGGGGAGGGGCCTCTGGCGGCATTGCGGGTGGAGCTTGCCTGCATCGACCGGCAGAGCCTCCGCCCGAAGCGCATCCCGGAGCCCTGGCGCGGCGCGCTGGAGGCGATCTCGGCCCCCGCCACGCCCTGACCGGGGGCGCGGCCCGGCCGGGTGCCTGGACCGGATGACCGGGCCGGGGGTGCCGGGCGGGTACAGGGCGGGGAGGGCGCGGCCGCCGGCCGCTCCGCCTTGCCAACGAAATGTCTCGGGCGGCCGCGCCGCCCGGCAGAGGAATGGAGCGAGGCGGTGGGCGGCAGCGTGACGGCGGAGAACCTGGGCGGGGCGATGCACGACCTCTCCCTCTGGGGCCTGTTCCTGCAGGCCGACTGGGTCGTGAAGCTGGTCATGCTCGGGCTGCTGGTCGCCAGCGTCTGGGTCTGGGCCATCGTCTTCGAGAAGGTGACCAGCCTGCGCCGCGTCAACAAGGCGGCGGACGGGTTCGAGGACGCCTTCTGGTCCGGCGGCAGCCTGGATGACCTCTACCGGCAGGAAGGCGAGCAGCCGACCCATCCGATGGCCGCCGTCTTCGTCTCCGCCATGCGGGAATGGCGCCGCGGCGCGCAGCGCCTGGCCGGCTCCGACCTCGCCGCGACCGGCCTGAAGGAGCGGGTGGACCGCACCATGGCGGTCACCGTGCAGCGGGAGATGGAGCGGCTGGAGCGCTGGATGGTCTTCCTCGCCTCGGTCGGGTCGGTCGCGCCCTTCGTCGGCCTGTTCGGCACGGTCTGGGGCATCATGAACTCCTTCGCCGCCATCGCGGGCATGCAGAACACCAACCTGGCGGTGGTCGCGCCCGGCATCGCGGAGGCGTTGTTCGCCACCGCCATCGGCCTGGTCGCCGCCATCCCGGCGGTGCTGGCCTACAACAAGATCACCACCGACCTGGCGCGCTTCGCCGCCCGGCTGGAAGGCTTCGCGGCCGAGTTCGGCGGCATCCTGGCGCGGCAGACCGAGAGCGTGATGGCCGACCCGGCCCGCGCCCCCGCCCCGGCGGCGGAGTAGCGCCATGGCGGCCAGCCTCAACATCGGCAAGGGCCGCGGCCGCTACCGGCCGCTCGCCGAGATCAACGTCACGCCGCTGGTCGACGTGATGCTGGTGCTGCTCATCATCTTCATGGTCGCGGCGCCGCTGATGACGGTGGGCGTGCCGGTGGACCTGCCGAAGACCCAGGCGACCCAGCTCAACCAGGACAACGAGCCGATCACCATCACGGTGAACCCCGAGGGCAAGATCTTCCTGCAGGAGACCGAGGTGCCGCTGGACGGCCTGGTCACGCAGCTGCAGGCGATCGGCCGCAACCAGCCGGCCGGCGCGCCGGAGCGGCGCATCTTCGTCCGCGGCGACAAGGCGATCAGCTATGGCCGGGTGATGGAGGTGATGGGCACCATCAGCGCCGGCGGCTTCAGCAAGGTGGCGCTGCTGGCCGAGCAGCCGGCGGGACGCCCGGCGGCGGGCGGCGCGGCCCGCCCGGCGGCGCCCGCGGCGGCACC
>NZ_SMOA01000273.1 GCF_004353985.1 Paracraurococcus ruber | reverse complement strand
CCTGCGGCGCCGCCGGGCCGCCGTGCCTGCCCGCGCCGGCCATCGGCCGCGGGCCGGGTCATGCCGCCCGTGTATCCGGCGGCCGGCCCGGGCGGCCGACGTCCCGCCGTCAGCGCAGGGCCAGCGGCGTGTAGTCCTGGAACCAGTTGCGTGCCTGCACGAAGCCGGAGACGCGCGGGGAGAAGGCGCGCGGGTTTAGGTCATGCACCACGTAGAGCCCGGCGGCATCGTCCACCAGCACCTCGTGCAGCTTGCGCATGGCCGCGGCCTGCCCCTCGGCGCCGAATTCCGCCCGCACCGCGCGCAGCGCCGCATCGGCGGCCGGGTTGTCGTAGTGGCCCCAGTTCAGCCCGCGCGGATTGACCAGCTGGCTGTCGTAGATGATCCAGCCGGTCGCCGGCTCGATGGACGGGATCGCCACGTTGATCGCGGCGGCGTTGCGCGCGGCCGGATCCTTCGCGCCGGCCCGCAGCAGGTTGATGATCGTGGCGAAGTCGACGATCTGGAAGGTCACGTCCATCCAGATCTCGCGCAGGTCGGCCTGTATCGCCTCGTTCATCGGCGCCGGCAGGATCTGCCCGCCGCCGGAGGTCGCGGCGATGACGCTGATGGCGCAGCGGCGGTTCGGGCCGTAGCCCGCCTGCTGCATCAGGTCGCGCGCCGCGGCCTTGTCGTGCCGCAGCGCGAAGGAAGGGTTGCCGAACCAGGGGTCGTCCGGCGTCACCTTGCCGCGCGCCGGCAGCGCGCTGCCCACCAGCAGCGCCGCCATCGCCTCCCGATCGATGGCGAGGTTCGCCGCCCGCCGCACCCGCACATCGTGGAAGGGCGAGGTCGGCAGATGGTTCAGCCGCCAGGCCCAGATATGCGGATAGGCATTCTGCATCACCGGGAAGCCGGCGGCCCGCAGGGAGGCGATGGCGTCGGGCGGCACGCTCTCGATCACGTCCGCCTGGCCGGCGCGCAGCGCGGCGACGCGGGCATTGGCGTCCGGGATCGGCAGCAGCACGGTGCGCGGCACCTTCGGGATCCGCGCCGGGTTCCAGTAGGCGGTGTTCGCCTCCAGCTCCGCCCGCTGCCGCGGCGTGACGGAGATGACCTTGTAGGGCCCGGTGCCGGAGGGGTTCTGCGCGAATCGCGCCCAGTCGCCGCCCAGCGCCCGCCAGTGCGCGGGGGAGACGAACCAGAGGAAGCTGAGCTGGTAGGGCAGCATCCCCTCCAGCTCATGCGTCATGACGGCGATGGTGACGTCGTCGATCTTCTCGGCCCGCGCCACCGCCGGCAGGCGGCCGCGGACGAAGCCGGCGCGGGCGCCGTCGAATTGCGGCGCCTCCCGGTTGAAGATGCTGTCGAAATTCCAGATGGCGGCATCGGCGTCGAAGGGCGTGCCGTCGTGGAAGACGACGCCGCGGCGCAGGGTGATGATCCAGCGGCGGCGGTTGCCTTCCTCCGGCCGCCAGGCGGTGGCGAGGCCGGGGGTGAGGCCGGAGGGCCGGTCGGCGCTCGACAGGTCCCAGTTGACCAGGGCGTCGTAGACGAAATGCGCGCCGAAACGCACGCCTTCCAGCCCGGCCTCCGGCCCGCCCCAGAGCCGCGGGATGTCGCCGATGGACATGGCGATGCGCACGGTGCGGCCGGCTGGCGTGGTGGTGCCCGGGGGCGTCCCCTGCGCGGCGGCCTCCCCGGCACCGGTCAGGGCGAGGGCGCCGGCGCCGAGCAGGGCGCGGCGGGTCGGGGCTGGCATGCGGCAGGTCTCCGGCGTGGTCGGCGCCCGCACAAGCAAGCCTCGTGCCGTGACTGCATCAGTTGCCGCCGTGCACCATGCTCGACAGCCGTAACGTCCATGGTTAGACCCGGCAATCCAGGGGCGCCGCCGCACCCGCCGGGAATCGGCCCGGAAAACAGGGCCCTGCGGCGGGGCGGCGTTGCCGGGCGACGACAGGCCGATTCAGCGTCGCGGCCAGGACGGCGCGCCGCACCGGGGGAGGAGGAACCATGCAGGTCACCGAGGTCAGCGCCAGCCTTCAGCAGATCGCCCTCTCCGGGTTTCTCGACGCCGCCGCCGTGGAGCGGCTGGAGCCGCAATTCGCCGCGGCGGTCGCGGCCGCCGACCGGGACACCATCCTCGACCTGTCGGGCGTCGACTACTGCGGCTCCCTCGGCATCCGCATGATGCTGGCCGCCGCCAAGGCGCTGCAGAAGCGCGGCCGCAAGCTGGTGCTGGCGGCGCCGCAGCCGCCGGTGCGCACGGTGCTGGAGACCGTCGGCATCGGCAGCCTCGTTCCCATGACGGCCAGCGTGGGGGATGCGCGCCACCAGCTGGGCGCGTGACCGCGACCGCCTTCGCCTGGGCGTTCCGCAACGACCTCGCCGCACTCGGCGAGGCGCAGCAGGCGATGGCGGCCTGGCTGGAGGCACGCGGCGTGCCGGAGGCGGCGCGGTCGCGCCTGCATCTCGTGCTCGACGAGCTGGCCGCGAATGTCATCGAGCACGGGCATGCCGTGGCGGAACGGGGCCGCCATCCGCTGCGGCTGGCGCTGCGGCTCGGTGCGGCGGCGGAGCTGGTGCTGCTGGATCGCGGCGCCGCCTTCGACCCGCGCGGCCGCGGCGGCACGGCGCTGGAGGGCCCGCTGGAGGAGGCGCGCATCGGCGGCCTCGGGCTGTTCCTGGTGGAGCAACTGGCGCAGCGGATCGAGTATGGCCGGACGCCGGATGGCTGGAACGAGACGCGCGTCACCGTGGCGCTGCCGGATGCGCCGGCCGCGCCGGGCTGACCGCCTGGCCCGGGCGGGCGGCGGGGGCCCCCGCCGCTGCCGCCACGTCAGGCGGCGATGCCGAGCCGCCCCGCGAGGTCCTGGATGAACTGCCAGGCGACGCGGCCCGACCGGGCGCCCCGCGTCACCGACCATTCATTGGCCTGCCGCCGCAGCTCCTCGGCCGGCAGCGCGATGCCCAGCGCCTGGGCATAGCCCTCGACCATGGCGAAATAGGTCGGCTGGTCGCAATTGTGGAAGCCGATCCACAGGCCGAAGCGGTCGCTGAGCGAGACCTTCTCCTCCACCGCCTCGGCCGGGTTGATGGCGGTGCTGCGCTCGTTCTCGATCATGTCGCGCGGCATCAGGTGGCGGCGGTTGGAGGTCGCGTAGAACAGCACGTTGGGAGGCCGCCCCTCGATCCCGCCGTCGAGGACGGATTTCAGCGCCTTGTAGTCGGCATCCTCCTTCTCGAAGGACAGGTCGTCGCAGAAGACCAGCGTGCGGCGGGGCTGCGCGCGGAGGTGGTTCAGCAGGTCCGGCAGGGTGCGGATGTCCTCCCGGTGGATTTCAATCAGCGCGAGGCTGCCGGGATCCCCGGCATTCGCCGCCGCATGCGCCGCCTTCACCAGGGAGGACTTGCCCATGCCGCGGGCGCCCCACAGCATGACGTTGTTGGCCGGCATGCCGCGGGCGAAGCGCAGCGTGTTGGCCAGCAGCAGGTCCTTCTGCCGGTCGATGCCCTGCAGCAGCGCGATCTCGACGCGGGAGACCTTCGGCACGGGCGCGAGCCGCGGCGCCGGCGAGGGATGCCAGACGAAGGCATCCGCGCCGTCCAGCCGCGGCGGCGCGGGCGGCGGCGGCGCCAGGCGCTCCAGCGCCTCCACCAGGCGGATGATCAGGGCTTGATCCATGGGGAATTCCGAAGCTTGCGCCGCCCTTGACGGGACGGGGGGCGGCGGCCAGTTTGCGCCCGCCAAGCCTTATTGGCGCCCGTCACAAACGGCAAGAGCCGCACCAACGAGGACCCCGCCGGGATGCTCATCTCCCCCGCCTATGCGCAGGATGCCGCCGGTGGCGGCCTGGCGCTCGTCACGCAGCTCGCGCCGCTCATCCTCATCTTCGCGGTCTTCTACTTCCTGCTGATCCGCCCGCAGCAGAAGAAGCAGAAGGAACACCGGGAGATGCTGAAGCAGCTGAAGCGCGGCGACCGGGTGCTGACCGCGGGCGGCATCATCGCCAAGGTCACCACCGTGAAGGAAGGCGTGGACGAGGTGGAGGTGGAGATCGCCCCCAATGTCCGCGTCAGCGTGCTGCGGCAGACCATCGGCGACGTGCTGAAGCCGATCGCCGCCAACGACGCGGCCGCCAAGGGCTGAGGCGCCTCCTCGCCACGCTGCTGCTGCTGCTGGCGGCGCCGGCGGCGGCGGAATCGCCCGAAGCCGCCGGGCTCCGGGGGCTGGCCGGCGGCGGCCTCGTGCAGGTGGCGGCGCATTCGGCCGTCTCGCTCGCGCTGCGCAACGCGGCCCGCGGCCGGCAGCAGGCCGTCTATGCGGGGCTGCGGCTGCCCGGCCCGCCTGTCGCCCTGGTGGAGGGGCGCTGGCTGGCGGGGTGGGGCTGCGCCGATGCCGGGGCGTCCCAGGGTTGCACCGGGCGCGGCCTGTTCCTGGCGGTGGACAGCGCGACCGAGCGGCTGTTCCTGATGCTGCTGGAGGATGGCGTGCCGGTCTATCTCGCGCCGCACCGGACCGGCCATTGGCCGCGCCCCCTGGCCGCGCCCTTCGCCGTCTTCGCGCCAGGGCTCGCGCGCGGGCCGGTCTTCGACCAGGAGTGACCGGGCCGCCCTGCCGACCGCGTGGCGGCCCCTGCAGGAGTGAAGCGAGCATGACCGCACCGAAGACCCTGTTGCAGATGGCCGGCGCCCCAGCGCATCCGGCGCCGCTGGACGCCGCCGCACTGGTCATCATCGATGCACAGGGCGAGTACCGGGACGGCCGGCTGCCGCTCGAGGGCATCGACCCCGCGCTCGATCGGCTGGCGGCGCTGCTGGCGGCGGCGCGGGCCGCCGGCACGCCGGTGATCCACATCGCCCACAAGGGCCGCGCCGGCAGCCTGTTCGACCGCGAGGGGCCGGGCGGCGCCATCCTGCCGCAGGTCGCGCCGCGGGACGGCGAGGCGGTGGTGGAGAAGGGCCTGCCGAACGCCTTCGCCGGCACCGACCTGCAGGAGAGGCTGAAGGCGACCGGCCGCGGCGAAGTGCTGCTGGCCGGCTTCCAGACGCATATGTGCATCAGCGCGACGGCGCGCGCGGCGCTGGACCTGGGCTGGCGGGTGACGGTGGCCGGCGATGCCTGCGCCACCCGCGCCCTGCCCGACCCGATGGGCGGCGCGTCGATCGGCGGGGCGGAGATCCATCGCATCGCGCTAGCGGAACTGGCCGACCGCTTCGCCATCGTGGCGCCGGTCGCGACCATCATCGGCTGAAGCCCGACGGGGCGCCCGGCGGACCGGGCGCCCCGTCCTCAGGCGCAGCGACGGGCGGCCGTCGCGGCCGCCCACCGGCATGTCATGCCGGCCAGCATGGATGCCGGCCGGCATGATCGTTCTGCCTGGCGCGCAGCCGTCACGACACCCCCTGCGCGCCGTACCGGCGCGCAGAGGTCGGAACGTCCGCTCGCCGGTATCAGGCGCTCTGGCCGGACTTCAGGCCGCCCTGCTTCAGCAGGCCCTCGACCACCTCCCAGTCCACCAGCTTGTTCAGGAAGTTGTCGAGGTAGTTCGGGCGGACATTGCGGAAGTCGAGATAGTAGGCGTGCTCCCACACATCGACGCCGAGGATCGGCGTGCCTTCGCCCGTGCTGATCGGGTTGGCGCCGTTCGGGGTCTTCGTCACCTTCAGCTTGCCGTCCGGGGCAATGACCAGCCAGGCCCAGCCGGAGCCGAACTGGGTCACGCCGGCCTGCTTGAAGGCCTCCTTGAACGGGGCGAGGCCGCCCAGATCCTGGTCGATCTTCGCGGCCAGCGTGCCCGGCAGCTTGTCCCCGCCGCCCTTCGGCGACATCACCTGCCAGAACAGGATGTGGTTCCAGTGCTGGCCGGCCTGGTTCAGCACCGGCAGGCCGTCGGCACCGGCCTTGCCGGCCTCGGCCACGATGTCCTCCAGGCTCTTGCCGGCCAGGCCCTTGCTCTCGACCAGGCCGTTGAGCGCGGTGACATAGGCGTTGTGGTGCTTGCCGTGATGGAGCTCGAGCGTCTCCTGGCACATGCCCTGGCCGGCGAGCGCGTTGGTGGAATAGGGCAGCGGCGGCAGGCTGAAGGCCATGGGCTGTGTCTCCTCGATCGTGTCGGTGCAACGCGCCCGGGAGGCCCTGGTGGCAGCCGGGTGCCGGCCGAACAGCTAGGCGGCGTGCCGTGGCGCGTCAAGCAAGCCCCGGGCATAAGGCGCGGCATGCCCGATCCCACCGCGCCGTCCGCCATGGCGCAATTCGCGCGGCGGCACGATCCCGACCGCTTCCTCTGCGCGCTGTTCGCGCCGGCGCCGCGGCGCGAGGCGCTGTTCGCGCTGATCGCCTACAACCACGAGCTCGCGCGGGCGCGGGAGGCGGCGCGCAACCCGCTGGCGGCGCTGCTGCGGCTGCAATGGTGGCGCGATGCCGTCGCCGCCGCCGCTGCCGGCAAGCCGCCGCTGCGGCATGAGGTGGCGGCGCCGCTGCACGCCGCCATCCTCGCCGGTGACCTGTCGCCGGAGGATCTCACCGCGATGGCCGATGCGCGGGAGGCCGAGGCGGAGGAGGAGGGCATTCCCGGCCGCGCCGCCTTCGACGCCTATCTCCGCGGGACCGCCGGCGGCTTCGCGGTGGCGGCCGGCCGGCTGCTGGGCGCGCCGGCCGCGTCCCTGCCGGCGCTGCAGCAGGCGGGCGCGCTGTATGGGCTGGCCGGCGTTCTGCGGAGCCTGCCGGCGCTGGCGGCGCAGGGCCGTTGCCTGCTGCCGCTGGATGCGCTGGCGGCGGCGGATCTCGATGCCGCATCCGTGGTGCAGGATGCCGCGGCGGCGGCGCCCGTCGCCCGGGCGCTGGCGCGGGAGGGCCTGGTGCAGGCGGCGGCGGCCGGTGCGGCGCTGCGGCCCCTGCC
>NZ_SMOA01000272.1 GCF_004353985.1 Paracraurococcus ruber | reverse complement strand
CGGTCGCAGCGGGTGCCCGGGCGATGACGCCGCGGCCGGGCCCGCATCGGCCGGCGCGCCCCCGCGCCGGATCGGCCCGGCGCATCGACCGGCCGGTCGGCCTCCGCCGGACGCGCCCCGCTACGCCCCGCCCAGTTCCACCACCGTGACCTCCGGCGGCATGCCGAAGCGCACCGGGACCATGGACTGGCCGATCCCGCCGGAGACCACCAGCGCCCGCCCGCCTTCCGTCACCGGCCCGTAGGCGTAGCGGTTGCCGTAGCGGCTGGGCACCACCGGCGACCAGCCGGCCAGCCGCACCTGCCCGCCATGGGTGTGGCCCGAGAGCGTGAGCGCGACGCGGTCCGGCACGCTCGGGAAGATGTCCGGCTCATGCGCCAGCAGGATGGCCGGCGCATCGCCCTGCATCGCCGCCAGCACGGCCGGCAGGTCGTCGGCGCCGCCGCGGCGGAGGCGGCTGCGCCGATGCGCCCACTGGCTGCCGAGGCCGCCGAGCCAGAGCGGCTGGCCGCGATGCTCCAGCCGCCGCACCTGGTTGTGCAGCACGGGCAGGCCGGCGGCGGCGAAGGCCTCCGCCGCGGCGGGCAGCGGCTTGGCGCCGTCGCGCGCCGCCGCATCCTCCCACCAGTCATGGTTGCCGAGGATGGCATGCACGCCGAGCGGCGCGCGCAGCCCCGCCAGCACCGCCGCCACCGCCGGGAAGCTTGGGCGGTCGCTGACGAAGCGATGGTCGGCGAGGTAGTCGCCCAGCAGCACGACCAGATCCGGCGCCTGCGCATTGGCCAGCGCGACGGCCCGCGCCAGCCGGGGCAGGGGGGTGTGCGGCGCGCCGCAATGCGGGTCGGCGATCAGGGCGATGGACAGCCGCAGCCCGGCCGGCCAGCGCGCCGGCGCCACCCGGTGCCGCACCACCCGCAGCGCCAGGCCGGGTTCCCAGCCGAAGGCATAGCCGCCGAGCGCGAGCCCGGCCACCGCCAGCCCGCCGGCAGCCCGCAGCAGCGTCCGCCGCCGCAGCCGGCCCCGTCCGGGCGCGGCATCGGGCGCCGCCCGGCTTGCCGCCGCAGCATGGGCCGCCACATCCCCGTCCATGCGATTCTCCCCGGAGCCCACCCGCGCCGCCGGCCTCGCGCGCCTCGCGGATTTCGCGCCCCGCAGCGGGCGCCCCTATGCGGAGGGGCGGAACCATGATCCCGGGCCGGATCGGCGCAGCGCCGTCTCCGGCCTGTCGCCCTATATCCGGCACCGCCTGCTGCTGGAATCCGAATGTATCGCCGCCGCCCGTGCCGCGCAGGGGGAGGAGGCGGCGGGGAAATTCGTCCAGGAGGTGCTCTGGCGCAGCTACTGGAAGGGCTGGCTGGAACTCCGCCCGGCGGAATGGGACGCCTATGCGCGGCGGGTGGCGCAGGCGGCGGCGGCGCTGCCCGCCCAATCCGGGCTGCGCCGTGCCCATGCGGCGGCGGCGCGCGGCGAGACCGGCATCGACTGCTTCGACGCCTGGGCGCGGGACCTGGCGGAGACGGGCTACCTCCACAACCACGCCCGCATGTGGTTCGCCAGCATCTGGATCTTCACGCTGCGCCTGCCCTGGGTGCTGGGCGCCGATCTCTTCCTGCGCCACCTGCTGGACGGCGACGCGGCGTCCAACACGCTGTCCTGGCGCTGGGTGCTGGGCAGCCAGACGCCCGGCAAGCACTATGTCGCCCGCGCCGCCAACATCGCCCGCTACACCGATGGCCGCTTCGACCCGGCCGGCGCGCTGGCCGAGGACCCTGACCCGGTCGTCGAGCCGCATGCGCAGCCGCCGGGGCCGCTGCCGCCGGCCGGTGCCGCGCCCGCCGGCCGCGTCGCCCTGCTGCTGCACGAGGACGACCTGCATCCCGAAAGCCTCGATCTCGGCCGGGCGGAGGTGGTGGCGGTGGCGGGCTTCGCGGTGCCGGAGCGGCGCTCGCCCCTGCCGGTGGCGCCCGGCGTCGCCGCCTTCGCCCGAGCCGCGCTGGCGGATGGGCTGGCGCGGGCCGGGCGGCATTTCGCCGCCCCGGCCGAGGCCCTGGCGCCGGAGGATGTCGCGGCCTGGGCCGAGGGCACCGGCTGCAAGGCGGTGGTGACGCCCTGGGCGCCGGTGGGCTGGACCGCCTCGGCGTTGGCCGGGATCGGCCGCGAGTTGCGCGGGCGCGGCATCGCGCTGCACCCGCTGCGGCGGGACTGGGACGAGGCAAGCTGGCCGCTGGCGACCAAGGGGTTCTTCGGGTTCCGCGAGCGCGCCTGGCCGCTGCTGGAACACGCCGCGCAACCGGCGGCCTGATCCCGGCGACCCGATCCCGGCGGCCGTGGGCTGGCGCCCTGGCCGGGCGCGCCCGCCAGGGGGTACGGCCCTTGGCGGGCGCGCCGCCAGCGGCGCGGGTCAGCCGGGCGGCGGGCCCAGCCGCGCATTCACCAGCGCGACCACCGCGGCGAAATCCGGCAGCACCGCCGTCTCCTCGGCGCCCAGCGCGATGCCGCGGGCATTCGCCACCTCCAGCATGATCAGCGTGTGGTTCAGCGAATCCCAGCCCGGCACCTCGCCCGCCGCCATGCCGGGGGAGAGCGCGAGCGCCCGCACCCCGATCACCCGCGCGGCGATCGCCGCCAGCTCGTCCAGGGTGAAGGCCGCCGCCGTCACGCCGCCTGCTCCGCCAGGTATTTCCGCCGGTTGGCCTCGCGCGCGATCTTGCCCGCCGTGCTCTTCACCAGCCACCGCTCCTCCACCACCCGCACCGCCTGCGCCGAGACGAGGAACTCCGCCGTCACCGCGCGGGCGATGGCGGCGCGCAGCGCATCCGGCGTCACCCCCGCCGCCGCGTCGCGCTCGGCGACGATGACCAGGTCCTCGGTGCCGGTCGCGGCATTCTCGACGCCGAAGGCGACGATGCGGCCCGGCTTGGCGCCGGGCACCGCGCCGGCCACCGCCTCCACGTCGCCGGCATGCAGGTTGCGGCCGGCGACGATGATCACCTCCTTCAGCCGGCCGAGCACGAAGGCCTCGCCATCCAGGATCACGCCCAGGTCGCCGGTCGGGAAGCCGCCATCGGGCAGCCGCGCGGCGCCGGCATGGCCGACGAAGCTGGCGCTGCGCACGCCGATCTCGCCATAGATGCCTTCCGGCTGCGGCGCGCCGTCGCGATACACCGCGAGGCGGGTGCCGGGCACCGGCCGGCCGGAGGAGAGGATCAGCCGCGCCCCCGGCCAGGCCGCCGCGGCGGCGGCGAGGTCGGTGGCCAGCCTCTCCCGCCCCAGCACCGCGCCGGGGGCGACGTCGCGCGGCGCCGCCAGCGCGCGGCGCCGCCCGGGCAGCGACTGCGTCATGGCGCAGACCGTCTCCGCCATGCCGTAGAGCGCCGTCACCGTCCCCGGCCGCACGCCCCAGGCGGCATAGGCGGCCTCGAAATCCTCGGCGTCGCGGGCATGGCAGGTCTCCGACGCGCTGATCCAGGCCTGCATGGAGGACAGGTCGCGCCGCGCCAGGAAGGGCTGCAGCCGGACATGGTGGCGGAAGGCGAAATTCGGCATCCAGCAGAGCGTGGCGCGCTCCGCCTCGATCAGATCCGGCAGGCCCTGCGGCCGCGCCACCCAGTCGAAGGGGTCGAGGCAGGCGATGGGCGCCGCATTCAGCAGCGGCATCAGGAAGGCCATGACGAGGCCGAGGTCGTGGTAGAGCGGCAGCCAGCTCGCCACCCGCGCGTCCGGCGCCAGCCGGGCCCGCACCACCTGCCGCCAGTATGCGTCGAAATGCGCGACCAGCGCCGGCGCGGTGATGGCGCAGGCCTTCTTGATGCCGGTGGTGCCGGAGGAGTGCTGCAGGAAGAGCGGGATGCCGCCATGCGCCGCGCCGCGCAGCCGGGCGGCGAATTGCGCCCGCGCTGCCTGCCAGTCGGCCTCCGGCGCCGGCGCGTCCTCCAGCAGCCGCGGCGCCAGCTCGGGCGAGAGGGCGAGCAGCCCGTCGCGCGTCTCCGCCTCCGTCGCCGCGACCAGGGCGGGCGCGATCCGGCGGATCGCCTCGGTCTGCTGCCGGGCGAAATAGGCGGGGTCGGTGCGCGGGCTGCGCGGCGGGAAGAAGGCGGGCGGCCGGCCCGCCAGCATGGCCCCGAGGAAGAGCGCCATCGCCTCCGGCCGGGTGCGGGAGACGATGAGGACGAGGTCGCCCGGCGCCGTCCGCGCGGCGATCCGCGCGGCCTCCGTCGCCGCGGCGGACCAGAGCGCGCGCTGCGTCCAGCGCCGCGTCCCCGCCGCATCGGCGAAGGCCAGCGCCGGCGCCTCGGGCGCCGCCGCCTCGAAGCCGAAGCGCATCATGCGGCGGCGGCGGCGTGGCGCGCCTGCCAGCCGGCGATGGCATCGGCCAGCCAGCCGGCGATGCGCAGCTCGAATTCCAGACCATCGGGCAGGGCGTGGTGCTGGTCGTGCCACCAGACATAGTTGGGGCGGGGGATCGGCAGCTCGAAGGCGGCGAAGCGGTCCTCGACCCGCCAGCCCTCCGGCGCCGCGGCGAGCGGTCCCGGCTCCCGCGGGGTGTGCAGCGCGACCAGGTGCGGGACCGGGCCGCCGCGCCGTTCCAGCGCCCGCAGCATGCGCGCCAGCAGCGGCCCCTCCCGCTCCGGGACGAAGGGGTGCTGGCTGCTGACGACGAACACGGCGATGGGCGCGTCGCTGCCGGCCAGCGCGGTGTCGAAGCGCGCCGCCAGGCTGGCGATGCTGGCGCGGAAGCGGGCGAAGCCGTCCTCCGCCCAATGCTCCCCGCAATGATGGTTCCACACCGCCCAGCCGTCGCGCCGCGCCACCATCGGCACGCCCTGGGCGGAGCGGAGGAGCATCAGCGCCTCCGCCGGGGCGTAGCCCTCCCAACCCGCCTCCAGCGCGCGCAGCACCACCTCCGGCCGATGCGCGCCGAGGGCGAAGGGGGAAAACAGCGGCCGGCCGCCCTGCCGCAGGCCGAAGCGGAAGCGCTGCGGCAGGTCGAAGGCCATGCAGTCGGTGCCGAGCGAGAGCAGCGGCACGCGGTCCAGCCCGCGCGCCGCCAGGGCACGGCCGAATTCCAGCCGCCGCCGGGTGGCGTCCGCCATGGCGCGCCAGAGGCCATGCGCGCCGAACAGCGCCTCCACCCGGTCGAGGAAGGGGTGAAGCACCGCATCCGCCGCGCACCAGCGCGTGGCGTCCCACCACAGCGCCTCCCAGCGCTCCGCCGGCAGGGAAGGGGCGGCGGCGGTCAGCAGCGGCAGGGCCTCGGGCATCAGGCGGTCCAGCAGGTCGACCTGCAGCGCCTCCAGCAGGCCGTGCAGCAGGGCCTGCAGCGGGGCGGGGTCGCCGGCGCGCGCGGCGGCGAAGGCGGCATCCGCCCGCGCCCCGATCCGCACCTCGCTCCAGTCCGGGTCCGCCATCCGCCCCGCGCCCCTGCTCGCGGACCGGTGATCGGTGGCGGGCCGGCGGGAGTCAAGCGCGCCGGCGCGGATGGCGGCTGGCCGCGCCCGGCCCGCGGCATGCAGGCGCCCGGCCCTCCCGGAGCCGTGGCGGGTGGCGTCCGGCGTGGCATGCACGCCGCTGCGGGCCGGATCGCGGTGCGCCGCGCGGCGCCGCTCCCGGCTCGGGAGCCGGACGCGGCTGGCGCCTTCGATCGGGCGCGCGGGCCATACCCCGCCACCCCGGCTATTGCGGCTTGAAGGCGCTGCGCTTGGCGGCGTCGGCGGCGCGCCAGAGATACCAGGCGGCGATGCTGCGCCATGGCGCCCAGGCCTCGCCGATCGCCGCCAGCTCCTTCGGCTTCGGCTGGGCGTCGAGGCTGGCGGCGACCTTCCAGCCCTCCCGCACGCCGAAATCGTCCACCGGCAGCACATCCGGCCGGCCCAGGGTGAAGATCAGCAGCATCTCCACCGTCCAGCGGCCGACGCCGCGGATCGCCACCAGGCGCTCGATCAGCTCGGCGTCGGACAGCCGTTCGCATTGCGCGCGCGGCGGCACCAGGCCGCCCGCCGCCTTCTCCGCGATGTCGCGGATGGCGGCGACCTTGGACTGGGAGAAGCCGCAGGCCCGCATCGCCTCCGGCGCCATCGCCAGCACCGCCTGGGGCGGCGGGAAGGCGTGGCCGGGATGCTGCGCGAGGAAGCGGCCGAGGATCGCCTCGGCGGCGCGGCCATGCACCTGCTGGTGGGCGATGGCGCGGACCAGGGCCTCGTAGGGCTCGCGCTCCACCGCCGACAGGGTGCAGGGGCCGATGCGGCGGACGACCTTGCGCAGCACGGGGTCGCGGCGGAGGTGCTTCTCCGCCTTCGTCCAGGGGCCGGGCGCGGTGGCGGGCGGGGCGCCGGTGCCGACGGTCTCGACCATCAGCGGAGCAGGGGCGGGATCATCCGCCGATCACAGCGCGCCGCGGCGAGTCGCGCCAGCGGCCGTTGCGGCCGCGCGGCGCGGCGGCAACCGGCTTCGGGCCCGCCGGCCGCTACGGCAGCGCGCCCAGCAGCGGCACCGCCGCCCAGCCCAGGCCCAGCACCAGCACCCCCCAGGGCCAGAGCAGCCGCCACAGCGCCGCCGGCCGCGTGCCATCCGCCAGCAGGCCGCAGAGCATGGCGGTGACGCCGACCGAGAGCGCCACCCCCGCCGCGCCGGCGAAATTCTGGATGGCCGGCGCCACCGCCGCCGGCAGGCCGGCCGCCGCGCCCAGCGCCGCCTGCACTGGCATCAGCGCGGCGTTCGACCCGACATTGCTGCCCGTGACCATGCCAGACAGCAGCGCGATCGGCCCGATCGCATAGGGCGCCAATGGCCCGAGCGCCGCCGCCGAGGCGCTGATCCTTTCGGGCGAGATCCACACGGCGGAGGCGATGCACGCCATGGGCCTGGTGGACATCCTGGCCGAGGATGGCGAGGGTGAGACGGCGCTGCAGGCCTT
>NZ_SMOA01000271.1 GCF_004353985.1 Paracraurococcus ruber | reverse complement strand
CGCCGCCGCCCGCCGCCGCCCCGGCGCCCGTGCCGCCGCCGGCGCCGCGGCCGGATCCGGCCGCGGTGCGCGTGCTGCAGCCCTTCGAGCCGCCGAACGACCGGGCCGAATGGCAGCTCTACCAGCCGCTGGCGGCGCCCATGCCGCTGCGCCGGGTGCCCCGCGATTCGGTCCGCCGGATCGAGGCGCTGGCCGACCAGGCGCCCGCCTTCGCCGCGCCGCTGCGGGAGATTCGCCGCACCCTGGCGCTCGCCGCCCATGCCGGCCGCCCCAGCCCGCGCATCCGGCCGATCCTCCTGGTCGGCCCGCCGGGCATCGGCAAGACCTGGTTCGCGCGCCGGCTGGCCCAGGCGCTGGACCTGCCCTTCTCCAGCCTCAACCTCGGCGGCGCCACCGACAACCGCTGCCTGCAGGGCACCGCCCGCGGCTGGTCCGCCGCGACGCCGGCCTGGCCGATCGCGGAACTCGCGCGGCTCGGCGCGCCCAACCCGGTGCTGTTCCTCGACGAGGTAGAGAAGGCCGGCGGCCAGCGCGACAGCAATGGCCGGGCGCATGACACGCTGCTGGCGATGATCGAGCCGGAAAGCGCCGCCCACTGGTTCGACGAATGCCTGCGCACCACCGCCGACCTGCGCAACGTGGTCTGGGTGATGGCGGCGAACGAGACCCGCGGCATCCCGGCGCCGCTGCTGTCGCGCGTCTCCGTCCATCAGGTGGAGCCGCCGCCGGCCTCGGCCTTCGACGGCACCCTGGCAGGGCTGCTGGCCGGCATCGCCGAGGATACAGGCTGCGCCGTGCGCGAATTGCCGCCCCTGGCGGCGGAAACCCGCACGGCGCTGAGGCGCAGCTTCGCCCGGCACCGCAACCTGCGCCGGCTGCGGGCGCAGATCGAGGAATGCCTCGGCATCGCGGCCGAGGCGGCGCTCGAGGCGGCACACTGACGAAGCGAGGGGGCCCTTGCCCCTCGCGCTCCCCCGCCAAGGGCCGAAGGGCCCTTGGAACCCTCGGGTTCAGGGGGCCGGGATCAAGCCGTGGCGCAGCATGGTCTCGCGCATCGCGGGCTGGTTGCCGGCGGCGAGATGCGCCGCGATCTCGCGGAAATAGCCGGGGCCGAGCACGCCGGGCGTCAGCACCGACAGGCAGGTGACGACGTCCTGCGTCGCGTTGGTGAAGCCATGCACCACGCCGCGGCGGATGAAGAGCGTCTCGCCGGGCCCGACCTGCACGGTGCTCTCGCCCAGGCGCCAGGTGCTGGTGCCGGACAGGCCATAGACCGTCTCGTCCCAGCTTTCGTGATGGTGCGGCACCGGCATGCGCGCATTCGGCTGCAGCGCCATCTCGAACATGTCGAGGCTGCCCTGCGTGCCGACCTTGTCCTGCAGGAAGCGCAATTCCAGCCCGCCCATGCGGATGATCTCGGGCATCGCCCATCTCCCCAAGCCTGGGGTGGAAGCTACACCCCTCCGCGCCATGGGTGGAAAGCCCGGGGTTTCCAAAGGCCCTCCGGCCTCATGGCGACCCCGGGGCGGGGAGGGTATGGGGGGGGCGGCGCTCCCCTCCCGGGGCGTCAGGTCCGCGCCCGGTAGCGCCCGACCCAGGCATCGTCCCAGCCCATCACCAGTTCATCGGCGCAGCCGCGCACCACCAGGTGGTCGTGCAGGAAGTCCAGCAGGGACCGCGCGTCCACCCGCATCGGCGCGGCGTCGCCACGCAGCGCATGCACCACCGGGAAGCGCGCCAGCCAATCCTCCAGCACCGCGCGCGGGCTCTGGTTGCGGTTGCATTGCAGGACCCAGGCGTTGAACTCGGCGAAGACCACCGGCCGGCAGCGCGCCAGCGTCTCCCGCGCGCCGTCGAAGACCTCGGTCTCGAATCCCTCGACATCCACCTTCAGGAAATCGAGCCGTTCGAGGCCATGGCGCGTCGCCAGCGCGTCCACCGTCTCCACCGGCACGCGGACCTTGGGCAGGCCATCGGCGGCGAGCGTCGCCGCATCCATGAGATGCGCGCCGGCGGAATGCGCCGCGGCGTGGAATTCCGCCATGCCCGGCGCGGCGCCGAGCGCGACGGCCTCCACCGCCACCTGCCCTTCCAGCCCGTTCAGCGCCAGGGTGCGGCGCAGCGCCTCGGCCGTGGCGGGGGAGGGCTCGACCGCCAGGATGCGCCCGCGCGGCAGCAGCGGCGCCAGGGCGAGCGCGGAGAGGCCGATGTTGGCGCCGACATCCAGCACCACCCCGTCCGGCGGCAGCACGGCGGCGGCGACGGCCGCCATCTCCGCCATGCCGGCGGCATGCTGGTCGGCATGCTGGAAGAAGCTGTCCTCCGCCTGGCCGGCCACCCGCCAGTCCCGCCCGCCGATGCGGATATCGCGCGTCCCGATCACCCCTGCCTCCCGAACCCGTCGCGGCGTTAGATTGGGAGCCCGAGCGCCGAAGCACAAAGGGAGGAAGAGGCATGATCCCAGCCGAGAGCATCCGCCGCGTCGCCGTCATCGGCGCCGGCACCATCGGCGCCTCCTGGACCGCCTGGTTCCTCAGCCGCGGGCTGGAGGTCGTGGCGAGCGATCCGTCCCCCGGCGCGCCCGACCTGATCCGCCGCATGGTCGAGGGCGCCTGGCCGATCCTGCAGCAATTGGGCGCGACGCCGGACGCCGACCCGGCGCGCTGGCGCTTCGAGCCGGACCCGGCGAAGGCCGTGCAGGGCGCGCATTTCGTGCAGGAAAGCGCGCCGGAACGCTACGAGGTGAAGCAGCCCCTGCTGCGCGCCATCAGCGCCGGGCTGCCCGCGGAGGTCGTGATCGCCTCATCCTCCTCCGGCCTCCTGGCCAGCCGGCTGTCGGAGGGCACGGCGCATCCCGGCCGCATCGTGATCGGCCATCCCTTCAACCCGCCGCACCTGATCCCGCTGGTGGAGGTGGTGGGCGGCGGCACCGCGACCGAGGACGCCGTGCAGGCCGCCGTCGCCTTCTACCGCGCCATCGGCAAGCACCCGATCATCCTGCGCAAGGAGGTGCCGGGCCACCTGGCGAACCGGCTGCAGGCGGCGCTGTGGCGGGAAGCGGTGCACCTGGTGGCGGAGGGCGTGGCGACGGTGGCGGATGTGGACGCCGCCATCAGCGAGGGGCCCGGCCTGCGCTGGGCGCTGATGGGCCCGCACGCCACCTTCCACCTGGCGGGCGGGGAAGGCGGCTACGAGCATTTCATGCGCCACCTGATGCCGGCGGTGACAAGCTGGTGGCCGAGCCTGGGCGAGCCGAAGCTGACGCCCGACCTGCAGCGCGCGCTGGTCCAGGGCGTCGCCGAGGAGACGGAGGGGAAGCCGATCCCCGACCTCGCCGCGGCGCGGGATGCGGCGCTGGCGCGCCTCCTTGCGGCGCGGCGCGGGTGACGACGTCCGGGGAAGGGCAGCGCCCTTCGCGAACCGTCGGCGGCAGTGCCGCCGACCCGCCAAAGGCCGAAGGGCCTTTGGAACCGCTAGAGTCGGCCCATCAGGGCCAGGACCACCACGACCAGCAGGATCAGGCCGAGCGCGCCGGAGGGGTAGTAGCCCCAGCCGCGGCTATGCGGCCAGCTCGGCAGGGCGCCGAGCAGCAGCAGGACGAGGACGATGAGCAGGATTGTGGAGATCGGCATCCGCTGCCTCCCGTAACATGGTGCGCGAGGGCAACGGCCCCGCATCGCGCCGGTTTCCGGGAGCGGGAGTCTGTGATGCGACACGGACCCGAGGGGTCCGAAGGCCCGGCCCGTTCGGGCCCCATGGACGACGCTCCAGAACCTCCATGGGGTCCCGCGCGGGCAAGGCCCGCCCTTGCTATCGCAGGAATTCCGGCGAGATGAGGTTCGGCAGGAACAGCACCACCTGCGGGAAGACGATGATCGCCGCCAGCACCGCCAGCATCGGCAGCAGCATGATGCAGGTGTCCTTCAGCGCATCGGCGATGCGCATGCCGGCCACGGAACAGGCGATCATCAGGCACAGCCCGTAGGGCGGCGTCACCAGGCCGAAGGCCAGCGACACGATCCCGATCATGGCGAAATGCACCGGGTCCATGCCCACGCCCTGCGCCAGCGGCTGCAGGATGGCGCCAACGATGATGATGGCGGGGATGGCGTCCAGGAAGCATCCCACCACCAGGAAGACGCCGGCGATGAAGAAGCCGGTGGCGATCGGCCCCATGCCCCAGGCGGAGACGCCGGCCAGCAGCGCCTCCGGGATCTGGTAGAAGGCCAGCAGCCAGCCGAAGGCGGAGGCGGTGCCGACGCAGAACAGCGCGACGCCGGCCAGCCGCCCCGTCTCCCCCAGCGCATCCACCAGGCCGCGCCAGGTCATCTCCCGGTACACGACGAGCGAGAGGAACCCGGCATAGAGCACGGCGATGCAGGCGCTCTCGGTCGCGGTGAACCAGCCGAAGATCTTGCCGCCGATGATGATCATCGGCGTGGTCAGCGCCGGGATGGAGACGAGGAAGGTCCGCCCGATGACGCCCAGCGTCGCGCGCGGATAGGTCGGGTAGCCGCGCGCCTTCGCATAGGCATGCACGGTGCCCATCTGCACCAGCCCGATCAGCAGGCCGGGCACGATGCCGGCCAGGAACAGCGCGCCGATCGAGACGGTCAGCACGCCGCCCCAGACGATCATCAGGATGGAGGGCGGGATGATGACCGCGAGGACGGCGGAGACGGCGGTGATGGCGACGGAGAAGCTGTCGTCATAGCCTTCCTTCCGCTGCGCCTCGATGAAGATCTTGGACTGGCTGGCGGCATCCGCCGTGCTGCTGCCGGAAATCCCCGCGAAGAAGATCGACAGCACGACGTTGATCTGCGCGAGGCCGCCGGGGAAATGCCCGACCAGCGCGCGGGAGAAATTCATCAGCCGGTCGGTGATGCCGCCGATGTTCATCAGGTTGGCGGTCAGCAGGAAGAAGGGCACCGCCAGCAGGATGAAGCTGTTGTAGGCGTTGAAGGTCTCCTGCGCGAGCATCATGGGCGACAGCCGCGGCTCGATCAGCAGGATCGGCAGGCAGGCGAGGCCGAGGGAGACCGCGACCGGCACGCGCAGCACCAGCAGCAGGAAGAAGACGCCGAAGAGGATCTCGGCGGCGGTGCTGGCCGAGAGGACATTGCCGCCCATCACGCCGCCCCCCGCAGCACCGCGACCGCGTCCAGCATGCGCTCCGCCTGGAACAGCATCCAGACCGCGCCGGCGACCGGCCAGGCGATGTGGATGGTCCAGAGCGGCAGCTCCGCCAGTTCCGAGATGCGCCACCAGGCGAAGTCGGTGAACTCGATCCCCCACCACAGGAAGACGAAGGCGAAGATCAGCACGAAGACGCCCGAGAGCAGTTCCAGCTTGGCCTGCCCGCGCGCGGACAGCTTCGGGAAGACGTCCACGGTGAAATGCGTGCCTTCCCGCACCGCCAGCATGGCGCCGAGCATGACGGCGTAGACCAGGCAGAAGCGCGCCATCTCCTCGGTCCAGATATAGGCCGGGATCAGGGTGGTGTAGCGGGAGAAGATCTGCAGGCTGACGGGGAGGACCAGCACGCCGACCGCGAGGATGAGCAGCAGCGTGATCAGGCCGGCGAGCGCGCGGTTGACGGCGCGCAGCGCCGCCGGCGCGCCGGGACGATGGGTTTGCATGACCTGTCCTGAAGAACGGAGAAGGAAGGCCCGGGCGGCTATCCCGGCCGGCCGCCCGGGGTCGTCGCGGCGTTACGAGGTCAGCGCGTTGATCCGGCCGAGGATGCCGTCCGCGTCGATCTCCTTCGCATAGGCGGCCATCACCGGGTCCACCAGGCGCTTCATCTCGGCGCGCTGGGTGAACTCCACCCGGCGCAGGCGGCCGGCCTTCTCCAGCGTCTCCAGGATCTGGCCGTCGGCGCCGGATTCCGCCTGGCGGTGGAAGGCCGATGCCTCCTTGCCGGCGCGGCGGATCGCCGCCTGCAGGTCGTTCGGCAGCTTCGTCAGCGTGCCGACGGAAAAGCAGAGCGGGCGGATGGTGATGGCGTGCTGCGTCATCGCCAGGTCCGGCGCCACCTCGTAGAAGCGCATCTGCTCGACGCCCGCCGCCTCGTTCTCCCCGGCGTCGATGACGTTGTTCTGGATGGCGTTGTAGATCTCGTTGTAGGCGATGACGGTCGGCGACATCCCGACGGCCGAGAAGGTCCGGGACCAGATCGGCGCGCCCTGCACGCGCACCTTCAGGCCACGCATCCCGGCCAGGTCGGTCACCCGCTTGTTGGCGAAGATGTTGCGCACGCCGCCGCCGCCATAGCCGATCATCACCACGCGGGCGCGCTTCTCGACCTCATCCGCCACCGGCTTGAACAGGTCCTGGTCCAGCACGCTGTTCCAATGCGCCAGGTCGCGGAACAGGAAGGGCGCGTCGATGAAGGGGGCGGCGCGGCTGAAGGTGGACATGTGTGCCGGGGAGACGATGGCGTAGTCCACCGCCCGTCCCTGCGCCATGTACTCGAAATACTGCTTCTCGAGGCCGAGCGAGGAGTTCTTGTGCAGCACGAAATTGATCGGCTTTTCGTAGTACTGCTTCACCAGCTCCTCGAAGCGGACCATCGCCTTGGTATAGGGATGCTCGTCGCCGAACTGGGATGCGCCGTTCAGGGTGATGGCGCCCTGGGCGCGGACCGGAATCGACAGAAGGGTGGGGGCGGCGAGCGCCGCGCCCAGCAGGGCCCTGCGGTGCATGGTGTCTCCTCGGACGGTTTCGGCCGGCCTTGCTGGCCGGCTCCGTCGTGAAGCCTACAGGGCCGTTCCGGTGGTGGGAACCGGCGGGATGGGCGGGGCGGGGGCATCGGACGACGCCATGGCGTCGCGGATCGGCGCGCATTCCCGCAGCGGAGCGGTTCGCGCCGCGCCTGCATGCAGGCGGGCTTCCGCGGCCTGCCGCGATCCGGGCTCACCGCGCCCCCCGGGACCGGCGGTGGCGCGCGGCGGCCGAGGCGCGCCGGCGCCGGCAACGCCG
>NZ_SMOA01000270.1 GCF_004353985.1 Paracraurococcus ruber | reverse complement strand
GGGCCAGCCGCGGCAGGCCGAGCGCCGCGGCCAGGGCATCGGCCAGCACCTCCTCCGGCAGCAGGCCGAGGGCGAGCAGGGCGCCGGCCAGCGTCTCCCCGGTGCCGCGGCGCGCCTCCTCGGCGCGGGCGAGCGCCGCCGCGGGCAGCAGGCCATGCGCGCGCAGATGCGCGGCGAGGCGGGCGGAGGCGTCGTCGCTCAAGGCACGCCCCAGCCGGCCACGCCGCCGCCGGCGAGCCAGGCGATCCAGGCCCCGGCCGCTAGGGCGGGGGCGAAGGGCAGCGCCGCGCCGGGGGCCAGCCGGCCGTCGCGGCACAGGGCGGCGAACAGGGCGAGGGCGGCGCCGAGGGCGAGGGTGGGGCCGGTCCCGCCCGGCCCGGTCCAGGCACCGGCGGCGCCGAGCACCCAGGCATCGCCGCGGCCGAGGCCGTCGCGGGCGGTCGCCGCCCGGAAGCCGGCCTCCGCCAGGCGGCAGAGCAGGTAGCCGAACGCCGCCCCGGCCGCCGCCAACGCCAGCGCGCCCGTGGCGAACCCCTGCGCCAGCCCGAGCAGGGCGAGCGGCCCGGCGAGGCCGGCATGCACCTCCCCGGTGACGAGGTCGAGCCGGGCGATGGCCAGCAGCAGGGTGCCGAGCGCGCCGGCGCCGAGCCAGGCGGCGGGGGGCAGCAGCAGGGCAGCCGGCAAGGCGCCGAGCGCGCCACAGGCGGCGAGCGGGAGGAGGCCGCCGGCGCCGGCACCGCAGGCGCGCGCGAGGGCATGGCCGGCGGCGCCCAGCAGCGCGCCCGTACCGGCCGCGCCCGGCAGCAGCAGCGGCAGGTCCCCCGCGATCAGCACACCCGGTCCGTCCTTCTCATTGCGCGCCCGCCATTGTCATGGCCGGTGTCCATCCCCGGCAGCAGTCCAGGGCATCTAATTTGAGGCACCGCGATATCATTCGTTGGCCATGTTCATATAAAATAAATTTGATCGGCGAGCGACACAAAATCCGTCGTTATTATTACGAAAGTGTAGATTAATGGATTCTTGCGACGGGCTGGTCGCAGCAATGCGTCGAGGAGGACGCCGGCGTGCAGAGCGTGGAAGGGCAGCGGCCCTTCCGGGATGGGATGACAATGGATCGTATGGATAGCCGGGACGGATTACCAAAGACTGGCCAGTGGGGCCCGATGGCCGCATTGGCCGCATTGGCTTGCGCCCTGTGGCCGGTGGCCGCGGGTGCCCAGACTGCCGCCTGCACGCGGGAGTTGTCGGCGGACGTTGTCGCCCTCGACCAGGCGGTGCAGTTCAACCGTTACGGGTCGCATTACCCCGCCTTCATGATCTATGCCCTGAGGGACGACGTGGTGCCCGTCTCGGGCTCCGGCGCCCTGATGCCCGGCCGGGTGAAGCTGCGGGACGACCAGCGGCCGCGGCCGCTGGTCCTGCGCATGAATGCCGGCGACTGCCTGACCATCTCCTTCACCAACCTGCTCAACCCGGTGCCGGTCGAGGCCGATGACGGGACCGGCATCTCCATCGACCAGCCGGCGACGCGCATGGCCGGCCTGCATGTCGCCGGCCTCAGCTATGTCCGGGGCATCCAGGACGACGGCGCGCATGTCGGCCGCAACGCGACCAGCCTGGTCGCCCCCGGCGGCAGCACGACCTACAAGCTGCACGCCCCGGTCGAGGGTACCTTTCTATTCTACAACCAGGGCGTCACCACGGGCGGGGAGGCCAATACCGGCTCGCTCGGCTTCGGCATGTTCGGCGCCGTCACGGTGCAGCCCGCCGGCGCGGAGTGGTACCGCAGCCAGGTGACGCGGGCCGAGCTCGACCTGGCGACGGAGCGCGGGCCGGGCGGCCAGCCGATGCTGCTGCCGACCGGGCATCCGCGGATCAACTACGACGCCACCTACCCGGCCGGCCACCCGAAGGCCGGCCGGCCGATCCTGGCGATGCTGCAGGGCAGCCGGATCGTGCATGGCGACTTGCATGCCATCGTCACCGGCCCGGCCCGCGGCCCGCACACCGCGACGATGGCGGCCAACCCGGTCCTCGAGCCCAACAAGACGAAGGAGCAGGGGCCGGGCGCCGGCACCCGCAGCCGGCAGGAGCCCTATCGCGAGTTCACCATCCTCTTCCATGACGAGGTGAAGTCGATCCAGGGTTTCCCGCAGTTCCGCGACCCGGTGCTGGGCCACACGCTGCATGGCGTGGGCGATGCCTTCGGCATCAACTACGGCATCACCGGCGCCGGCAACCAGGTGCTGGCCAACCGGCTGGGCGTCGGGCCGGCGGCGCATTGCGCGGAATGCAAGTACGAGGAATTCTTCCTCACCTCCTGGGCCGGCAACGACCCGGCGCTGGTGGTGGACGTCCCGGCCGCCAGCGCGCTGCGGCCGGACGGCACGGTGGACCCGGCGGCGCCCAAGGCGACCCGGGCGCTCTATCCCGCCGACCCGGCCAATGTGTTCCCGAGCTATCTCGGCGACCGGCTGCGCATGCGGAACCTGCATGCCGGGGCGGAGCAGCACATCTTCCACCTGCACGCCCACCAGTGGCTGTCCAACCCGGAGAGCACGGGCGCGGCCTATCTCGACAGCCAGTTCGTCGCCCCGGGCAGCGGGCGGACCTACGAGATCGCCTTCAACGGGTCGGGCAACCGCAACCAGACGATCGGCGACAGCATCTTCCACTGCCACCTCTACCCGCATTTCGCCCAGGGCATGTGGGGCCTCTGGCGGGTGCACGACACCTTCGAATGGGGCACGCCGCTCGACTCTGAAGGCCGGCCGCTGCCCTATTCCCGCGCCCTGCCGGATGGCGAGATCGAGCGCGGCACGCCGATCTACGCGCTGGTGCCGCTGCCCGGCATGGCGCTGGCCCCGCTGCCGGCGCCGGTGCGGATCGAGCAGGGCCAGGTGGTGCTGGCCGGCGGGACGGAGGCCGGGGACAACCCGGGCTATCCGTTCTTCGTCCCGGGCGTCGCCGGCCACCGGCCGCCGCGCCCGCCGCTCGACACGCTGCACGATGGCGGCCTGCCGCGGCATGTCGCCGTGGGCGGGGAGGCGATGGCGCAGCTCGACCGCCTCGACCTCGACAAGGTGACGGAGCGGCTGCAGGTGCGCTGGCTGGCCGAGACCGGCGAGCCGTCCGAGCGCGCCGCCATGGCCTTCCACGCGCTGCGGACGCATCCCAGCGTGACGCATGACGGCACGCCGCGCGCCTTCGTCACCAATGGCCGCCCGCCGGTGCGCGGCGCGCCCTATGCCGATCCCTGCCGCCCCGACAACGAGGATGGCAGCTGGAGCGCGGTGACGCGCACCTACAAGGGCGCCGCCATCCAGCTGCGCATGACGCTGAACCGCGCCGGCTGGCACTACCCGCAGGCCCGCATGTCGGCGCTGTGGGAGGACGTGGCGCCGACGCTCGCCGGCACGCGCCCGCCGGAGCCGCTGGTGATCCGCGTGCATTCCGGCGACTGCGTGGAGTACCAGCACGCCAACCTGGTGCCGCATGTCTACGAGCTGGACGACTACCAGGTGCGCACGCCGACCGACATCATCGGCCAGCACATCCACCTGGTGAAGTTCGACGTCACCTCGGCCGACGGCTCCGCCAATGGCTGGAACTACGAGGACGGCACGCTGGCCCCGGGCGAGGTGCGCGAGCGCATCGCCGCCATCCGGCGCAACTACGGCTGCGCCGAGGGCCAGACCGGCGCGAATTGCCCGCTGGCGGTGCCGCATCCCTTCTTCGGGGCGGGGCCGAACAACGAATGGCTCGGCGCCATGACCACCGTCCAGCGCTGGTACGCCGACCCGGTGACCGACCAGAACGGGGTGGATCGCGGCCTCGGCTCGGTCTTCACGCATGATCATTTCGGCCCTTCCACCCACCAGCAGAACGGCCTCTATTCCTCGGTGGTGATCGAGCCGCGCGGCTCGACCTGGCTGATGGCCGAGAGCGACACGCCGCTCGGCTACCAGCGGCCGGATGGCGGCCCGACCAGCTGGGCGGCCCGCATCATCATGCCGAACCCGGCGGAAAGCTTCCGCGAGTTCAACCTGCAGGTCGCCGACTTCGTGCATGCCTATGCCAAGGGCGGCGGCGTGGACGGGCTCGGCCGGCCGGCGCCGGACCCGGCGCGTGCGGTGAACAGCCCGGCGCGCGACCGCATCGGCCTGCCCTACCTGGTCGGCCGCGCCAACCGCTGCCCGGGCGGCGCGCCGCTGCCCTGCCCGCAGGCGATCTCGGTCGCCGATCCGGGCACCTACACCGTGAACTACCGCAACGAGCCGCTGGCCCACCGGCTGTTCGACCCGAACGCGCCGCGGCCGGACGGCTCGGGCCCCGGGGCGCAGGCGGCGGGCCGGGCGGGCGACCCCGCCTATGCCTTCCGCTCCGACATCACCCGGGCCATGGCGGACTACAACCGGCAGCCCAACACCTATCCGCCGCTGACCAGCAGCATCCAGCCCGGCGATCCCTGGACGCCCCTGCTGCGCGCCTACAAGCGGGACCGGATCCAGATCCGCCTGCTGGCCGGCGCGCATGAGGAGCCGCATGTCGCGCATATCCATGGCGCACGCTGGCTGGCCAACAAGGACGACCCCGCTTCCGGCTGGCGGTCGGCGCAGCAGCTCGGCATCTCCGAGCATTTCGAGTTCGTCTCGCAGGTCGTGCCGCCGGAAGGCGACCTGGCGGCGACGGTGGACCATCTCTATGCCGCGTCCGGGGGCATCGACGGCTACTGGAACGGCGCCTGGGGCCTGCTGCGCACCTACGAGTTCCAGCAGCCCGACCTGCGGCCGCTGCCCAACAACGCGCCGCCGGCCCAGCGCACGGTGAGCACGGGGGCGGGCACGGTGACGGCCGGCGCGACCTCGGCCGTCACCAACCTGGCGGAGTTCAACGGCGTCTGCCCGGCGGCCGCGCCGGTCCGCCGCTACGCGATCTCCGCCGTCTCGGCGGCGAGCGCGATCGGCGCCAACGGCCTCACCTGGAACGACCGCGCGGGCAACTATGCCGGCCAGCGCGGGCCGCTGATCGACCCGACCGGCGCGCTCTTCGTGCGCGACACCGACCTCTCCAACGGCCGGCTGATCGCCGGGCGGCCGGTGGAGCCGCTGGTGCTGCGCGCCGCGGCGGGCGACTGCATCGAGGTGACGCTGACCAACCGCCTGCCCGCCAGCTGGGCGGCCGGCGTGGTGGACGCCGCGAACCACAATTTCGTGGCGCTGCCCTTCCTGGTCGACCGGTTCAACATGAACCAGCTGCGGCCCTCGGCCGAGGTCGGGCTGCACGCGCAGCTCGTCACCGCCGATCTCAGCCGCAGCGACGGCGCTAATGTCGGGCTGAACGCCACGGTGCGGAACGGCGTGCGGAGCACGAGCCAGACCGCGGCCAGCGGCCAGGCGGTGACCTATCGCTGGTATGCCGGCGTGCTGCGGGAGATGCCGGTGGCGGCCGGCCAGGTGCGGCTGGACGCCGTGCCGGTCGAGTTCGGCGCCATCAACCTGATGCCGGCCGACCGGCTGCGGCATCCCGGCAAGGGCCTGGTCGGCGCGCTGGTGGTGCTGCCGCAGGGCGCGGTGTGGACGGAAGACAGCACCAGCCGCGCCCAGGCGACGGTGGTGACCCCGGACGGCCGCAGCTTCCGCGACTTCGTCCTGGTCTATCACGACGATGTCGGGCTGCGCGCCAGCGGCCGGCCGGTCTGCCCGAGCGGCGCGGGCGAGGGCGCGGCGGATGCCGCCGGCGAGCCGGTGAGCATCGTCACCACCGGCTGCAAGGGGCTCGACGACAGCCAGGATGCTGGCCTCTACGGCTTCAACTACCGCACGGAGCCGATGTGGGCGCGCGTCGGCCATCCGCCCGGGGAGGTGTTCGAGCTGACGCGGGAGCTGGACTATTCCCGCGCGCTGTCCAACGCCATCGCCGGCGGCGACCCGCGCACGCCGATCTTCACCGCGCGGGCGGGGCAGGAGCTGCGCTTCCGCCTGCTGCAGCCGGGCGGCCATACCCGGACGGCCAGCTTCACCCTGCACGGCCACGCCTTCCTCGAGCGGCCCTATGTCGCCGGGACGGTCCCGTCGCAGCGGATCGAGGGCGTGCGCGGCCGGCCCGGCTACCGTCCCGGCCAGTGGCTGTCGAACCGCGAGGGCGTCGGGCCCGCCAACCACTTCGACATCGTGGTGGAGCAGGCGGGCGGCCCCTTCCGGGTGGCCGGCGACTACCTCTTCCGCAACATGTTCCCCCTGGCCTTCGATGGCGGCCAGTGGGGCATCCTGAGGGTGACGCCATGAGGCGCGCAGCGCTGCTCGCCGCACTGCTCCTCCCGGCCGGGCAGGTCCCGGCCGCGGAGGGACCGGTGGTCCTGACGCATGGCATGGCGGGGATTTCCGCCACGCTGACCCTCGCGGATGCCGGCGGCGGCCCGCCGCGGCCCGGCGAGGTGGCGCTGCTGCGCCTCGACTTCGCCGCCGAGGACGGCCGGCCGGCCCGCGGCCTGCGCCCGGCCGCCTGGGGCGAGCGGGCGGAGGTGCAGGCGGCCGCCTGCCGGGAACGGGTGCGCGGCCTGATCCAGGCCCGGCTCGGCCGGCAGGCGGAGCTGGACTTCAACGGCTGGCAACTGGCCGTGCTGGGCGGGAACGGCGCGGTCTATGCGCTGGACCCGGTCGGCGGGAATGCCCGCACCCGGCTGCTGGCGGTGGTCAACCTTGCCGCCCGCGCCGGCGGCTATGCCGAGGACCTGGCGCGCGAGGCGCTCTATGTCGCCCTGCCCGACCGCGGCGAGGTGGCGGAGATCGACACCCGCCGCTGGGTGGAGCGGCGGCGGATCGCGGTCGGCGGCCGGCCGGCGGCCCTCGCGCTCGACCCCGCCGGCCTGCATCTCTGGGTCGGCCAGGAGGGCGGGGCGGGCGCGACGGCGGAGGTCGCGCTGCTGGACCGCGCCGACGGGACGGTGGCCGCGCGGCTCGCCGCCGGCGCCGGGCCGCATGGGCTGGCG
>NZ_SMOA01000026.1 GCF_004353985.1 Paracraurococcus ruber | reverse complement strand
CGCGCCCGCGGGCAGGGCGGGGGGCGGCGCCTCGGCCAGCACCGCGGCCCGGGGCCCGGCCGCCAGCGCCGCCGCCAGGGCGGCTGCATCCGCCGTCACCTGCAGCGGGATCCGCGCATCGAGGGTCCAGGCCATGCATTCAGTCTCCCGAAAGGGATACTCGACATAAGGATATCTTTATGTCATTCAGCCCCGCATGGACAAGATGCTGGCCCAGTTGCGCGCCGCCGCGGAGCCGACGCGGCTCCGCCTGCTCGCGCTCTGCGCCCGGGGCGCCTTCTGCGTGACCGATCTGTGCGAGGTGCTGGGCCAGTCCCAGCCGCGCCTGTCGCGCCACCTGAAGCTGCTGGTCGAGGCGGGGTTGCTGGAACGCGTGCCGGAAGGCGCCAATGCCTATTTCCAGCTGCCGCCGGGGGCGGAGCTGGCGCGCATGCTGCTGGCCCGCCTGCCGGAGGAAGACCCGGTGCTGGCCGCCGACCGCCGCGCCGCCGTGCGCCTCGCGGCCGAGCGGGCGCGGGAAGCCTCCGACGCCTTCCGCCGCGACGGCGCGGACTGGGACGAGATCCGCGCCCTGGAATTGCCGGCCTCGGCCATCGAGCAGGCCTTCCTGTCGCTGCTGCCGCCGGCCATCCCGCGCTTCCTCGATATCGGCACCGGCACCGGGCGGCTGCTGGAGCTGGTGGCGGACCGGGCCGACCGCGCCCTCGGCATCGATGCGAGCCGGGAGATGCTGGCGCTGGCCCGCGCCCGCCTGGCGGAGCGCGGCCTGGCCGGCCGCTGCGCCGTGCGGCAGGCCGACATGTACCGCCTGCCCCTGCCGGATGCCGGCTTCGACGTCGCCGCCCTGCAGATGGTGCTGCACTACGCCGACGACCCGGCGGCCGCCCTGGCCGAGGCCGCGCGGGTGCTGCGGCCGGACGGGCTGCTGGTGATCATCGACCTGGCGCCGCATGAGCATGGCCTGGTGCTGGAACGCCATGCGCATCGCTGGCCCGGCTTCGACGATGCCGCCATCGCCGGCTGGCTCGGCTCCGCCGGCTGCGTCGCCCTGCCGCCGGTGCTGGTGCCCGGCGAGCTTGCCATCCGCCTCTGGCCCGCCCGGCGCCTGCCGGGCCTGGTCGCCGCCCCCGCCCTTTCCGCGCTCACCTTCTGATCCCCGGGAACATCGCCCCCCATGGCCCGTCCGCACCTCCTCGATGCCCTGCGCGACCGCGTGCTGCTCTGCGACGGCGGGATGGGCGCCCGCGTGCAGGCCATGTCGCTGGACGTGGACAAGGACTACTGGGGCAAGGAGAATTGCACGGAGGTGCTGAACCTCTCGCGCCCCGACATCGTCCGCGAGATCCATCGCAGCTACTACGAATCCGGCGCCGACATGGTGCTGACCAACAGCTTCGGCGGCAGCCCCGTGACGCTCGGCGAGTTCGAGCTTGAGGGGAAGGCCTTCGAGATCAACCGCATCGCGGTGGAGCTGGCGCGCGAGGCAGCCGACAGCTTCGCCGATGGCCGGGACCGCTGGGTCATCGGCGATATCGGCCCGGGCACCAAGCTGCCGAGCCTGGGGCATATCCAGTACGACGCGCTGCAGGCGGCGCTGGAGGAACAGTGCCGCGGCCTGATCGCCGGCGGCGTGGATGCGCTGCTGACCGAGACCAACCAGGACACGCTCTACATCAAGGCGGCGGTGAACGCCGCCAAGGCGGCGACCCGCGCGGCGGGCAAGGACATCCCGGTCTTCGTGCAGGTGACGGTCGAGACCACCGGCACGCTGCTGGTCGGGCCGGACATCGCCGCCGCCAGCACGGTGGTGCATGCGCTGGACGTGCCGCTGATCGGCCTCAACTGCGCCACCGGGCCGCAGGAGATGGCCGAGCATGTCCGCTGGCTCAGCCAGAACTGGCCCGGCCTGATCAGCGTGCAGCCCAATGCCGGCCTGCCGGAACTGGTGGACGGCAAGACCCACTACCCGCTGGGCGCCGCCGAGATGGCGTCCTGGATGGAGCGCTTCGTCCGCGAGGACGGGGTGAACCTGATCGGCGGCTGCTGCGGCACCTCCACCCCCCATATCGCCGCTTTGGACGCCATGCTTCGCAGGCACGGCGCGCAGGGGACCGCGCATCGGCCGGTGCCGGTCGCCCGCAAGTACCACTGGGTGCCCTCCGTCGCCTCGCTCTATGGCGCGGTCGCGCTGCGGCAGGAGAATGCGTATTTCTCCATCGGCGAGCGCTGCAACGCCAATGGCTCCAAGGCCTGGCGGGAGCGGCAGGCGGCGCATGACTGGGATGGCTGCGTCGCCATCGGCCGCGAGCAGGTGGGGGAGGGGTCGAACAGCCTCGACCTCTGCACCGCCTTCGTCGGCCGCGACGAGATGGCCGAGATGAACGAGGTGGTGCGCCGCTTCACCTCCTCGGTGAACGCGCCCCTGGTCATCGATTCCACCGAGACGCCGGTCATCGAGGCCGCGCTGAAGCTGCATGGCGGCAAGCCGATCATCAACTCGATCAATTTCGAGGATGGCGAGAAGGCGGCCGAGGACCGGCTGATCCTCGCCAAGAAATTCGGCGCCGCCGTCATCGCCCTCACCATCGACGAGGTGGGCATGGCGAAGACGGCCGAGGACAAATTGCGGATCGCCCGCCGGCTGGTGGAGTTCGCCTGCGACAAGCACGGCCTGCCGCAGAGCGACCTGCTGATCGACCCGCTGACCTTCACCATCGCCACCGGCAACGAGGACGACCGCAAGCTCGGCCAATGGACGCTGGAAGGCATCAGGATGATCCGGGACGCGTTCCCGGACATCCAGATCATCCTCGGCCTGTCCAACATCAGCTTCGGCCTGAACCCGGCGGCGCGGCATGTGCTGAACAGCGTCTTCCTGGATCACGCCGTGAAGGCCGGCATGACCGGGGCGATCGTCCATGTCTCCAAGATCAAGCCGCTGCACCAGATCCCGGCCGAGGAGGTGCAGGTCGCCGAGGACCTGATCTTCGACCGGCGGCGGGAGGGCTACGACCCGCTGCAGCGGATGCTGGAGCTCTTCGCCGGCCGCAAGGCGGCGGATACCGGCGCCAAGAAGAAGGCCGAGACGGTCGAGGGCCGCCTCAAGGACCGGATCGTCGACGGCGACCGCAAGGGCCTGAACGAGGAGCTGCAGGACGCGCTGGACCAGGGCATCGCCCCGCTGTCCATCATCAACGACATCCTGCTGGACGGGATGAAGGTGGTGGGCGAGCTGTTCGGCGCCGGCAAGATGCAGCTGCCCTTCGTCCTCCAGTCCGCGGAGACGATGAAGGCGGCCGTCGCCTACCTCGAGCCCTTCATGGAGAAGATCGAGGGGCAGGAGAAGGGCACTATCGTGCTCGCCACGGTGAAGGGCGATGTGCACGATATCGGCAAGAACCTGGTCGACATCATCCTGACCAACAACGGCTACCGCGTGGTCAACCTGGGCATCAAGGTGCCGCTGGCCGACATGGTCGCGGCGGTCAAGGAACACCGCGCGCATGCCATCGGCATGTCCGGCCTTCTCGTGAAGTCCACCGTGGTGATGCGCGAGAACCTCGAGGAGATGTCGCGCATCGGCCTCGACGTGCCGGTGCTGCTGGGCGGCGCCGCGCTGACCCGCAACTATGTCGAGGATGACTGCGTCCGCGCCTATGCGTCGGGACGCGTCGCCTATGCGCGGGATGCCTTCGACGGCCTGCACCTGATGGACAAGGTGACGGGCAACGGCTTCGACGACTACCTCGCCGCGGTGCAGTCGAAGCGCAAGGGCAAGGCGCGGAACGAGAGCCGGACGCTGGGCACCGCCGACCCGCGCGGCTTCGCCCCGGTGGACGTGAACTACGCCCAGGGGCGCCGCCGCCGGGTGACGGAGGGCGAGCCGATCCCCGACCCGCCCTTCTGGGGCGCGCGGGTGATCGAGGCGGCGCCCAAGGCCGTGGTGCCCTTCATCAACGAGCGCAGCCTGTACCAATTCCAGTGGGGCTTCCGGAAGCAGGGCCGCAGCCTGGAGGATTTCCTCGGCTGGGCGAAGCAGGAGCTGCGCCCCGTTCTCAAGCGCATGCTGGCGCTGACGGAGGAGCAGGCGATCCTCCGGCCGCAGGCCATCTACGGCTACTGGAAATGCGCCGGCCAGGGCAACGACCTGGTGCTGTTCGAGCAGGACGGGGTGACCGAGGCCTGCCGCTTCAGCCTGCCGCGCCAGCCGAAGCAGGATGGCGAGTGCATCGCCGACTTCGTCCGCGACATCGAGGACGGGCCGGGCGCCCGCGACGTCATCGGCCTGCAGGTCGTCACCGTCGGCCAGAAGGCCAGCGACATGGCGCGCGACTGGTTCGAGGACAACCGCTACCAGGACTACCTCTACCTGCACGGCCTGTCCGTGGAAATGGCCGAGGCGATGGCGGAATACGTCCACAAGCGCATCCGCGCCGAATGGGGCTTCGCCCAGCACGACGACCGGGACATGGAGAAGATGCTGTCCCAGGGCTATCGCGGCGGCCGCTATTCCTTCGGCTACCCCGCCTGCCCGCGGCTGGAGGACCAGGAGCCGCTGCTGCGGCTGCTGGGGGCGGAGCGCATCGGCGTCTCGATCAGCGACGAGTGGCAGCTCCACCCCGAGCAATCGACCAGCGCCATCGTGCTTCACCATCCGAAGGCGAAATACTTCTCCGTCTGATCCGCCGCGGCGCGCGGCGCCGCGCCGCGTGACTGGCGGATTCGTAACGCTTGCGTTGAGCCCCTATTAAAGCAGGGTCTGTTTGCATCAGGATTCTGGCGACTCCGCCTGCCCGGAGAAGACCCCCAGGCAGGCGATGGCGCGGAGGAGAAACCTGGATGGCAACCCGCACCCGCAAGACGTCCGGGAAGCGGCGGTCCTACGCCCCGGCCTGGGGCACCGGCAGCCGGACGAGCTCGGTCCGGCCAGGCTCGCGCATCGGCCTGCTGCGGGTTGAGCATGAGGGCGAGCCCTATGAGTGGCGCGGGCAGTTCTCCCGCCGCCGCTGGGTGTGCCGCTGCGACTGCGGCAACCTGACCGAGGTGCGGGAGGACCGGCTGCGCCTGGCCACCACCCGCAGCTGCGGCTGCGTCCGCACCAGCGTGGCGCGGGAGAGGCTGCTGAAGCATGGCGGCCGGGCCAATGGCCGGGCGGCGCCGGAATACTGGGCCTGGCAGGCCATGCTGCACCGGATGGAGGATGTGCGGGTCTGCCGCCGCTGGCGCGCCGGCAAGGGCCAGGGCTTCGCCGCCTTCCTCGAGGATGTCGGCCCGCGGCCGTCCGAACGGCATCGCCTGGTCCGCCCCGACCCGTCCCGCGCCTTCGGCCCGGACAATGCCGAATGGCAGGCGGATGTGCCGCGCCGCGGCGTGCCGCGCCGCCTGGTCGCCTGGCGCGGCCGGCAGATGACCCTGCACGAGGCGGCCGAGCGCGCCGGCGTGCCCTATGCCCGGCTGTGCAAGCGGCTGGAACGCGGCTGGCCGGTGGCCGAGGCGCTGCGGAGCTGACCTTGCGGCCTGGCCCGACGCTCGCCGCCAGCGGCGGCGGCGGGAGCGGGCCGGCAGGCGACCGAAGCCGCTACAGGGGCAAAGCGACCTGCCCCTGCATCAGGCGGCGGGCGGTGCGGAACACCACCGCGCTGTCGGCCTGCCAGCCCGTGTCGTCCCGCCGCACCTCGGCCCCCACCGCCAGCGTGCCGGAAGGATGCGCGACCCGGATCTCCTCCGGCCGCGCGCCGCGCCTCGCCAGGGCCTGCGGGATGCTGCCCTCCACCCGGCAGGCGACGGCAAGGCCCATGGCGCCGGTCATCGGCACGGCGCGGTGCGGGCGTTCCATGGACAGCATGCGGATGGTCACGTCATGGCCGGCCGGGTCCAGCACCCCGCCGTCCAGCGTGCGGGCGGCGGTCGGCCCCGCCACCAGCGCGACGCGGGGGGAGGCGAGGCCGACCGCCGCCTCGGTCGCCGCCAGCCCCATGGCAACGCCGGCCAGGCGGCGGATGCGGTCCAGCAGCGCCATCAGGTCGGCGCGCGCCTCGATGGCGTCGGGCGTCTCGGCGCCGGTCAGGCCGAGATCCGCCGCCGCCACGAAGACCGCCGGGTTGGCGGCATCCACCAGGCTGGCGCGCAGCGGGCCGAAGCCGGGGATCTCCAGCACATCCACCGGGCTGCCGGTCGGCAGCAGCGCGGCGCATTGCGACCCGCCGGGCGCGAGGAAGTCCAGCCGGATGCGCGCCCCCGTCCCCGCGACGCCGGCGATGGCGAAATCGCCCCGCACCTCGGCCCGGCCCTCCCGCACCGGGAAGCGGGCATGGATGATCTTCCGCGTGTTCACCTGGTGGATGCGCACCAGCGCCTCGCCATCCGCGACGCGCACCAGGCCTTCGTCCACCGCGAAGGGCCCGACGGCGGAGGAGAGGTTGCCGCAATTCCCCTTCCAGTCCACCACCGGCCTGTCCACCGCCACCTGGGCGAAGGTGTAGTCCACATCGGCCTCCGGGTGGCTCGGCGGGCCGATCAGCACGGCCTTGGAGAGGGAGGAGATGCCGCCGCCCATGCCGTCCAGCTGCCGCCCATAGGGGTCCGGGCTGCCGAGCACGGAGAGCAGGATGGGGTCCACCGCCGCGCGGTCCGCCGGCAGGTCCTTGGCGTGGAAGAACACGCCCTTGGAGGAGCCGCCGCGCATGAAGACGGCCGGGAGGAAGGATTGGGTCATTCCGCGCGCCTCCGGCCCGACCTCATGCCGCCTTCCGCTCCCGCAAAGCCAGCACGCGCCAGACCTTCTCCGGCGTGACCGGCATGTCGATATGCGGGATGCCCAGCGCGTCGCAGATGGCCGAGACGATGGCCGGCGGCGCGCCGCAGGCCCCGCCTTCGCCGGCGCCCTTCACGCCCAGGTCGTTGTTCGGGCAGGGCACGATGTGGAAATCCAGGTCGAAGCCCGGCGCGTCGGCCGCCCGCGGCAGGCAGTAATCCTGGAAGCTGGCGCTCAGGAACTGCCCGCTCTCGGGGTCATAGACCGCGTGCTCCAGCAGCGCCTGGCCGATGCCGGCCATGATGCCGCCATGGCTCTGGCCATGCACCAGCATCGGGTTGATGACGGTGCCGACATCGTCCACGGCGGCGTAGCGGACGATCTCCACGCGGCCCGTGTCCGGGTCCACCTCCACCTCCGCCACATGGCAGCCATTGGGGAAATTGCACTCGGTGCTGCGGGTATAGACCAGTTGCTCGTCGAGGCCTGGGGTCTCGCCTTCCGGCGGCGCCTGCGCCGCCTCCAGCACCTGGGTCCAGGTCAGGGCCAGGTCGGTGCCGGCCACGCGGAAGACGCCATCGGCGAATTCCACGTCGTCCACCGCCGCTTCCAGCCGGTGCGCCGCCAGCCGCCGCGCCTTGGCCAGCACGAGGTCGGAGGCCCGCGCCACCGCCACCCCGCCCATCTGGGAGGAGCGGGAGCCGCCGGTGCCGTTGCCCTGCGCCACCACCGCCGTGTCGCCCTGGATCAGCCGCACCGCGTCGAAGGGGATGCCGAGCTTGTGGTGGATGATCTGGGCGAAGGCGGTCTCGTGCCCCTGCCCATGGCTGAAGGTGCCGACGGTCAGCGCGACGGTCCCGTCCGCCTCGAAGGCCACGCGCGCCCATTCGCTGGGCTGGCCGCCCGAGGCCTCGATGAAGTAGCCGAGGCCGATGCCGCGCAGCCGGCCGCGCCGCGCCGCCTCGGCGCGCCGGGCCGGGAAGCCCTGCCAGTCCGCCAGCGCCAGCGCGCGGTCCTGCGTCTCGGCGAACAGCCCGCTGTCGATCGCGTTGCCGACCACGTTGGTATAGGGGATCTGCGCCGGCTTGATGTAGTTGCGCCGCCTGATCTCGTCCCGCCCGATGCCGAAGGCTTCGGCGCCCAAGTCGTAGAGCCGTTCCAGCACATAGGCCTGTTCCGGCCGCCCGGCGCCGCGATAGGCATCGGTCGGCGTGGTGTTGGTGAAGACGCAGCTGACCTGGGCGTTCAACGCCTGGATGTCGTAGACCGTGCCCATGATGCGCGCGCCCGCCACGGTCGGCACGCGCGGCCCGAAATCCTGCAGATAGGCGCCCATGGCGGCGAAGGTGCGGATCTTCACGCCGAGCGTCTTCCCATGGGCGTCGAAGGCCATCTCCGCGCGGGTGACATGGTCGCGGCCATGCGGGTCGCACATGAAGGTCTCGGTGCGGCCGCTGAGCCATTTCACCGGCCTGCCCAAGCGTCGGGCTGCCCAGAGAACCATGCCAGACTCAGGAAAAATCTTGCCGCGCAGGCCGAAGCCGCCGCCCACATCCGGCGAGATCACCCGCAGCTTCTCCTTCGGCACCTTCAGCACCAGCCGGGCCAGCCCGTCCTGCACCCGCATCACGCCCTGGGTGGGGGAGTGCAGCGTCCAGCTCTCCGTCGTCGCGTCGTATTCGCCGATGGCGACGCGCGGCTCCATCGGGTTGCCGACAACGCGGTTGTTGACCAGCTCTAGGCGCACGGTCTTCGCGGCGCCGGCGAAGGCGGCCTCCGCCTCCGCCTCCCGCCCGCTGTCCCACAGCACGCAAAGATTGCTGCCATTCGCCTCCCAGATCACCGGCGCGCCCGGGTCCAGCGCCGCGGCGGTGTCGGTGACGCTGGGCAGGGTCTCGTACTCCACCTCGATCAACTCGGCCGCGTCCTGCGCCTGGGCGCGGGTCTCCGCCACCACCAGCGCGACGGGGTCGCCGACGAAGCGCACCCGTTCGGTCTGCAGGATCGGGCGCGGGGTGGGGAACAGCTTCGTCCCACCCTTGCCGGGGACATCCACCATCACCGGGAAATGCCCGATGCCGTCGGCGGCGGCGTCATGCCCGGTCAGCACCGCCAGCACCCCGGGCGCCGCCTGCGCCGCCGCGGTGTCCATGGAGACGATCCGGGCATGGGCATGCGGCGAGCGCAGGACGAAGGCATGCGCCTGGCCGGGCCGGTCGATGTCGTCGGTATAGGTGCCGCGCCCGGTCAGCAGCCGGACGTCTTCCTTGCGCCGTACCGGCTGGCCGATCCCGAACTTGTCCCCAAGGCCGTGCATAGCCCACCCCCTCGCATCCCCGGCAGGAAAGCCACCCCGCCCCGCCCTGTCGAGGGGGGTGGCGCGCCCGGCCGGAATGGGCCAAGTCAGACGCCAAACGGGCAGGAGGGAACCGGACCATGGCCGGCTTGCGCTTCGACTTGCGGGACCTGCCGCCGGAGGCGGCGGCGTTGCGCACCGATCTCCGCGCCTTCCTGGCGGAGGCGGGGCGGCACTGGTCCCCCATGGTCCGCGCCTATTCCTGGATGGGGTTCGACCGCGAATTCTCGCGCGAGGTGGGCAGGCGCGGCTGGATCGGCATGACCTGGCCCGGCGCCTATGGCGGCGGGGAGCGCAGCGCGCTGGAACGTTATGTGGTGCTGGAGGAGATGCTGGCGGCCGGCGCCCCGGTCGGCGCCCACTGGATCGGGGACCGGCAGTCAGGCCCGCTGATCCTGCGGCTGGGCACCGAGGAACAACGTCGCGAATTCCTGCCCCGCATCGTCTCCGGCGAGCTGGCCTTCGCCATCGGCCTGTCGGAGCCCGACAGCGGCTCCGACCTCGCCAGCCTGCGCACCCGGGCGGAGAAGGTGCCGGGCGGCTGGCGGATCAATGGCCGCAAGGTCTGGACCACCAACGCGCATCGCTGCGACTTCATGATCGCGCTGCTGCGCACCGCGCCGGCGCCCGACCCCAAGGCGAAGCACCAGGGGCTGAGCCAGTTCCTGGTGGATTGCCGCAGCAGCGGCATCACCATCCGCCCCATCCTCGACCTGGTGGGGGAGGAGGGGTTCAACGAGATCACCTTCGACGACGTCTTCGTCCCCGACAGCCTGCTGGTCGGGCAGGAAGGCAATGGCTGGGAACAGGCGACGGCCGAGCTGGCCTTCGAGCGGGCGGGGCCGGAACGCTACCTCTCCTCCCTGCCGCTGCTGACCGCCGCGCTGGACGATCTGCGCGCCGAACCCGCCGCGGCCGAGACCGTCGGCCGCCTGCTGGCCCGCGCCGGCACGCTGCGCGAAATGTCCCTGGCGGTCGCCGGCATGCTGCAGGACGGCAAGACCCCGGCCCGCGAGGCCGCATTGGTAAAGGATGTCGGCAACGACTACGAGCAGGCGCTGCCCGAGACGCTGCGCGACCTGTTCGACCCCGCCCGCACGCCGCCCGAGGTGCAGGAGATGCAGCGCATCATGACCATGGTCGCCCGCAGCTACAGCCTGCGCGGCGGCACCCGCGAGATCCTGCGCGGCATCATCGCCCGCCAGCTGGGGCTGCGCTGATGTCGGACGATCTCCGCACGATCCTGCTGGAGCAGGTGGAGCGCCTGCTCTCCGACCAGTCCGGCCCCGACCGCCTGCGCGCCAACGAACGCGGCGAGTGGCCGGAGGCGCTCTGGGCCGAGGCCGAGGCGCTGGGCCTGCCCACCGCCATGGCGCCCGAAGCGCTGGGCGGCGCCGGCCTCACCTGGGGCGATGCCGCGGCGCTGTGGCATGTGCTGGGCCGCCACGCCTCCCCCCTGCCGCTGGGCGAGGGCATGGTCGCCGCCGCGCTGCTGGCCGCCGGCGGCATCGCGCCGCGGCCGGGCCTGCTGGGCCTGAGCGTCGGGCCCGAACCCGTCGCCTGGGGCCGCCGCGCCGCTGCCCTGGTGATGGTCGCGGGCGGCACGGTGCTGCTGCAGCCCGGCCCCGCCACCCGCCAGGGCCTCGCCCCCTACAGCCGCGAACCCGCCGACCACGCCGCACCGGGCGTGCCCGCCGAGGAAGGGCGCCTGCCCGCCGGCTTCGGCCCGGACGCCGCGCTGCTGGCCGGCGCGCTGCTGAACGCCGCCCGCATCGCCGGCGCGCTGGAAGCGGTGCTGGACATGACGGTGGAGTACGCGAACACCCGGAAGCAGTTCGGCCGCGCCATCGGCGGCTTCCAGGCGGTGCAGCAATTGCTGGCCCGTGCCGCCGGCGAGACCGCCGCCGCCGCCGTCGCGGTCGCCAATGCCGGCCGCGCCGCCGACCGCCACGGCCTGGCCGGCGCGGAATTCGAGATCGCCTCGGCCAAGGTCGTCGCCGGCGAGGCCGCCGGCACCTGCGCCGCCATCACCCACCAGGTCCATGCCGCCATCGGCTTCACCGACGACCACCCGCTGCACCTGTTCACGCGCAGGATGTGGGAGTGGCGGGATGGCTTCGGCGCGGAGCGGGTCTGGGCCAGGCGGATCGGCACCGCAGCCCTCGCTCGTGGGGGCGACAATCTCTGGGCTGACCTGACAGCCCGTTGAGGGGGGCTTTGCCCCCCTCAAGCTCCCCCCACCAGGGGTCAGGCGACCCCTGGACCGGCCTGAGTCTGCAAGCGGAAACACACGCCATGTCCGGCTACGTCACCTACGAAGAAACCGACCACGTCGTCACCCTGACGCTGAACGCACCCGAGAAGCGCAACGCCATCTCCACCTTCGCGGATTGCGACGCCGTCGTGGACGCGGTGCGCCGCGTGAATCGCGACCGCAGCGTGCGCGCCGTGATCCTGACCGGCGCCGGCACCGCCTTCTGCGCCGGCGGCGACCTGAAGGCCATGCGCGACCGCCGCGGCATCATCGAAGGCAGCCATGCCGACCTGCGGGAGAATTACCGCCGCGGCGTCCAGGCCATGGCCAATGCCCTCTATGACTGCGACGCGCCCACCATCGCCGCGGTGAACGGGCCCGCGATCGGCCTCGGCCTCGACGTCGCCTGCATGTGCGACATCCGCATCGCCTCGGAGACTGCCCGCTTTGCCGAGAGCTTCATCAAGGTCGGCATCGTCCCCGGCGATGGCGGCGCCTGGCTGCTGCCGCGCGTCGTCGGCATGTCCATGGCCTGCGAGCTCAGCTTCACCGGCGACCAGATCGACGCCCAGACCGCGAAGGAGATCCGCCTGGTCTCCCGCGTCGTCCCGGCCGAGGGGCTGATGCCCGCCGCCCGCGCCCTCGCCGCCCGCATCGCCGCCAACCCGCCCGAGATGGTGCGCATGACCAAGCGCCTGCTGCGCGAGGGCCAGCACACCCGGCTGTCCACCCTGCTGGAGATGTCCGCCGCCTTCCAGGCCCTTGCCCACTCCACGGAGGACCACAAGGAAGCGGTCAATGCGATGTTGGAAAAGCGGAGCCCAAGCTTTACAGGGCGCTGAATGCACGCCCCTGCTCCCCGCACCGCCGTCGCCGCCCTCGAAGCCTCCAAGATCCGGGAGGTTTACCGGGATTGCGGCGGCATCCCCGGCCTCATCCCCCTCTGGGTGGGGGAGCCGGACATCCCGACGCCGGACTTCATCAAGCGCGCGGCGAATGACAGCCTGGCGGCGGGGGAGACCTTCTACTCCTCCAACCTCGGGATCGAGCCGCTGCGGGAGGCCATCGCCGCCTACCAGCGCCGCATCGGCCGCCAGGTGACGGCCGACCGCATCTGCGCCACCAGCGCCGGCGTCAACGCCATCATGCTCGCCTGCCAGTCGGTGCTGGACCCGGGCGACCGCGTGGTGACGCTGGCGCCGCACTGGCCGAATATCGGCGCCATCCCGCTGATCCTCTCCGCCCCGGTGGAGACGGTGCCGCTGCACTTGGCCCAGGGCCTCTGGCGCGTGGACTTGGACCAGCTTTTGTCCGCCATCAGGCCGGAGGTGCGGATGGTGATGCTGAACAGCCCCGGCAACCCGACCGGCTTCGCCTTCACGCGGGAGGAGGTGCGGGCGATCCTGGATCACTGCCGCCGCACCGGCACCTGGATCCTGGCCGACGAGGTCTATGACCGGCTCTACTACGAAGGCGGGCCGGCGCCCTCGTTCCTCGACATCGCCACGCCCGAGGACCGCGTCATCGCGGTGAACAGCTTCTCGAAATCCTGGGCGATGACGGGGTGGCGGTTGGGCTGGCTGACCGCGCCGGCCACGCTGGTGGACGGGCTGGCCAAGCTGGTGGAATACAACACCTCCTGCGCGCCGGTCTTCGTGCAGCGCGCCGGCATCGCCGCGGTGACGCAGGGCGACGCCTTCATCGACCAGACCGTGGCGCTGTTCCGCCCGCTGCGGGACCGCACGGCGGCGGCGCTGAACGCGGTGCCGGGCGTCACGGCGCCGGTCGCCGCCGGCGGCATGTACAGCTTCTTCCGGGTGGAGGGGCTGACCGACAGCCTGGCCGAGGCCAAGCGCATGGCGCAGGGCGCGCTGGTCGGCCTCGCGCCCGGCAGCGCCTTCGGCCCGGGTGGGGAAGGCCATTTCCGGCTCTGCTTCGCCCAGCAGGAGGCGACGCTGGACCGCGCCCTGGACCGCGTGACGGGTTGGCTGGCGCGGCGCTGAGCGGCGCCGCGGGCGGGGCTACTCCTCCTCCCCGCCCTTCAGCACCTTGCCCATCAGGGTGACCGTGTCGCCCTGCATGCGCTGCATCAGGCCGGCGATGTCCTGCGCCGTCTGCAGGCCCAGCGAGCGCGCACGATCCACCATCTCCAGCATCGCCCTGGCCGTTTCCGGCGACGCATCGGCATTGGCCAGGCGGCGGGCATTCTCCGCCATCTCGTCCAGCGTGCGGCGGGTGACCTGCGCATGCTGGTCCGCCGCGGCCTGCAGCCAGGTCACCGCCAGGCGATTCGCCGCCAGGATCATGTCCAGCCCGCGCCGCTGCATGGTCAGCAGGGCTTCCGGTCCTGCGGCCCGCGGCGGCGGCACCAGCGGCTGGAAGCCCGCGCCGGGCGGTTGCTCCCCATCCATCCTCACGACTCCCTCGTTGTCCCGGCCGCAGGCGCGTCCTGGCGGGTGCGCCGGCCTGCGTCCGTATCTGGTCCCGGCGCGATCCGGCGCCAGCGGCAGCATGGCAAGCCTGCCGCCGCGACGCCAGCGCAACGGTGGCAGCCCGGTGCCCCCAGCCGCGTTCCTTCGCAACCCTTCAGCCGGAGGTTACGCATGACCCGCCACCTGCAGGCGATGCTGGACAGCCAGCCGCGCCACCCTTCCGCGCAGGACCTGATCGCGCGCTGCATCGCCGCCTGCCTGGACTGTTCCGCCGCCTGCACGGGCTGCGCCGATGCCTGCCTGGCGGAGGAGAATGTCCGGCACCTGGCCGCTTGCATCCGCCTGGACCTGGACTGCGCCGACCTGTGCGGCGCGACGGCGCGCGTGGTGGGGCGGCTGACCAGGCCGAACAAGGCGACGATGGCGGCGGCGCTGCAGGCTTGCATCGCCGCCTGCCAGGCCTGCGCCGCCGAATGCGAGGGCCATGCGGCGATGCATGCGCATTGCCGCGTCTGCGCCGAGGCCTGCCGCGACTGCGCGGAGGCCTGCCAGGACCTGCTGGATGTCGTGCCCTGATGCGGCGGGTGGCCGGAAGTGAACGCCGGAGGGCCGGCAATCGTTTGGTGCAGGGCGGCGTCACGGCCCGTGACCCGCTTGAGGGAGGCGGCGATGGCGAAGGAGAGCAAGGCGCAGCGCGAAACCGTCGCGCGCGTGATGGAGGAGTGGAAGGCCGGCCGGCTGGAGACGAGCCGCGGCACGCCGGTGGAGAGCCAGCGCCAGGCGGTGGCGATCGCGCTGCACGAGGCCGGCGCATCCCGCGACGAGACGCCGGCGAGGAACCGCGCCAACCTGCGCCGCACCAAGGCGGTGGAGGCGAAGGCGGGCGAGACGCGCGACGCGCTCTATGCCGAGGCGACGCGCCGCGGCATCGCCGGCCGTTCCCGCATGACGAAGGCCGAACTGGCGCGCGCCCTGGTGAAAGGCTGACCCCGGCGGGCCAGGGGCCCTTCGGCCCCTGGCGGGATGAGCGCGAGAGGGGCAGGCCCCCCTCTCGGATCCTACCCCCGGGCGATCCACGGCATCTTCGCCGCGGCGATGGTGACGAACTGGATGTTCGCATCCAGCGGCAGGTTCGCCATCATGACGATGGTGCTGCCGACATGTGCGACGTCGAAGGTCGGCTCCACTTTCATCTCGCCATTCGCCTGCTTCACGCCGCGGGCCATGCGCGCCGTCATCGGCGTCGCGGCATTGCCGATATCGACCTGGCCGGAGACGATGTCGAAGGCGCGGCCGTCCAGCGCCAGGGTCTTGGTCAGGCCGGTGATGGCATGCTTGGTGGAGGTGTAGGCGACGCTGTCCGGCCGCGGCACATGCGCGCTGATGCTGCCGTTGTTGACGATGCGCCCGCCCATCGGGTCCTGGTTCTTCATGATGCGGAAGGCCGCCTGGGCGCAGAGGAAGGAGCCGGTGAGGTTCACCTGCACCACGCGCGCCCAGTCCTCGTATTTCAGGTCCTCGATCGGCCCCGCCGGCACGTTGCCGCCGGCATTGTTGAACAGGAAATCCAGCCTTCCCCAGTCGGCCTTCAGCCTGTCGAACAGGGCGTTGACCGAGGCGGGGTCGCCGACATCGGTGGGCACCGGGATGGCGCGCGGGCCGGCATTGCCGGCCAGGCCCTTCGTCTCCTCCAGCGCATCCTGGCGGCGGCCGGCCAGGGCCACGGTCCAGCCATCGGCCAGCAGGGCCAGGGCGGCGGCGCGGCCGACGCCGGATCCGGCGCCGGTGACGACTGCATATTTGCTCATCTTCGGGAACTCCTCAGGAATTCGGGCCGCGGCCCATGCCGATCGGCTGCCAGCGGCGCAGGGCGGTGGTCTGCAGCACGGCCGGGTTCACGCAGCTCATCGGCCACTTGCCCTGCAGCACCAGCGCCAGCTCATGCCCGACGCGGCGCTTGCGCGCCTCGTCGAAGCGGGCGCTCGCGCTGGCGACATGGGCGGTCAGCGTCACGTTCTCCATCCGCAGGATGGGGTTGTTGTGGGACGGCGGCTCGGTCTCCAGCACGTCCAGCGCGGCATGGGCGATCCAGCCTTCCTGCAGCGCCTTGATCAGCGCCTCCTCATCCACGGTCGGGCCGCGGCCGGTATTGATGAAGACGGCGCTGGGCTTCATCAGGCGGAAATGCTGCTCCTTCAGCATATGCGTGCATTCCGGCCGCGCCGGCGCATGCATGGACACGAAGTCGGACTGCGCCATCACCTCGTTCAGCGTCGCCGGCAGCACCCCGTGGTCGGAGATCAGCATCTCCTCGACGAAGGGGTCGTAGGCGATCATCCGCAGGCCGAAGGGCGCGGCGCGCTTCGCCACCGCGCGGGCGACCCGGCCGAAGGAGATGAAGCCCAGCGTCTGGCCCATCAGCCGGGGGATCTTCAGCAGCGCCGGGCGGCCTTCCCTCCAGCGGCCCTCCCGCACCATGCGGTCCTGCTCGATCAGCCGGCGGAAGCCGCCGAGCAGCAGGGCCATGGCATGGTCCGCCACCTCCTCGATGAAGGTGTCGGGGACATTGGTCACGGGGATGCCGCGCGCGGTCGCCGCCTTCACGTCCACGCTGTCCACGCCGACCGACCCGAGGGCGATCAGCTTGCACTTCGTCAGGCTGTCGATGATCTCCTTGGTGATCGGGATGCCCTTGGCATAGATGGCGTCGGCATCCTTGGCCGCGGCGATGAAGCCGGCGGTGTCGGTCGGCGCCTCCTCGATCGCGGCATCCAGGCCGGCCAGCGCCTCGCTCTCCAGGTCGTAGCCGCCGCCGGCCACGGTGAAGCTGGCGCCGGCAGGGGTGACGATGCGGTATTGCGGCATCCGGTGTTCCTTCCTTTCCGAGACAGGATGGGAGGGGAGGGAAATGCCCTCCCGCCCCCACCCCTCCTTTTCTCCGGGTCTAGCGGGGTGGGCGGGCGCGGATCGCCGCTTCGTTGACCTCGACGCCCCAGCCGGGGCCGGTGGGCAGCACAAGCTCGCCATCCTCGATCACCGGCGGCGGGGTGAACTCGTCGCGCCAGGACACGCTGTCGATGTCGATCTCCATCACCCGGAAATTCGGGATGCAGGCGGAGAACTGCGCGCTGATCATGCTGCACAGGTTGCCGTAGAAATTATGCGGCGCGCAGTTCACCTCATAGACGTCGCAGAGCGAGGCGATCTTCATGCTCTCGCCCAGCCCGTTCCAGATGACGTCCACGATGCCGACATCCATGGCGTAGTGTTCGAGGAAGGGACGGAATTCGCGGCGGCCGTGCAAGGTCTCGGCCGAGGCGATGGGGCAGGGCGCCATGCGCTTGATGGTGGCCAGCGCGGCGGGATCGTGGCTGTCGATCTCCAGCCAGGTCAGGTTGAACGCCGCGACCGCCTCGGCCACGCGCTGGAAGCCCTCGGTCTTGAAATGGAAATTGGTGTCGAGATGGATGCCCATCTCCGGCCCCACCGCATCGCGGATGCTGCGGAGATGCGCCTTCAGCTCGGCCAACAGCCTGTTGTCCCAGTTCAGCTCCGGCCAGCCGGCATGGCGGCCGAAGCCCGGCGAGTACTGGAACAGCGCGCCATCCGCGCCGGGCACCAGGATGTTGGTCTTCAGCGCGCGAAAGCCACGGTCCTTCACCTCCGCCGCATGGCGGGCGACGTCCGCGCGGGTCCGGATGGGCGGCACGCCCATATGGGCGGCGTTGCGCACGCGGTAGCTGGCGAAATGCGACCAGTAGACCGGGATCCGCTCCCGGATCGGGCCGCCGAACAGCGCCGCGACGGAGATGCCGCGGGCCCGGGCGGCGATGTCGAGCAGCGCATTCTCGATCGCCGCGATGGCCTGCTGGTTCAGCCCGCCGCGCGACTGCCGCGTCATCACCTGCAGCCAGGCCGTCACCTCCTCCCACCGGCAGGGATCGCGGCCGATGATCAGCGGCGTCAGCGCCTCGATCACCGATGCGAGGCCGGCGGAGCCGAAGCTCTCGCTGAATTCGGACCAGCCGACCAGCCCGTCATCGGTGGTGACCTTCAGGAAGGAGAAGAGCCGCCAGCCGGCATCGGCGCGCAGCGTCTCGACCCGGGCGATCTTCATCCGGTCCTCCGTTCCCGTCCCATGGTCTTCGGCGCGGCGTCGCATCACGGCGCGCCATCGCGCCCGAGCGATCCGCTTGTCCCGGATCGAACCATGCCGCCCGGCTATCCACAAGCCGGCGCGGCGGCGTTAGCGTGGCGGCCTGAGACGGGGAGGATGCCATGGGCAGGCTGGACGGCAGGATCGCCTGGGTGACGGGCGCGGGCAGCGGGATCGGGGAGGCGGTGGCGGAGCGCTTCGGCGCCGAGGGCGCCATGGTGATCCTGACCGGGCGCCGGCGCGACCGGCTGGAGCAGGTGGCGGAGCGCATCCGCGGCAAGGGCGGCAAGGCCGAGGTGCAGCCGGCCGACCTGATGCAGGCGAGGGACGTGCAGCGCGTGGCAGATGCGATCGCCGCGGCGCATGGCCGCCTCGACGTGCTGGTGAGCAATGCCGGGCTGAACGTGACGGAGCGGCGCTGGGACAACCTGACGCCGGAGGGGATCGACCAGCTGATCCAGGGCAACCTCTCCTCGGCCTTCTATGTCGCGCGGGCGGTGCTGCCGGTGATGCGGAAGCAGGGCGGTGGGGTGATGATCCACACCGCCAGCATGGCCGGGCGCAATGTCGGCGTGATGAGCGGCGCCGGCTACAACGCGGCCAAGCACGGCGTGGTGGCGATGAGCCACACGATCAACATGGAGGAATGCGTCAACGGCATCCGCAGCACGGCCTTCTGCCCGGGCGAGGTGAACACCGAGATCCTGAAGAAGCGCCCCAATCCGCTGAGCCAGGAGGACCTGGACCGGATGCTGCAGCCGGAGCACTGCGCCGACCTGCTGCTGTATGTGGCGACGCTGCCGCCAGGCGTGACGATGAACGAGGTCTGGCTGACGCCGACCTACAACCGCGGCTACGTGGCCGGCCTGCAGCGCAAGCTCTGATCCGGGCCGGGGTCCGGGGCCTCGCCCGAGGCCCCGGCGGCTGGGCGAGGGCAGGCCCTCGCTTACTCCTTCACAGCTCCCGTCAGCGACGACACGTAGTAGTCCACGAAGAAGCTGTAGAAGATCGCCACGGGCAGGCTTCCCAGCAGCGATCCCGCCATCAGCGCCCCCCACTGGTACACGTCGCCCGAGACGAGCTCCGTCAGGATCGCCACCGGCACCGTCTTGCTCTCGCTGCTCTGGATAAAGGCGAGGGCGTAGATGAACTCGTTCCAGGACAGGGTGAAGCTGAAGATGCCGGCGCTGATCAGCCCGGGCACGGCCAGCGGCAGGGTGATCTGCGTCAGGATCTGCAGCCGCGTCGCGCCGTCGATCAGCGCGCATTCCTCCAGCTCATAGGGGATCGACTTGAAGTAGCCGATCAGCAGCCAGGTGCAGAAGGGCACCAGGAAGGTCGGGTAGGTCAGGATCAGCGCGAAGGGCGTGTCGAACAGGCCCAGGCGGAAGACCATGGTCGCCAGCGGGATGAACAGGATGCTGGGCGGCACGAGGTAGGCCAGGTAGATCCCCAGCCCGACATACTGGCTGCCCTTGAAGCGCAGCCGCTGGATCGCATAGGCCGCCAGCACGCTGGCGAACAGCGACAGGAAGGTGGAGGCGATGGCCACCAGCATCGTCGTCCAAAGCCAGCGCGGGTAGCTGGTGTTGAACAGCAGGTGCTTGATGTGGGCGATGGTCGGGCTGCTGATCCAGAACGGGTTGTACTGCTTGTAGTCGTACAGCTCGGCGTTCGGCTTGAAGGCCGTCACGGCCATCCAGTAGAACGGGAACAGCAGGATGATGAGGAAGCAGGCGAGCGGGACATAGAGCGTCACCACCCGGCGCGCCTTGCTGTCCCAGGTCATCAGCTCCGGCGCCAGGGCGGCGCGCGCTTCCGGCCCGTCGGATGCGGCGGCGGTCGCTTCAGTCATTGCCTTCCCCCTGCTGCCACTTGCGCCGCGCCATGCCGAAATAGGTGAACAGCGTGGCGAAGACGAGGAAGGGGATCATCGCCACCGCGATGGCCGCGCCTTCCGCCAGCTGCCCGCCGGGAATGCCGCGCTGGAAGGCCAGCGTGGCCATGAGATGGGTGGAGTTCACCGGCCCGCCGCGGGTGATGGCGTAGACCAGCTGGAAGTCGGTGAAGGTGAAGATGATGCTGAAGGTCATGACGATCGCCAGGATCGGCATCAGCAGCGGCACGGTGATCTGGGTGAAGCGCTGCCAGGCCGTGGCGCCGTCCAGCAGCGCCGCTTCGTAGAGGCTGGGGCTTATGGTCTGCAGCCCGGCCAGCAGGCAGATCGCGACGAAGGGGATGCCACGCCAGATATTGGCCGCGATCAGCGAGTAGCGCGCCGGCCAAGCGGAGCCCAGGAAGTCGAAATAGGTGGTCCGCAGCCCCAGCACGTCGACGACGATGTAGGAGACGATGCTGAACTGCGGGTCGTAGATCCACCAGAAGGCGATCGCCGACAGCACCGTGGGCGTGATCCAGGGCAGCAGGACGATGGCGCGGATCAGCGACTTGAACGGCAGGTGCTGGTTCAGCAGCAGCGCCAGCCAGAGGCCGAGCGCGAATTTCCCGACCGTGGCGACGGCGGTGTAGAACACGCTGTAGAAGACCGCGTTCCAGAACACCGGGTCTTCCGCCAGGTATTCGAAATTCTCGAGGCCGACCCAGGATCCGCCGCGGCCAATCATGGTGTCGGTGAAGGCCAGCCAGATGCCCAAGCCGAGCGGATAGGTCAGGAAGACCAGCAGCAGCCCGACCGCCGGCAGCAGGCAGAGGAAGACGAGCAACGGCTTCCAGTCGAACAGCCGGACCAGCCAGCTTGGTTCCTGGCGGACATTCTTCCAGGCCGCGGTGGCCGTTGCGGACATGGGCAGCCTTCCTCCCTGATCTGGTGGGGGCCGCCGTCGCCGGCGGCCCCGCGAACCCTGCCTGCCGGGCAGATCTACGCGTCCGGGCCTTCGCCCTGCCGCGATCTGTCCCGCCTCACGTGCCGCGGTAGTAGCGGCGGGCGCGCCGGTCGGCCTCGCGCGCCGCGGCTTCCGGCGTCTGCTGGCCGGATGCGACGGCGGCGCACATCTGCACCATGACATATTCCGCGGTGGCGGCGGCGGCGGCCTGGTTGATCGGGCCCTTCCAGCCATTCCAGAAGCGGTTGTTCATGCTGTCCTTGAACACCGCCAGCTTGGGGTCGCTGTTCCAGACCGCGCTGCGGTCGTAGGCGTTCAGCGGATGCGCCCAGTAGCCCAGGCATTTCTGCAGCCAGGGGTCGTACTGCTCCCGCTCCATCATGAAGGCCAGATAGGCCTTGGCCGCGTTGGGGAAGCGGCTGTGGCGGAACAGCATGGCGTTGATGGTCAGCGCCGATTGCGGGGCGGACCCGACGAGGCCGGCCGGCATCGGCGCATGGTTGGTGTCGGCGGCGATCGCCGCCGTCGCCGGGTCGTTCTTCAGCGCGAAATACAGCGAGACGCCGTTCTGCGTCAGGAAGCACTCGTTCGCCGCATAGGCCCGGTTGTTGGAGACGTCGCTCCAGGACAGGGTGCCGGGCGGGAAGGTCTTCTGCAGCTCGGCGGCGTATTTCAGCGCCTCCACCGTCTGCTTGCTGTTGATGGCGACCTTCCCGGCCTCATCGACCAGGAAGCCGCCATGCGACCAGACCAGCCAGTTGGCATAGCCGTTGCCGTCGCCGACGGCATTGCCCAGGGTGAAGCCGGCCGGCTTGTTGGCGGCGCGCAGCTTGCGGCAGAGGTCGAGGAACTTGTCGTGCTCGGTCGGGATGCCGCTGTAGCCGGCTTCCCGCACCGCGCTCTCCCGGTACACCACGGGGCCGGAGGTGCCGCCGAAGGGAATGCCGATCCAGTTGTTGGTGCCGTTCCGCTTGCCGAACTTCTCGCCGAGGAATTTCCAGCCGCCATAGCGCTTGCCAAGATATTCCGCGACGTCGGTCAGCTCGACCAGCTTGTCGACGAAGATGTGCGGGTCCTCGGCCCAGCCCAGCACCACGTCCGGCCCGCTGCCGGTATTGGCGGTGACGGCGGTCTGGGCGCGGATATCCTCCCATCCCACGAAGTCGACGCGGACCTGCACGCCGGTCTGCTGCTGGAAGCGCGCGGTGTTCTCGCGGAACAGCACCTCGTCCGGCTCGACGAAGCGGGCCGGGCGCAGGATGCGCAGGGTCGCGCCGCTCTCGACCGGCAGGTTGAGCGAGGCCTCGGCCGCGGGGATCTGCGCCGCCGCCTGCCGCGCGGCCGCACTTGCCGCCAGGGCGGCGCCGGCCAGCGTCAGCGCCTCGCGTCTCGTGATCACATGCATCGTGGTGTCGTTCCCCCTTGGGTCAGGCGGTCACGCGCCGGCCCGTCTCGCCGTCGAAGAGGTGGACCAGGTCCAGGTCCGGCGCGATGCCGATGATGTCGCCCGGGCCGGCCGAGACGCGTTCGCGGAAGGCGCCGGTCAGCGTCGTCTCGCCCAGGCGCATCAGCACCTGCGTCTCCGACCCCGTCGGCTCGACGAGCTGCACGCGGGCGCGCAGCCCGTTCGGGTCCAGCCGGAAATGCTCGGGCCGGATGCCGTAGACGCCGGCATGGCCATTCGCCCGCGGCGGCATCGGCAGCACGCCGCCGCCCTCCGCCTCGAACCCGCCATTGCCGGGGCGGCCCTTCAGCAGGTTCATCGCCGGGCTGCCGATGAAGCCGGCGACGAACAGGTTCGCCGGGCGGTCATACAGTTCCAGCGGCGGGCCGGCCTGCTCCACATTGCCGCCGTTCATCACCACGATCTTGTCGGCCATGGTCATGGCCTCGATCTGGTCGTGGGTGACATAGACGGTCGTCACCTTCAGCCGCTGGTGCAGCTCCTTGATCTCGGCCCGCATCTGCACGCGCAATTTGGCGTCCAGGTTGGACAGCGGCTCGTCGAACAGGAAGACCTGCGGGTGCCGGACGATGGCGCGGCCCATGGCGACGCGCTGCCGCTGGCCGCCCGAGAGTTGGCGGGGAAAGCGGTCGAGGAAGGGCTCCAGGCCGAGGATGCCGGCGGCGCGCCGGACCTCGGCATCCATCGCATCCTTGGGCGCCTTGGCCAACTTCATGGAGAAGGCCATGTTCTGCCGCACCGTCATGTGCGGATACAGCGCGTAGTTCTGGAACACCATGGCGATGTCCCGGTCTTTCGGCGGGACGTTGTTCACCACGCGGCCGCCGATGGCGATCTCGCCGGAGGTGATGTTCTCCAGCCCCGCCAGCATCCGCAGCAGGGTGGACTTGCCGCAGCCGGATGGCCCGACCAGGACCACGAACTCGCCATCCGCGATGTCCACGCTGACGCCGTGCAGCACCTCCACCGGGCCAAAGGCCTTGCGGACGTTGTTGATGGTCACCGTGGCCATGCGGACTCCTGCCAAGACAAGCGAGGGAGGCTCTGCCTCCCTCGCGCTCCCTCCGCCAAGGGCCGAAGGGCCCTTGGAACCCTCGAGTTTATTGCCGGGAGACCTGTGTCTCTTTGCTCGTGATGAACTCCAGCAGCACCGGGATGCCGGCCTGCGTCTTCTCGATGCCGCGGCGGATCGCCGGCACGATCTCGGACGGGTCGGTCACCCGTTCGCCATGGCCGCCGAAGGCGCGCGCCATCGCCGCATAGTCGCCGGAGATGTCGGTGCTGCGGTACTTCTCGGTGCTGACCGGCATCACCTTCAGCTCGATCGCCATGGAGAAATTGTTCAGCAGCACGGACATGATCGGGATGCGCTCGCGCACGCAGGTCTCGAAATCCATGCCGGTGAAACCGATGGCGGCATCGCCCCAGACATTGATGCAGAGCTTCTCGGGTGCCGCCAGCTTGGCCCCCATCGCCAGGCCCAGCCCGTAGCCCAGCTGCGTGGTCTTGCCCCAGCCGAGATAGGACAGCGGGGTCGTGCTCTTCCAGAAGGGCGAGATCTGGTCGCGCGGGCTGCCGGCGTCATGCGTGATGATGGTGTTGTCCTTGTCCACCGTGTGCTGCAGATCCCACAGCACGCGATAGGGGTTCAGCGGCGCGTCCTTGCTGGTCAGCTTCGGCATCCACTCGGCCAGCCAGGGCTCCCGCACCGACTGGATCTCGGCCGCCACCGGCGCCGGGTCGCGCGGCGACGCCACCAGCGCCTCAAGCTCGGCCAGCAGCGCATCCATGGTCAGGCCGGCATCGCCGATCAGGCCGATATCCGCCCGCACATCCTTGTTCAGGTGCATCGGGTCGAGCGTGGCGTGGATGTATTTCGGCCCCTTCGGCATCTTCGCGCCGAAATTGGTCTCGGTGAAGGAACAGCCGATGCCGATGATCACATCCGCCTTGTCGAGGAAGACGCGCATGTGCTTGCCCATGGCGACGCCGGCGGCGCCCAGGCTCAGCGGATGCTCCTCGTTGAAGGCGGACTTCCCGCCCAGGCTGGTGCAGACCGGCGCCGCCAGCAGCGCCGAAAGCTTCGCCAGCTGGTCCCAGGCCCGCGCCCAATGCACGCCGGTGCCGGCATAGATCACCGGCCGCTTGGCGCCGGCCAGCAGCGCCGCGGCGCGCTTCACCTCGGCCGGGTCGGGGCCGTAGCGCGTGGCGATCACCGGCGCATAGTCGATCTCGCCGACCTCGGCATTCCACAGGTCGGTCGGCACCTCCACCAGCACCGGCCCGCCGCGGCCATTGCGCAGCCTGGTGAAGGCGCGGCGCATGATGTTCTGGATCTCGGCGGCGACGACGACCGGCTCGGCCGACTTCACCACATGGCGCATCGCCTCGGAGGAGTTGTAGTTCGGGTCGATATGCGCGATCCGCTGCGGGTAGCCCTGCGGCACCACCAGCACCGGCACGCTCTCGCCATAGGCCTGGGCGACGCCGCCATAGGCGTTCTCGCTGCCCGGGCCGTGCTGCATGCAGAAGGCGCCGATCTTGCGGCCGCTGGTCACGCGGCTGATCGCATCCGCCATGTGCAGCCCGATGCGTTCCTGCCGCACCATGACGGGGCGGATGTCGCGCGCCGCGGCGAATTCGATCAGGTGGTTGACCGGATAGCCGCAAAGGATCTCGACGCCCTCGCGCCGCATGATCTCCGCGATGGCTTCGCCAAGCTTCATGTCCGAATTCCTCCCGCCCGGCGCTTGCGCAGCCGATGCCGCGCGGCCGGTTCGCCCGGCGCGCATCCGTTTCCTGCCGAAAGCTTGCCCTGCCTTCGCGGGGCGCGCAACGGTCGCGCGGCACCGTGACTGCCGCCGCATCCGGCAACCCTGGCGCTGGCTGCCTGCGCCGCGGGCAGCGCGCGGCGTCAGCACCGCGCCTGCCGCCGCCGCATGCGCTTCCCGCAACCGGGAAACCCCGCATACTCCGCCGCCATCCATGGCTGGGGGAGAGAGAGCGATGCCGCCCGAGACCACCGAGGCCCAGTTCGATGCGCTGGTCGCGCGCGCCGGCCTGCCGCTGACTCCGGCGCAGAAGGCGACGCTGCATGCCGTCTGGGGCGGCGTGGAAGCCTGGCAGAAGCTCGTCCGCAGCCCTGCCCCGCCGCCCGAGGCCGAGCCGGCCACCACCTTCTCGGCGGAGCCTGGCCGATGATCCCGACCATCGCCGGCGCCGCTCGTGCCATCGCCGCGAAGCAGCTTTCACCGGTGGAGCTGACCGAGGCCTGCCTGGCCCGCGTCGAGGCGCTCGACGGCACGCTGAACGCCTTCATCCGGCTGGAAGCCGCGGGCGCCCGCGCCCAGGCGAAGGCGGCCGAGGCGCGCGTGATGAAGGGCGAATCGCGCGGCCCGCTCGACGGCATCCCCTTCGCGCACAAGGACATCTACTGCACCGCCGGCATCCCGACGACGGCGCATTCCAGGGTGCTGAAGGACCATGTCCCGCAGGAGGATGCGACCACCGTCCGCCTGCTGGCCGAGGCCGGCGTGGTCATGCTCGGCAAGCTGGCGACGCATGAATTCGCCTTCGGCGGGCCGAGCTTCGACCTGCCCTGGCCGCCCGCCCGCAACCCCTGGAACCCGGCGCATTTCCCGGCCGGGTCGTCCAGCGGCACCGGCGCCGCGGTCGCTGCCGGCATGATCCTCGGCGGCACGGGCTCCGACACCGGCGGGTCCATCCGCGGCCCGGCCGCGCTCTGCGGCATCGCCGGCATCAAGCCGACCTATGGCCTCTGTTCCCGCGCCGGCGTGCTGCCGCTGGCGCAGTCGCTCGACCACACGGGGCCGATGGCCTGGACGGTGGAGGACTGTGCCCTGCTGCTGCAGGCCATGGCCGGCCACGACCCCGCCGACCCGGCCAGCGCCAACCGCCCGGTGCCGGACTTCTCCGCCGAGCTCGGCCAGGGCGTGAAGGGCCTGCGCATCGGCGTCATCCGCCACTTCCACGAGACCGATGCGCCGGTCAGCCCCGCCACCCTCGCCGGGATCGATGCCGCCGCCGCGTTCTTCCGCCAGGAAGGCGCCGAGGTCCGCGACGTCACCCTGCCGTCGCTGGCCGAGTTCAACGCCTGCGGCTGGCTGATCCTGCTGACCGAATCCTTCGCGGTGCACGAGGAATGGATGCGCCGCGACCCCATGCTGTACGGGGAGCTGATGCGCGACCGCCTGGCGCTGGGTGGGATGCTCTCGGCGGCCGACTACATGGCGGCGCAGAAGAAGCGGCGGGAGCTGATCGCCGCGACGGTGGCGGCGACGCAGGACGTGGACATCCTGCTCACCGCCGCCCAGCCCGGGGAGGCGGCGCGGTTCGAGGACGTGCCGAAATGGGGCTTCCTCGAGCGGCTGAACTTCACCATTCCCTTCAACGTCACGGGCTGGCCCGGCCTCACGCTCTGCACCGGCTTCGGCGCCGGCGGGCTGCCGGTGGCCATGCAGCTCATCGGCAAGCCCTTCGCCGAGCCGACGCTGTTCCGCGCCGGCCATGCCTATGAGGCGGCGCATCCCTGGCGGGCAAAGCGGCCGGCCCTGGTCACCGGCTGACCCTTGCGTTCCACCAACGCATGAACAGGTGTTAATCCTATTCAGGTGTTGGTGGATAAACACCTGAATTCACGACTTGTTTTGCCTTGAACCCGGCATGGCGCGCGGCCAGATCGGCGCCATGCGGAACCGTATCCTTCCGGGCCTGCTGCTGGCCCTGCTCGCCCTTCCGGCCGCGGCCTCGCCGGCCGACTGGCTGCAGGCGCTGCGCGCCGGCGGCCTCGTCGTCTTCCTCCGCCATGCGGAGACGGGGCCGCCGCATCCGGACCAGGGCCAGGCCGTGCTGGGCGACTGCGCCACGCAGCGCAACCTGACCGAGGCGGGGCGCGCCCAGGCCCGCGCCATCGGCGAGGCGATGCGGGCCCTGGCGGTGCCGGTCGGCCGCGTCCTCGCCAGCCCCTATTGCCGCACGCTGGAAACCGCGGCGCTGGCCTTCGGGGACGGCGCGCCGGAGATGGCGCTGGCGCTGCCGCGGCATGTGGATGCCGCCGCGCACCGGGCGATGGGCCAGGCGCTGCGCGACCTGATCGCCCGGGCGGCGCCGGCATCCGAGGCGGGCAACCTGATCCTGGTCGGGCATTCCTACCACCTGATCGCCGCCGGCGGCCCGCCGCCGGAACCGCAGGGCGCCGCCGCCATCCTGCACCCCGATGGCGAAGGCGGGTTCCGGACGCTGGCCCTGTTGCCGCCGCAGGCCTGGGCGGACCTGGCGCGGATGGCGGCGCGGCCCGACCGCCATGCGGCGGTGGCGGACGGGTCGCCGGCCGGGGCTGCGCTGCGCGGTGCCGGGGCCGCGGCGGGCGCTGCCCCGGACCGCACCGGGCTGGCGGCCTTCCGCTGATGCCCGCCACCGCCCCCTATGCCGCCGCCCTGCTGCGCATCGCCATGGGCGTGCTGTTCCTGGCGCATGCCATCCTGTGGAAGACCATCACCGCCGGGATGACCACGCATGTCATCCCCTGGTTCATCGGCCATGGCTATCCCGCCTGGTTCGGCTGGTTCGTGACCCTCATGGAGGCGGCGGGCGGCCTGCTGCTCATCCTCGGCTGGCAGACGCGCTGGGTGGCGCTGGCCATGGCCGGGCTGATGGCCGGCATCGTCTGGCACCAATTCCCCAATGGCTGGCTCTACACGCGGCCGCTGGGCGGCTGGGAATACCCGGCCTTCTGGATGGTGGCGCTGCTGGCGCAGGCGGGGCTCGGCCCCGGCGCCTTCGCCTGGCGCGCCGCGCCGGCGACGCAAAGGGCGGTGCTGCGGCAGCCCGCGGCCTAGGCTCCAAACTCAACCAGTTCCGGCGCGACGCTGGGGTGGGGGCGAAACGGAGGCGCGGGCCACCAGCGTCAGTCAGCCATGGTCTGCTGATGCTGCACCAGCGTCCAGCGGCCGTCATCGGCACGATAGGTGGATGTGCAGAAGCAGCGGTACGGCCCTGCGCCGTCACGCTTGCCCTCGGCCGTGTAACCGAGCACCAGGACCGCGTCTCCCGCCCGGCCCACCGAGCGGTCGGTCATGGTGACCGACGCCCAACGCGGGGCCTGCGTCAGGCTTTCGAGGACATCCGCCGCGCGCATCACGCCCAAGCCGGGGAATGCCATGAGGCAGGCGGGGTCGAGCAGGTCGTCGTAGACCGAGGCGCCCTCCAGCCAGAACCGTTGCTCCAGCGCCCAGATCGCCTGCTCGTCCACGCTCGTCTCCGGTCGGTGCCTGCGTCCCCAGACCTAGCCGGCTTCGGCTCGCCGACGCTACGCGCTGATCGGGTTGGGACCCTGGGGCGGATCGGCGACGGGCCCTGGCCCCCGCCTGTCGTCGCCCGGACAACCCCTGTATAGGCTTCGCCCGGGCAGAGGGGACCCGGGCGCCGCATGGCCGGAGACCGCGATGGCGGAGAGTGGGAGGCGTGGATGGTCGCGGCCCAGGCGGGCGACCAGCGCGCCTATGACCGGCTGCTGCGCGCCATCCTGCCCTTCCTGCGCGCCGTGGTCCGCCGCCGCATCGCCCATGCGGCCGAAGCGGAGGATGCCGTGCAGGATGCCCTGCTGACCCTGCACCAGTTGCGGGCAAGCTATGAGCCGGGCCGGCCGCTGCGCCCCTGGCTGGCCGCGATCGCCGAGCGGCGGGCGGTGGACCGCCTCCGCCGCCATGGCCGCCGCCAGGGGCGGGAGACGCCGATCGACGAATTCGGCGAAACCCTGGCCGCGCCGATGGCGAATGAGGGGGAGGCCAGGGTCGCCGCGGCGGAGTTGCGCGCCGCCGTGGCCGACCTGCCGCCCGCCCAGCGCACGGCGCTGGCGCTCGCCAAGCTGCAGGACCTGCCGCTGGCCGAGGCGAGCGCACGGTCCGGCATGTCGGTCGGCGCGCTGAAGGTGGCGACGCATCGGGCGGTGAAGGCGCTGCGCAAGCGGCTCGGGGCGGAGGAGTAGGGCATGGCTGCAGGACGCGGCCCGACCTTCCCGGCATCGGCCCGGCCGGGCCCGCCGGGCTCGCCGGGCGTGCCCCGGTGCGCCTTGCCGCGCCCGCGGCCATCCTCCCGCATGGGGGGGCGCTAGATGCGCAGCGAGGAGCTGATCGGCCGCCTGGCCGCCGACCTCCGCCCGGTGCGGCCGATGCCGCCGCCGGCGCTGCAGGCCCTGCAATGGCTGCTGCTTGCCCTGCTGGTGATCGGCTGTGCCGTCGCCGTCTATGGCCTGCGGCACGACATCCATGACCGCATGGCGATCATGTGGGATGTCGGGCAGTTCCTCGCCTCCGTCGCCACCGGCATCGCCGCCGCCTTCGCCGCCGCCCTGCTGGCCCGGCCGGACCGGCCCGGCGCCTGGGCCCTGCTGCCGGTGGGGCCGCTGCTGCTGTGGCTGGCGGCGCTGGGCTGGGGGACCTTCGCCGATGTCCACCGCATCGGGCCGGAGGCGATGGCCATGGACACCAGCTGGGGCTGCCTGAAATTCATCCTCGGCACCGGCACGCCGCTGACCGTCGCGCTGCTGCTGCTGCTGCGGCATGCCGGGCCGGTGCGGCCCCTGCCGGTGCTGCTGCTGGGCGGGCTGGCCTCGGCCTCCCTCGCCTCGGCCGGGCTGAGCCTGTTCCACCACCTGGACGCCATGCTGATGGTGCTCATCTGGCACGGCAGCGCGGTGGCGGTGCTGGTGGTGCTGGCCTGGGCCTTGGGCGCGCGGCTGCTGCTGCAGGTGCCGCGGCAAGGCTGACCCCCGGGGCTGACCCAAGGGGCTGACCCGCCGGGCCGGGGCGCGGCGCCGGGCCGTGCCGGCGCAACCGGCGGAGGGCACCCGCCGCCCGGCCATGCCATGCTGCGCGCATGCCGATCGAACCCCGCATCGCCGCGCTGGACTGGCCGCACATCACGCAGGAGCTGGAGAGCCATGGCGCCGCCCGCACCGGGCCGCTGCTGGCGCCGGCGGAATGCGCCGCCCTGGCCGCGCTGTATGGCGAGGCGGCGGGGTTCCGCAGCCGCGTGGTCATGGCCCGGCACGGCTTCGGCCGCGGCGAGTACCGGTATTTCGCCGCGCCGCTGCCGCCGCTGGTGGCGGGGCTGCGGGCAGGGCTCTATCCGCGCCTGGCGCCGGTGGCGAATGCCTGGAACGCCGCCATGGGCCTGCCGCGGCGCTTCCCGCCGGACCTCGCCGCCTTCACCGCCGAATGCCACGCCGCCGGCCAGGCGAAGCCGACGCCGCTGCTGCTGCGCTACGGCCCCGGCGACTACAACTGCCTGCACCAGGATCTCTATGGCGACCTGGCCTTCCCGCTGCAGGTGGCGGTGCTGCTGAGCGAGCCGGGCCGCGACTTCGAGGGCGGCGAGTTCGTGCTCACCGAGCAGCGCCCGCGCATGCAGTCGCGCGCCGAGGTGGTGCCGCTGCGGCAGGGGGAGGGGGTGGTCTTCGCCGTGCATCACCGGCCGGTGCGGGGCACGCGCGGGACCTACCGGGTCAACCTGCGCCACGGCGTCAGCCGCCTCCGCGCCGGGCAGAGGTTCACGCTGGGGGTGATCTTCCACGACGCGGCATAGGGCGGCTCGCCGGCTCGGCCGGGGATCCAGGCCGCGCCTGGTCGGCGATGGCGGAGCGGGATCCCGCATTGCGGCCTGCACGACTTCCCCGCGCGATCCGCTCCGTCGCCCAGGCCGGCGCTGCTTGAACCTGTGTCACCATTCGGACCATGCTGGGCCGGGGCGATCGACGGGCGGCATTCGCATGCAGGGCAGGGCGCGGTGCTTCCTGGCGGGATTTGTAAGCGTGGCCACCGGCTGTGCGACACCGACCCCGCACGCGACGCCGCCGGTGGCGCTGCCGGTCGCGGCGCCGGGCCAACCGGGCTGGAGCACCGATCCGGTCAGCGGCTGCCGGCTTTGGAACCCCAATCCCCGGGCGGCGGAAACGCCGCGCTGGTCCGGGGCGTGCCCGGACGGCGTGGCCTCTGGCCCCGGCACGGCGGAATGGCGGTGGCCGGGGGATGGCGAGAGCAGGCTGTTCGCCATCACCGGATCCTTCGTGGATGGCCGGCCGCAGGGGCGCGTCAGCGTCCAACAGCCGAACGGCTTCCGCTACGACGGTGCCTCGCGGGATGGCCGCCCGGAAGGCTGGGGCAGCGCGGTCTTCGCCGATGGCGGCCGCTACCAGGGCCTCTGGCGGAACGGCCGGCCCGACGGGGAAGGCAGGCTGGAACGTGCGGCCTGGACCTATGACGGCCAGTTGCACGACGGCCGGCCGCATGGCTGGGGCACGATCAGCTTCGCCAACGGCATGCGCTACGACGGCAATTGGCGCGACGGGAACGCCGAGGGATTCGGCGAACTCCATCTGCCCGCCGGCGGCCGGGTCCTGGGCTTCTGGCACGCCGGCTGTTACGGCAAGCGCGGCGGCGGGGTGGGCGTGGGCGTGGCGGTCGCGCATTGCCGGCCGGTGGGCAGCGGTGCGGCGGGGCCCGTCAGCACCCGGTGATGCGGCCGGAGGCGATGCAGTCCTGGTAGCTGAACACCCGCAGCAGCCAGGGGAAGCCGAAATAGCCGCCGGCCAGCAGCGCCAGGATCAGCAGCAGGCCGAGGGGGCCGACCAGGTCGGGGCGTGGGCGGGGCGGTTTGTCGGGCAAGGGCGGGTCCGGTCAGGGGCGCCGGCACCATAGGCCGTGCCGATGCGCCGGCAAGCACCCGGGCTTCCGCACCCCGGCGACGCTGCTACCCTGCCGGGCAACAGCCAGGGGAAACGCCATGCCGGATGCCGCCGGTCCCGCCAGCAACGCCACCGTCGCCCTCCGCCTCGCCGAGGCCTTCCGCCGCCATGGCGTGACGCTGACCTTCGGCCAGTCCCTGCCCAGCGCCTTCCACCTCGCCTCGCCGCATGTCGGCATCGACCAGAAGGTGTACCGGCAGGAGAATGCCGGCGGGACCATGGCCGACGGCTATGCCCGGATCAGCCGCAAGCCCGGCGTCGTCACGGCGCAGAACGGCCCGGCCGCGACGCTGCTGGTGCCGCCGCTGGCCGAGGCGCTGAAGGCCAGCATCCCCATCATCGCCCTGGTGCAGGAGGTGACGTGCGACGCCACCGACCGCAACGCCTTCCAGGAACTCGACCATCTCGGGATGTTCGCGCCGGTGGCGAAATGGGTGCGAAGGCTGGACCGCGCCGACCGGCTGGACGACCTGGTGGACATGGCCTTCACCGCCGCCTGCTCCGGCCGGCCGGGCCCCGCCGTGCTGCTGGTGCCGGCCGACCTGCTGACAGAGGGGGCGGCGCCGCTCTCCTCCCTGCTGCGGCCGCGCACCGCCGCGCTGGGGCGGGTGCCGCTGGACCGGCTGGTGGCCGACCCGGCCGCCATCGCCGCGGCGGCGGAGGCGCTGGCCACGGCGAGGCACCCGCTGGTGGTCGCCGGCGGCGGCGTGCATCTCTCCGACGCGTCGGCCGAACTGGCGGCGCTGCAGGAGGCGGCGCATCTGCCGGTCGGCACCACGGTCATGGGCAAGGGCGCAGCGGATGAGGCGCACCCGCTGACGCTCGGCGTCATCGGCTATGTCATGGGCCAGGGCAGCCGCACCCAGGCGCTGCGGCCGATGGTGGACCGCGCCGATGTCGTGCTGCTGGTCGGCAACCGCACCAACCAGAACGGCACGGATTCCTGGAAGCTGTTCGGCAAGGGAACACGCTTCATCCACCTCGACATGGACCCCATGGAGGTCGGGCGGAATTACGAGGCGATGCGGCTGGTCGGCGATGCGAAGCTGACCCTGGCCGCGCTGACGGACGCGTTGACGGCGCGCGACCTGTCCGCCCGCGCCGCCGCGCGCCCGGCGATCGAGTCGGAGATCGCCGCGGGCGTCGGCGCCTGGCGCCGGACCATCGAGGGCCTGGTCACGCGCGACGCGCCGCTGCCGCGCCCCGAACGCCTGATGGCGGAACTCGACGCGCTGCTGCGGCCGGAGGACATCGTGGTGGCCGATGCCTCCTACTCCTCCATCTGGGTGGCGAACTACCTGACCGCGAAGCGCGCCGGGCAGCGCTTCCTGACGCCGCGCGGCATCGCTGGCCTGGGCTGGGGCCTGCCCATGGCGATCGGGGCGAAGATCGCGGCGGAGGAGGCGGGAAGCGGCGCGCGCGTCGTCTGCCTCTGCGGCGATGGCGGCTTCGCGCATAGCTGGGCGGAGCTGGAGACGCTGCGGCGGCTGGAATTGCCGGTGACCACCATCGTGCTGAACAACGGCATCCTCGGCTACCAGAAGCATGCCGAGGAGGTGAAATTCGGCGAGCACACCAAGGCGGTGAATTTCACCGCCGTGGACCATGCCGCCATCGCCCGCGCCTGCGGCGTCGAGGGCGTGCGGGTGGAGCGCAGCGCCGGCATCCGCGGCGCGCTGGAATCGGCGCTGGCGGCGCGGCAGCCCGTGCTGATCGACATGGTGACCGACCCCGATGCGAAGCCGCCGATCAGCGTCTTCGCCGGCCACTACCCGGAGCCCTTCTGATGCTGGCCCTGCGCAAGACCGGGGCGGCATTCGGCCTGGAGTTCCAGGAGGTGCCGGACCCGCCGCCGCCCGGACCGGCCGAGGTGGTGCTGCGGGTGGATGCGGTCGGCATCTGCGGCTCCGACGTCCATGCCTATGAGTGGACGGAGGGCTACGGCTTCATGGTGCCGCACCTGCCGCTGACCATGGGGCATGAGTTCTGCGGCACGGTCGTGCGCAACGGCACCGGATCGGGCTTCGCCGAGGGCGACCGCGTCGCCGTCATCCCCTTCGTCTTCTGCGGCTTCTGCGCGAACTGCCGCGCCGGCGACACGCGCAACTGCCTCAAGCGGGAAGGGATCGGCCTGACCCGCGACGGCGGCTTCCAGGCGGAGGTGCGGGTGCCGTCGCGCTGCTGCGTCGCGCTGCCGGCGGGGATGGAGGCCGAGGTGGCGGCGCTGACCGAGCCGCTCGGCGTCGGGATGGAGGCGGTGCTGACCGGCGCGGTCGGCCTGGGCGATACGGTCCTGGTGCTGGGGCCGGGCACGATCGGGCAGGCCATCGCGCTGTTTGCCCGGCTGGCGGGGGCGGCGCGGGTGATCGTCGCCGGCCGCGCCGATGCGCCGCGCTTCGCGGTGCTGCGCGCCCTGGGTTTCTCCGAGTTGGTGGACGTGGCCGAAGGCCCGCTGAAGGACCAGGTTCTCGCGCTGACCGGCGGGCGGGCGGTGGACGTGGTGTTGGAGGCGACGGGCGTGCCGGCCTCCATCACCGAGGGGCTTTCGGTGCTGAAGAAGGGCGGCGTCATCGTCGCCGCCGGCATCCATGCCGCGCCGCTGACCCTGCCGCTGACCGATTTCGTGCGCATGCGCCACCAGCTGCGGGCGAGCCATGGCGCGGAGCGGCGGACCTGGGACCGCGTGCTGGCGCATCTCGGCCAGGACCCGGAGGCCTTCCGGCCGATGATCACGCACCGCCTGCCGCTGGAACGCGGGCTGGAAGGCTTCGAACTCGCGCGCCAGCGCGCCGCGAGCAAGGTGATCCTGACGCCCTGACTCGCGGTTTCCAAAGGCCCTTCGGCCAATGCGGGTCCCACGGACGATGCTGCGCATCGTCCGTGGGTTCCCGGGTGGGGGGATCCAAAGGGGGGCAAGGCCCCCCTTTGCTACACCCCCCGCTCGGCGCGCGTCGCCGCCAGGTCGTCCTCGATGAAGGCCTGGATGAGCTCTTCCAGGCTCTCCTGCTCGGAGAAGCCCAGCAGCCTTCGCGCCCGTTCGGCGGTGAAGCTGGCCGGCCAGGTGCCGACGATGGCCTCGATCGCCGGGTCGGGCGCGTGCCTGACCCGCGCCCGCGCCTCCGGCCCCGCCACCTCGGCCAGCGCGCTCAGCATCTTGCCGACGGTGGCGCTGCGGCCGGGCAAGTTGATGCCGCGGTCCAGCCCCAGCGGCTTCGTGTCCATCGTCATCGCGTGCAGGAACCAGTCCACCGCCCGCCGCGGCGAGCAGATCCAGACCGCGAACTCCTCCGGCACCGGCAGCTCGGTCTCGAGGCCCAGCAGCGGCTCCCGCAGGATGGCCGAGACGAAGCTCGACGCCGCCTTGTTCGGCCGGCCCGGGCGGATGATGACGGTGGGCAGGCGGATGTTCACCGCATCGAGGAAGCCCTTGCGGGTGGCATCCTGCAGCAGCAGCTCGCCGATCGCCTTCTCGGCGCCGTAGGAATTGCCGGGAAGCTGCCGGGCATCGTCCTCCAGCCGCGCCTCCTGCCCGCCGCTGAAGCTGGCGACCGAGGAGGTGAAAACGACGCGGGGCGGCGTCGCGAGCGCCCGGCAGGCCTGCAGCACCGCCAGGGTGCCGTGCAGGTTCACGGTCAGGCCGAGGTCGAAATCCGCCTCCGCCTGGGCGGAGACCACGGCGGCCAGGTGGACCACCACGCCGGTCCCGGCCGGGATCGCGGCCTTCACCGCTGCCGGGTCGGCGATGTTCCCGCCCAGGCAGCGGACCGGGAAGGGGGCGGAGAGGGGGGGAGGCGCCTGCAGGTCGAACAGGGTCAGGCCGGTGATGGCCTGGCCGCCCAGCGCGCCTTCCTCCGCCAGCCGCCGGGCCAGCTTGCGGCCGAGGAAGCCCCCGCCGCCCAGGATCGTGATCTGCATGGCGTTCCTTCCGCTGCCCAGGGGGTCGCTGTGTCGCGCCTTGGCAGGCGGCGCGCAAGCGGGCCATGGTCCGCCGCCATGACGATTCCGCGCCGACCCTATCGCCTGCTGCTCAACCGCCATGCCGGCACGCCCGGCGTGGTCGTCCTGCCCGAGGGCGGCTTCCGCCGCGCGAGGGAGGAAATCACCGCCTGGCCCGGCTATGCGCCCACCCCGCTGCTGCCGCTGGCCGAGCTGGCGCAGGCGGCGCGGGTCGCCGCCATCCACTGGAAGGACGAGGGGCCGCGCTTCGGCCTGGGCAGCTTCAAGGCGCTGGGCGGGGCCTATGCAGTGATGAAGCTGCTGCAGGCGGAACTGGCCCGCCGCGGCGCCGCCAATGCCGCGACGGCGGCGGAGATGGCGGACGGCACCCACAAGGACGCGACCGGCGCCATCACCGTCACCTGTGCGACGGACGGCAACCATGGCCGCAGCGTCGCCTGGGGCGCGCAGCGCTTCCGCTGCCGCTGCGTGATCTTCGTGCATGAAGGCGTGAGCCAGGGCCGCCGCGACGCCATTGCGAGATACGGCGCCGAGATCCGGGTGGTGCCCGGCACCTATGACGACGCCGTGCGCGCCGCCCAGCGCACCGCCGAGGCGGAGGCCTGGTTCGTCGTCTCCGACACCTCCTATCCCGGCTATACCGAGGTGCCGCGCGACGTCATGCAGGGCTACCGGCTGATGGCCGAGGAAGCGGCCGAGGCGATCCCCGAGCCGCCGACGCATGTCTTCATCCAGGGCGGCGTCGGGGGCGTCGCGGCCGCCGTCTCGGTCCAGATGCGGGCGCGCTACGGGACCAGGGCGCCGAGGCTGGTGGTGGTGGAGCCGGACCGCGCCGCCTGCCTGCTGGCCAGCGCCGAGGCCGGGCGGCCGGTGACGGTCGAGGGCGATCTCGACACGCTGATGGCGGGCCTCGCCTGCGGCGAGCCGAGCCTGCTGGCCTGGCAGGAGCTGGAGCGCGCCGCCTTCGCCTGGATGGCGGTGCCGGACGAATCCGCCGTGGACTGCATGCGCCTGCTGGCGAGGCGGACGCCGAAGCTGGAGGCGGGGGAGAGCGCCGTCGCCGGCCTGGCCGCCCTGCTGCTGCTGGCGCGCGACCCCTTCGGCCGCGCCGCGCTGGGGCTGGAGGAGGGGAGCCGCGTCCTGCTGTTCGGGACGGAGGGGGCGACCGATCCCGAGCTCTATGCCCGGCTGACCGCCTGACCGCGGCGCCGGCGCATGCCCCCTTCATCGTTTCGACTTTTTGTTGTCACATGGCCTTAACGGGGCGCCGTTACCTGCCGCACCGCACAATGAACCGGGGAGTCTTCGCCATGCATCGCCGTTCCCTCCTGGCCGGGGCCGCCGCCCTCGGCCTCGCCGCGCCTGCCAGCATCCGGGCGCAGGGCACCGGGCGCACCACCATCGAGTTCTGGTACGGCCTGTCCGGGGCGCTCGGCGAGCGGGTGGCGGAGCAGGTGAAGCGCTTCAACGACAGCCAGCAGCGCTTCACGGTGAATGCCAGCTTCAAGGGCAGCTACATCGACACCATGACCGGCGCCATCGCCGCCTGGCGCGCCGGCAACCCGCCGCACATCGCCCAGGTGTTCGAGGTGGGGACGGCCACCATGATGGCGGCCGGCCCGGCGATCCGCCCGGTGCACCAGCTGCTGGGCGAGGCCGGGGTGGAGCTGGACCCGAAGCGCTACCTCGCCGGCGTCCGCGGCTACTACAGCGACACCCAGGGGCGGCTGATCTCCATGCCGCACAACTCGTCCTCGGCCATCATGTGGCTGAACCTCGATGCCTTCGAGAAGGCCGGGCTGTCCACCACCGACCTGCCGCGCACCTGGCGCCAGGTCCGCGCCGCGGCGGAGCGGATCAAGGCGGCGAATGCCACGCCGGCCGCCATCACCACCACCTGGCCGACCTGGGTGATGATGGAGCAGATGGCGTCCATGCACGACATCCCCTTCGCCACCCGCGCCAACGGGTTCGAGGGGATGAATGCCGAGCTGCAGCTGGCCAGCCCCTTCTTCCAGAAGCACATGGACTTCCTGCTGCAGCTGCAGAAGGACGGGCTGTTCCGCTATGGCGGCCGGGACAATGCCGCCGACCCGCTCTTCCCGGCGGGGGAGGCGGCGATCAGCTTCAACTCCTCCGGCCTGCGGGCGCGGGTGGAGCGGGAGGCGAAGTTCAAGTGGGTCAGCGTGCCGCTGCCCTTCCATGACGACGTCATCCAGCAGCCGAAGAACGGCGTCATCGGCGGCGCCAGCCTGTGGGTGCTGTCCGCCCGCAACCGCCCGGCCGAGGAATACCGCGGCGTGGCGGAGTTCTTCCGCTTCATCTCCGATGTCGACCAGGACCTGTGGTGGCACAAGGTCACCGGCTATGTCCCGCTGACCACCGCGGCGGCGGACAAGGGCCGGGCCGAGGGCTACTACCAGCAGAACCCGGGCGCCGACGCGGCCATCCGCCAGCTCTCGCGCGCCGAGCCGACGCCGAATTCCATGGGCTTCCGCCTGGGCGGCTTCGTCGAGATCCGCAACGTGATCCAGGAGGAGCTTGAGAAGGCGCTGCAGGGCCAGCAGAACGCCGTCCAGGCGCTGGAGGCGGCGAACCGCCGCGGCAACGTGGTGCTGCGGAATTTCGAGCGGGCGAACCGGGCCTGAGCCACCCGGGGAGGGCGTTGCCCTCCCCGGATCCTCCCACCAGGGGCCGCGGGGCCCCTGGAAACCAGGAGTCCGCGGTTGGAACGGAAGGTCGTCTTCAGGGGCAAGGCGCTGCCGCTGGCGCTGCTGGCGCCGCAGCTGCTCATCACCATCGTCTTCTTCTTCTGGCCGGCCGGGCAGGCGGTGTGGTTCTCCTTCCTGCGGCAGGACGCCTTCGGCATCCGCTCGACCTTCGTCGGGCTCGAGAATTTCACCGACCTCTTCGCCGACCCGCTCTACCTCGAGACCATCCGCAACACCGTGGTGTTCTCCACCGGCGTCACGGTCATCGCGCTGGCCACCGCCCTGCTGCTGGCGGTGCTGGCGGACCGGCAGATCCGCGGCAGCGGCGCCTACCGCACGCTGCTGATCTGGCCCTATGCCATCGCCCCCGCGGTCGCCGCCGTGCTGTGGATCTTCCTGTTCCACCCGCAGATCGGGCTGGTCGGGCGGGCGCTGAACGGCGCCGGCATCCCGTGGGACTACAAGCTGAACGGCAACCAGGCGATGCTGATGGTCATCCTCGCCTCCGCCTGGAAGCAGGTCTCCTACAACTTCATCTTCTTCCTGGCGGGGCTGCAGAGCATCCCGAAGAGCGTGCTGGAGGCGGCGGCGATCGACGGCGCCCGGCCGGCCTACCGCTTCTGGACCATCACCTTCCCGCTGCTCTCGCCCACCACCTTCTTCCTGCTGGTGGTGAACCTGGTCTATGCCTTCTTCGACACCTTCGGCGTCATCGACGCGCTGACCAAGGGCGGCCCGGCCAAGGCGACGGAGACGCTCATCTACCGCGCCTATGTGGACGGCCGGGTCAACCTCGACATCGGCCTGTCCTCGGCGCAATCCGTGGTGCTGATGCTGGTCGTCATCGCCCTCACCGCCATCCAGTTCCGGTTCATCGAACGCCGTGTCCACTACTGAAACGACGCGGGGCCTGGCCCTGCCGGCCGAGGCCGCGCCGCACCGCCAGGGCCCCCGGCCGGACTGGGTGGCGCATGCCGTCCTGCTGCTGGGCGTGCTGCTGTTCTTCCTGCCCATCTGGATCGTCCTGATGGGCTCGACGCATGACGCCGCGACCATCGGCCGCGGCGAGGTGCCGCTGCTGCCCGGCGGCCATGCGCTGGAGAATTACCGCGCCGCGCTGGAACAGGGCGGCGCCGGCGTGCCGGTCGGGCGCATGCTGTTCAACAGCACGGTGATGGCGCTGGCCATCGCGGTGGGCAAGATCGCCATCTCCATCATCTCGGCCTATGCCGTGGTGTTCTTCCGCTTCCCGTTCCGGCAGCTGGCCTTCTGGTCGATCTTCATCACCCTGATGCTGCCGGTGGAGGTGCGGATCTTCCCCACCTTCAAGGTCGTCTCCGACCTCGGGCTGGTGAACACCTATGCCGGGCTGATCATCCCGATCATCGCCTCGGCGACCGCGACCCTGCTGTTCCGCCAGTTCTTCCTGACCATCCCGGACGAGTTCGTCGAGGCGGCGAAGATGGACGGCGCCGGGCCGGTGCGGTTCTTCCTCGACGTCGTGCTGCCGCTGTCGCGCACCAACATGGCGGCGCTCTTCGTCATCCTCTTCGTCTATGGCTGGAACCAGTATCTCTGGCCGCTGCTGGTCGCCACCTCGGCCGATGTGGAGACCATCGTCATCGGCATGGTGAAGATGATCGGGTCCGAGGCGAACACCGACTGGAACATCGTCATGGCCACCTGCGTGCTGGCGCTGCTGCCGCCGGTCGCGGTCGTGGTCCTCATGCAGCGCTGGTTCGTCAAGGGCCTGACGGAGACCGAGAAGTAATGGCTACCTTGGATCTGTCGGGGGTGCAGAAGGCCTTCGGCGCCACCCGCGTGCTGCACGGCGTCGACCTCGCCGTGGCGGATGGCGAGATGATCGTCATCGTCGGCGCCTCCGGCTGCGGCAAGTCCACCCTGCTGCGAATCGTGGCGGGGCTGGAGACGCCGACGGCCGGCAGCGTCCGCATCGGCGGCCGCGACGTGACGGCGCTGGAGCCGGCCGACCGCGACATCGCCATGGTCTTCCAGAACTACGCGCTCTACCCGCACATGAGCGTGGCGCAGAACATGGGCTACGGCCTGAAGATCCGCGGCCTGCCGCGGCCCGAGATCGACCGCCGCGTCCGCGACGCCGCCGCCCTGCTGGGGATCGAGGCGCTGCTGGACCGGCGGCCGCGGCAGCTTTCGGGCGGCCAGCGCCAGCGCGTCGCCATGGGCCGCGCCATCGTCCGCGAGCCGAAGCTCTTCCTGTTCGACGAGCCGCTGTCGAACCTCGACGCCAAGCTGCGGGTGCAGATGCGGGCCGAGATCCGCCGGCTGCAGAAGCGGCTCGGCGTCACATCCCTGTTCGTCACGCATGACCAGATCGAGGCGATGACGCTCGGCGACCGCCTGGTCGTCATGCATCAGGGCCATGCCGCGCAGGTGGCGACGCCGATGGAGATCTTCGAGCGGCCGGCCGACACCTACGTGGCCGGCTTCATCGGCAGCCCGGCGATGAACTTCCTCGAAGGCGTGCTGGCCGGGGGGGGCCGCGCCGTGGCGCTGCGGGCCGGCCCCACCATCCCCTTCGCCGATGGCCCGCGCCCCGGCCCGGACGGGCTGCCGCTGACCATCGGCCTGAGGCCGGAGCATCTGCGGCTGGAGGCGGGCGGGCTGCCGCTGGCCATCGACCTGGCCGAGCCGTTGGGGTCGGAGACCGTGCTGCATGGCCGCCTGCCGGACGGGGAGGCGCTGGTGATCCGCCTGGCCGGGCCCGCCCCGCGCGACGGCACCCTGCCGGTGACGCTGCCGGCGGAGCACCTGCATGTCTTCGTCGCCGAGGGCGGCCGCCGGCTCGATCCCGCCCCGGCTTGATCCCGGCCGGGGGCTGGGCCATCTCCCGCCGCAACAAGCCGGGGGATCCGCCCATGCAACGCCGCTCCGTCCTGACCCTCGCCGCCGCCGGCCTCGCCCTGCCGGCGGTCGGCCGCGCCCAGGCGCCCTGGCCCAGCCAGCCCGTCCGGCTGGTCGTGCCCTTCGCCGCCGGCGGGCCCACCGACATCCCCGCCCGGCTCTTCGCCGAGGAATTGTCGAAGATCCTGCCGCAGCGGGTGGTCGTGGAGAACCGCACCGGCGCCGGCGTGGTCGTCGGGTCGGAGGTGGTGGCGAAGGCGCCGAAGGACGGCCACACCCTGCTCTACAACACCATCGCCCATTCGGTGCTGCGCGCGCTGTTCCCGCGCCTGCCCTTCGATCCCGTCGCGGATTTCCAGCCCGTCGCGCTGCTCGGCGTCATCCCGATGGTGCTGCTGGTGAACAAGGACCTGCCCGCCCGCAGCCTGCAGGACCTGGTCGCGCTCTACCGCGCCAATCCCGGCAAGTACGACTACGGCAGCAGCGGCAATGGCGGCGCCGTGCACCTGGCGACCGAGCTGTTCCTGGCGCGCGCCGGCGGCCTCGCGGTGAACCACGTGCCCTATCGCGGCTCGGCCGCCGGCATGCCGGACCTGCTCTCGGGCCGGCTGGCGATGTTCATGGATGTCGCGGCGGGCGGCCTGCCCTACCACACCCGCGGCGATGCCCGGGCGCTCGGCGTGTCCGCCGACCGTCGCCTGGCCCAGGCGCCGGAGGTGCCGACCTTCGCCGAGGCCGGCATCCAGGGCGCCGAGAGCTACACCTGGCACATGGTGCTGGCCCCGGCCGGCACGCCGGCGCCGGTGGTGCAGGCGATCAACGCCGCCTTCAACCAGGTGGCGGCGCAGGACAATGTCCGCCGCCGCCTGACCGACCTGACCATGGATCTCCGCAGCGACACGACGCCGGAGACGGCGACGCGCTGGCTGATGGACGAGATCGCCAAGTGGGAGGCGACGATCCGCCAGGCCGGCATCCGGGTGGAATAGCGCTCGCGGCCGGGACGCCGCCCGGCCGCGCGATCCCGGTGCGGGCAGGCGACGGAACGCGGCGGATCGCCGTCGCCTTCGCGCCGCAGCATGGTGGGTCCGCGGTGGCGGGACAGGTGGGCTTGGCCGTCGCGCCGTGGCCGCATCCCGTCGCGGCGGCAGGGTCTGCGCCGCGTCCGGTCCGCCCACAGGCGGCATGCCCGCGGATGGATGGCGTCCGCCGCGCGGCCGGATGGCGCGGCCCGCTTGCCCCGCCTTGCGCCCATGGCTGGTCGGCCGGTCCCGACCGACGCCCCGCGTCGGCGCGGGCCCCGCTACCCCACCGCGCCCATGCTGGCCCGCAGGGCGGCGGTCGCCGCTTCGGCCGGCGCCACCGCCACCAGCCTGCCGCCCTGCCATTGCTGCAGCAGGACCCGCGTCCGCTGGTTCTGCCCCTTGTCGTCGAAGCGGATGCCCCAGCCATTCGCCGTGCCGCCCTCCGGCACCTCGGTCGCGGCCAGCGCGGCGCGGATGCGGTCGCGCTCCGGCGCGGCGGCGCGCTGGATGGCATCGAACCCCGCCCGGGCGCCGACATAGTTCGCCAGGCTGTGGCCCGACCGCGGCTCGCTGCCGTAGCGCTTGCGATAGAGCTCCAGGAAGGGGCGCACGCCCGGCGCGAAGCGGTCGTTCACCTCATAGCCCGGGACATCGGCGACCAGCGTGCCCTCGAAATCCGGGCCGATGGCATGCGCCGAATCCACCAGGCTGTAGCCGGCGCCGGCGCCGATCACCATGCGCGGCCGCCAGGCGGCCTCCCGCAGGCCGCGGTACAGCAGCAGGATGTCGTTCTGGTAGCCGGCATGCAGCAGCACGTCGGCGCCGTGGCCGCGCAGCCGTTGGATGATCGGCGCCCATTCGATGCTGCGCGCGCCATAGCCCACCCTCTCGGCCAGCGGCAGGGCGCGGGCCTTCAGCTGCGCCTCCGCCGCCGCGGCGAAGGACTGGCCATAGAGGCTGTCCTCGTGCAGCAGCACGATCTTCAGCCCGCCGGCCGGCACGGTCCAGGCCGCGGCCAGCAGGTCGGGGATGGCATCCACCGCCACGCGGCCGAATTCCGTGGCGCGCGGCGCGGTGCGGAACAGCAGACGGAAGCCGCGCTCGGTGATCGGGTCGGCGATGGCGCCGAGCTCGAGATAGGGCACGCCGGCCAGCTCCGCCGCCTGGCTGGCGGCGAAGGAGAGCGGGGAGGCGCAGGTGCCGAGGATGGCCAGCGCCCGGTCCGGCCCGATCAGCCGCTTCGCCTCGGCCTGCGCCCGTTCGGCATCCGCCGCGTCGCCGCGCAGCAGCCGGATCGGCCGGCCGAGCAGGCCGCCGGCGGCGTTGCGCTCCTCGGCCGCCAGTTCCAGGCCGCGGAAATGCTCGTCGCCCAGCAGCGCGAGCGGGCCGGTGAAGGGGAACAGCGCGCCCAGCCGCGTGCTGCCGCCCTCGGCCGGCTGCTGCGCCAGGGCCGGGCGCGCGGCCGCGAGGGCGGCGAGGCCGCCGAGCAGCGGGCGGCGGGCGAAGCGGGCCATGGCCAGGTGCCTTCGGGGACAGGTGCCTTCGGGGGCGGGATTCGCGCGGATACTCAGCGCGGCCGCGCGAACGCGCAACCCCGCCCGCCGCCGCGGCTTGACGGGGCGCGGGTCGGGGCGGAAACCTCCGCGCCCCGCCGGAGACCGACCGCCATGCCCAGCCTGCCCGAGACCATGACCTATATCGACCACGGCGCCGGCGGCGCGCCGGAGGTGCTGGTGCCGAAGCAGGGCCCGCTGCCGCGGCCGCGGGAGGATGAGGTGCTGATCCGCGTGCTGGCCACCGGCGTGAACCGGCCGGACGTGGCGCAGCGCAAGGGCGAATACCCGCCGCCGCCCGGCGCCAGCCCGGTCATCGGGCTGGAGACGGCGGGGGAGGTGGTGGCGGTCGGCCCGCAGGCCGGACCCTGGCAGGTCGGCGACCGGGTCTGCGCCCTGACCAATGGCGGCGCCTATGCCGAATACTGCGTCGCGCCGGCGGCGCAGTGCCTGCCCTGGCCCAAGGGCTACGACGCCATCCGCGCCGCGGCGCTGCCCGAGACCTTCTTCACCGTCTGGGCCAACCTGTTCGGCCATGGCAGGCTGGCCGCCGGCGAGACCGTCCTGATCCACGGGGGAACCTCGGGCATCGGCGTCACCGCCATCCAGCTCGCGAAGGCCTTCGGTGCGACGGTGATCGCCACCGCCGGCAGCGCCGCCAAATGCGCCGCGATGACGAAGCTCGGCGCCGACCACGCGGTGAACTACCGCGAGCAGGATTTCGCCGAGGCGGTGAAGGAAGCGACCGGCGGCAGGCTGGCCGACGTCGTGCTGGACATGGTCGGCGCCGAGTATTTCGCCCGCAACCTGCGCTGCCTGGCGATGGACGGGCGGCTGGTCATCATCGCCTTCCTCGGCGGGTTCGAGGCGGCGAAGGTGGACCTGCGCCCGATCATGACCCGCCGCCTGACCGTGACGGGCAGCACCATGCGGCCGCGCACCACCGCCCAGAAGGGCGAGATCGCCGCGGCGCTGCGCGGCAAGGTCTGGCCGCTGCTGGAGGAAGGCAAGGTCGCGCCGCCGATCCACCAGGTCTTCCCGCTGGCCGAGGCGGCGGCGGCGCATGCGCTGATGGAGACCAGCACGCATATCGGCAAGATCATGCTGCGGGTGGCGGCGTGACACGGCGGCGCGCGGCGCGGGACCGGGCACCGCCGCCCGCGCGGCACCCGTGCCGCGGCGCCCCGTCGG
>NZ_SMOA01000269.1 GCF_004353985.1 Paracraurococcus ruber | reverse complement strand
CGCTGCGGCGCCTGCTGCGGGGCCGCGGCGCCGGCAGCCCGGCCGCCTCACCCTGACCCGGCGCCGGGCCGGGCACCGCGCCCGCCGCGACCCGGCCCAGCCGGCTTAACCCGGCCTTTGCCTTTGCGCTGCTAGGTCTTCTGTCAGGCGCAGGACGCGCCGGCCGGACGGGGTCTCCCCACCGGCTGACGGAGGAGGACCAGCATGGACCTCGGCACGCGGAGCATACGCTCGGCCGGCCTGGGCAGCGGCAGCATCGAGGTGACCCTTCCCGCCTCGCTGCGCGCCCTGCAGGGCCTGCCCTGCCGCATCGCGCTGCGTGACGGCCACCGGCCCGAGATTGCGCTGACGCCCGATCTCGGGCCGGCCCGCGCCGCCTTCGCCCGCCTTGCCGCGCTGCTGGACGATGCGCTGGGCCTGCCCCCCGCGCCGCTCGGCATCGCCGACTTCACCTTGTCCCTGCATTCCCACGGCGCCGCGGCGCCGCGCCCGCGCCTTGCCTGGGCGGATGGGCTGGCGCTGGTCGCGCCGCCGCCGCAGGCCATGGACGCCGTGGCGCGGACGCTGCGCGGCCTGGGCCAGCATGCCGCCGGCCGGCTCGGCCTTGCCGACACGCTCGCCCCCGGTTTCGGCGCCGCCCTTGCCTGGGCGGTCACCGGCCGGGTGGCCGATGCCGCCGACCAGCCGGCCTGCGACATCGCCGCCGCAGCCCTGGCCGAAGGCGGCATCACCGGCCCCGCCGGTCCCGACGGGCCGGCGAACGGCTTCGATCCGGCGCTCTGGGCGCAGGCCGCGCCGCGGCTGCGCCGCCTCCTCGCCCTGCACCAGGACTGGTCCACCCACCCCCAGCACCACGCCGCCTATGCCGAGGCCTGGCGCCGCGGCGTCGCCTGCGAACTCAGCGGAGAGTGACTTCGGAATGGCGCGACACACCCCCCAGCCCGCCGACAACGCATCCGCCGACCTGGCCGATGGGCCGGACAGCACCCTGCAGCTGCAGCCCGGCCCGGGCCATGTCCGCACCACCGCGCTGGATGCGCTGGCCACGAGGGCGCTCGGCTACCTGCATGCCGGCAACGCGGTGCATTTCCGCGGCCCGGCCGGCAGCGGCAAGACCAAGCTGGCGCTCGACCTGGCGCAGCGGCTCGGCCGGCCGGTGCTGCTGCTGGTCGGCGACGACAGCTTCGACACGAAAAGCCTGGTGGGGGAGGCGTCGGGCCTCAAGACCCGCCGCGTGGTGGACCGATACATCACCAGCGTGATGAAGGTGGAGACCGAGAGCGCGCCGATCTGGCTGGACCGCGCCCTGTCCATCGCCTGCGCCGAAGGCTGCACGCTGGTCTATGACGAGTTCAACCGCGCCCCCGCCAGCGCCAACAACGTGCTGCTGACGGTGCTGGAGGAGCGGATCCTGGTGCTGCCCAAGCCCCGGCACGGGGAAGGCACGCTGCGGGTCCACCCGGAATTCCGCGCCATCTTCACCTCGAACCCGCACGACCATGCCGGCGCGCATGCGGCGCAGGATGCGCTGCTGGACCGGATGATCACCATCGACGTCGAAGGCTTCGACCGGGAGACGGAGGTGGCGATCGCCGTCGCGCATTCCGGCCTGCCCTTCGTGGATGCCGGCCGGATCGTCGACATGGTGCGCGATTTCCGCCGCTCGCGCGAATGGACGCAGCGGCCGACGCTCCGCTGCTCCATCGCGATCGCCCGCATGGCCGGCCAGCTCGGCCTGCGCGTGACGGCCGAGGAGGAGCGCTTCGTGCAGCTCTGCCTGGATGTGCTGGCCAGCCGGCTGAAGCCGGGGCCGGACGGCGTGCCGGACCCGCGCCACCGCCAGATGCTGGTCCGCCTGATCGAGCATTTCTGCGGCGCCGGCGGGCCTGCCCCGCGCGGCACCGTCTTCGGAGGAGTCGCCGCATGAGACGCGCGCCGATCCGCACCATCCCCAGCCACGGCACCCGCCTGCGCCAGCACGGCGCGGGCGAGGCGCCGCTGGAATCGGTGGCGGCCGAATTCGCCCTGCTGGCGCAGCGCCGCGCCCGCGTCGCCCGGCAGATCGAGCTGCTCGACCGCCAGCGCGTCGCCGCCGGCGCCACGCTGCGGCTGGTGGAGGCACGGCTGCACCACCTCTCCCGCCGCATGGCCCTGCCGACGGCGACCGCCCAAGGGGCTTCCCAGGCGACCTCGCTGCGGCCCGCCCCTGCCCCGCCCGTCGCCCCGCCGGTGGTCGCGGCGCCGCCACCCCCGCCGCCTGCCCCGCCGCCCCTGGCCACGCCGCGGCCGCGCCGGCGCGGCCTGGTGCTGCAGTACTGAGGAGCCCAGCGCGATGGACGTCACCGAGATCGTCGAACGCACGAAACGCCAGATGGCCAGCATCACCGGCCTGTCGCCGGAGACCGTCGCCCGCTTCGACCGGGACGACGAAGGCTGGTCGGTTGCCATCGACATGATCGAGCACCGCGCCATCCCGCGCACCAACGACCTGCTGGCCAGCTTCGAGGTGAAGCTCGACCCCGGCGGCAACGTGCTCCGCTGGAAGCGGCTCGGCCGGTTCCTGCGCAGCCACGGCGCCCCGACGCAGGAGAGCTGAGCCGTGTCCCTGCAGCACAGCGTCGCCGGCTCCGGCCTCGCCGATGTCCTCGAGCGCATCCTCGACAAGGGCATCGTCGTCGCCGGCGACATCTCCGTCAGCCTCGTCGGGGTCGAGCTGCTCACGATCAGGCTCAGGCTGGTCGTGGCCTCGGTCGACCGCGCGCTCGAGATGGGCATCCGCTGGTGGGAAGCCGATGCGGCGCTCACCGGCCGGACCGAGAAGCTGGTGGCGGAGAATGCCGCCCTCGCCGCCCGGGTGGAGAAGCTGGAAGGCATGCTGGCCGGGGGACGGGCATGACCCGCCGCCCCGTCAGCCTGTCCCGCCGGCTCAGCGAACGGTCGCGCGCCGGCGACCCGCCGCCCGCCTCCGGCGCCGCGCCGGCCATGGGCGCCATGCTGGAAGGGCTGCAGCGCGTGCTCGGCGGCCTGCAGGACGCGATCAGCCAGGCCGAGCAGGCGCCGGATGCCGAGCGGAAGCTGGTCTTCGGCTACAGCCTGAAGGTCGGCCCGCTGGGGGCCGAGGCCGAGCCCTTCGGCCATGTCGCGCCCAGGGCGCGGGCCGACGGCGGGCGGGAGGCCGGCTCGCCGGCGGCGCGCGAGCCGATCACCGACGTGTTCGAGGAGGCCGACGCCATCCTCGTCATCGCCGAGGTGCCGGGCGCCGAGGCCGAGCGGGTGACGGCGACGCTCGACGCCGATGGCGCGCTGCTGATCGACTGCGCCGGGCCGCAGGCCTACCGCAAGCGCATCCCGCTGCCGGCGAAGGTGGATGGCGCCGGCCTGGCGATGGCCTGCCGAAACGGCATCCTGGAGATCCGCCTGCCGCGGGCGGAGGCCGGCGCGTGACCGACGGACCGCTCTACGCCTACGGCGTCGCCGCCGAGGATGCCGAAATCGACCTGCCCGCGCTGGGCGAGGGGCTGGGCGGCACGGCGCCGTCGCTGCTGCCGGCCGGCAGGCTGCTGGTCCTGGTCGGGCAGGCGCCGCCGCCGCCGCTGGAGCCGACGCGGCGGAACATGCTGGCGCATACCGCCGTGCTGGAACGCGCGCTCGCCCAGGCCGATGTGCTGCCCTTCAGCTTCGGCACCGTCGCGCCCGACCTCGCCACGCTGCGCCGCGGCCTTGCCTCGACCGAGAACCTGCTGCTGAACGCCCTGTCGGGCGTCGCCGGCCGCGTCGAGCTGGGCGTGAAGGCGACCTGGCGCGAAGGCGTGGCCTGGCGCGAGATCCTCGACCGCGATCCGGCGCTGCGCGCCATGCGGGACCGGCTGCGCACCGCCCGCCCCAATGCCGACACCTACCATGAGCGGATTGAGCTGGGCCGCCGGGTCGAGGCGGCGCTGAATGCGCGGCGGGAGGCCGAGGCGGCCGCGATCCTCGCGGAACTCGCGCCGCTGGCCGAGCGCAGCGCGACCTTGCGGCTGCTGGACGATGGCATGGTGCTGAACCGCGCCTTCCTGGTCCGCAGGGCCGAGGAGCCGCGCTTCGACGCCGCCATGCAGCGGCTGGCCGACCGGCACGGGGAGCGGATGGATTTCCGCTATGTGGGCCCGGTGCCCGCCTACAACTTCGTCTCGCTGCGGGCCGACTGGCTCGCGGCCGCGGCCTGAGGGCGGCGCGGCATGCTCGGCCTGCTCACCCTGCCCATCAAGGCGCCGGTCGGCGGCATCGCCTGGATCGCCCGCCAGGTCGCCGAGGCGGCGCTCAAGCAATGGCTCGACCCCGCGCGGATCGAGGCGGCGATGCTCGCGCTCGAGAAGCGGCTGGAGGCAGGCGAGATCGCCGAGGCCGAGTTCGAGGCGCAGGAAGCCGCCCTGCTGGCGGAGCTGCGGCAGATCCGCGCCGAACGCCAGGCGCGGGAGGGCGCATGAGCCTCCGCCGCGCCGTCGCCGCCGCGCCACCCGCCGATGCCAATCGCGGCATCCTGCGGCTCGACCCCGCCGACATGGCGGCGCTCGGTGTCGCGGTCGGCGGGCTGGTGGCGGTGACCGGCACGCGCACCGCCCATGCCCGGGCCCTGCCGCTGCCGCCGGCCGAACGCGGCCAGGCCAGGGTGGTGCTGGATGGCGCGACGCGGGCGAATGCCGGGATCGCCGTGGGGGGTGAGGTCGCGCTGGCCGCCGCGCCGGCGCCGGTGCGCGCCAGGCGGCTGACGCTGTCCGTCGCGGGCACCGCGCCCGCGGTGCCGGCACTGCGCCGGGCGCTGACCGGCCTGCCGCTCTCGGCCGGCGATGCGGTGCGGCTGCCGCTGCTGGGCGGGCGGGAAGCGGCGCTGCGCGTCGCCGCGACCGACCCGGAAGGCCCGGTGCTGCCGGACGAGGCGACGCAGATCGCCCTGGAACAGGCGGGCCGCGCCGCCGAGCGAGATGCCATCCGCTACGAGGATATCGGCGGCCTGTCGCGCGTGCTGGACCGGGTGCGGGAAGTGGTGGAACTGCCGCTTCGCCATCCGGAAGCCTTCGCCGCGCTGGGCATCACCCCGCCCAAGGGCGTGCTGCTGGTCGGGCCGCCCGGCACCGGCAAGACGCTGATCGCCCGCGCCGTCGCGGCCGAGGCCAATGCGCATTTCATCCTGGTGAACGGACCCGAGATCGTCGACCGCTACTACGGCGCCTCGGAACAGCAGCTGCGCGCGGTGTTCGAGGAAGCGCGCAAGCGCGCCCCCACCATCGTCTTCATCGACGAGATCGACGCCATCGCGCCGAAGCGCGATGCCCTTTCGGGCGAGAAGCAGGTGGAGCGGCGGATCGTCGCCCAGCTTCTCACGCTGATGGATGGCCTCGCCGGCCGGGGCGAGGTGGTGGTGCTGGCCGCCACCAACCTGCCGGACAGCCTGGACCCCGCGCTGCGCCGGCCCGGCCGCTTCGACCGGGAGATCCGCATCGACCCGCCGGACCGCCAGGGGCGGCGGGAGATCCTGGCGGTGCACAGCCGGGCCATGCCCCTGGCCCCGGATGTGGACCTCGACGCGATCGCCGAGGCGACGCCGGGCATGGTCGGCGCCGACCTCGCCGCGCTCTGCCGCGAAGCCGCGATGGCGGCGCTGGCCCGCGCCGGCGCGCTCTCGCCCGGCGGTCTCGCGGTGCCGGTCGAGACGTTGTCGGTCGCGGCGCCGGATTTCGCCGCGGCGCGCGCATCCGTCACGCCCTCCGCCCTGCGGGAGGTCTTCGTCGAGATCCCGGATGTGCGGTGGTCCGACATCGCCGGCGCCGAGGCGCTGCGCGTGGAACTGCGCCGGGCGGTCGAATGGCCGCTGCGGAACCCCGCGATGTTCGCCCGGCTCGGCCTGCGGCCGCCGCGCGGCGTGCTGCTGCATGGCGCGCCCGGCACCGGCAAGACGCTGGCGGCGAAGGCACTGGCGACCGAGGCCGGCACCGGCTTCATCGCCATCCGCGGCCCCGAGCTTCTCACGCAGTGGCAGGGGGCGAGCGAGCGCGCGCTGCGCGACATCTTCGCCCGCGCCCGCCAGGCGGCGCCCTGCATCCTGTTCTTCGACGAGGTGGACGCCATCGCCCCGCGCCGCGGCAGCGGCGACGGCGCGACGCTGGACCGGATGGTGGCGCAGTTCCTGACCGAGATGGACGGCGTCGCCGACCCGCCGGGCGTGGTGGTGCTGGGCGCCACCAACCGGCCGGACCGCATGGACCCGGCGCTGCTGCGCCCCGGCCGCTTCGACCTGGTGCTGGAAGTGCCGCTGCCGGATGCGGCGGCGCGCCGCGCCATCCTGCGACTGCACGCCGCGAAGCTGCCGCTGGCGCCGGATGTGGACCTCGATGCCCTGGCCGGCGCGACCGGGGGCATGGCCGGCGCCGACCTTGCCGGCCTCTGCCGCGCCGCGGCGCTCCGCGCCCTCGGCCGGGCCGAGGCAGTGCCCGACACCATCACGATCACCGCCGCTGACATGGCGGCCGCCCTCGCGGCCGCGCGGGAGATGCGACCATGGACCGCAGCCTGACCCTGATCGGCCTCGCGCCGGCCGAAGGCGCCACCGCCCTCGCCGAGGCGATGATGCGCGAGCCGGGGCCGCCCGTCCTCTTCCACCGCGCCGGCAGCGTCGCGCTGCTGGCCGAGCCGGCGGAGCGCGGCGGTCGCCTCGCCCTGCTGCGACGCGGCAAGGCAGGCCTGCTCGCCGGCCTGCACCGGCTGCAGCGGCGGCTGGAGATAGGCTGCCAGATGGGCCCCTTCCTGCCCTTCGACCCCGCCGCCGCCGCCTGCCCGGAAGCCGACCTGCCCCGCCTGCTGGAGGGCGCGGCCGAGCCGCTTGCCGCCGCGCTGCAGGCCCGTGGCCGGCGCCACCAATGGGATGTGATCCTGCGCTGGCAGCCCGAGCCGGTGCTGGCCCGCCGCCTGCCGCGCAGCGCCGCCCCGCGCGCCCGCGCCGCGCTGGCCGAGGCGGTGGCGGCGGCGCTGG
>NZ_SMOA01000268.1 GCF_004353985.1 Paracraurococcus ruber | reverse complement strand
GCTCCCCCGGGCCCCCGGCGATCACGCCGCCACCCGCGGCCGGCCCGCCGCCATGGCCCGCGCCTCGGCCTCCTCCGCCGCCATCACCTCGCCGAGGATGCGCGCCAGGTGGGCGAGGGTCGGCTGCCCGGCGCGGGTGAGCGGCAGGCGCGGCACCGGGTCGCACAGCCGCAGCAGGCCGAGCGCCGCCTTCACCGGGATGGGGTTGCTCTCGACGAACAGCGCGGCGTCGAGCGGCGCCAGGCGGTCGCGCAGCGCCCCGGCGCGGGCCAGGTCGCCGGCCCGCCAGGCGCCCTGCAGCGCGGCGCAGAGCGCCGGCACCAGGTTCGCGCTCACCGAGACGCAGCCGCTGCCGCCCATGGCCAGGTGCGCCAGCGCCGTCGCGTCGTCGCCCGAAAGCTGCGGCAGCCCGGCGCCGCACAGCGCCCGCAGCCGCGGCACGCGGGACAGGTCGCCGGTCGCGTCCTTCAGCGCGTGGACCAGGTTGGCCTCGTGCAGCCGGGCGATGGTCTCGTCGGCGAAGGCGACACCGGCGCGCGAGGGCACGTCGTACAGCACCACCGGCAGGCCGGAGGCCGCGGCCACCGCGCGGACATGCGCCCGCAGCCCGTCCTGCCCCGGCTTCACATAGGGCGGGGCGGAGCAGAGCAGCGCCGCGGCGCCGCAGCGCTCGGCCGCCTGGGCGAGCAGCGCCGCCGCCTCGGTGCAGGGCGCGCCGACGCCGGCGATGACCGGCACGCCGGCATCGGCGACGGCACGCACGGCCTGGGCATGTTCCTCCGGCCGCAATGCCGGCCCTTCGCCGGTGCTGCCGCCGACCACCACCGCGGCCGCGCCGCGGCGCCAGGCGCGCTGCGCCAGGGCGACCAGCGCGGGAAGGTCGAGCCCGGCATCCTCGGCACGGAAGGGGGTGACGAGCGCGGGGATCGCGCCCTCGAACAGGGTCTGGTGCATGGGCATGGATGCTCCGGTGACGGCGCCGCGGCTCAGCGGCGGCCGGCCGTGGCGAGGACCGGCTGCAGCCGGCAGACCAGCAGCAGCGCGCCATCGGCACGCGGCCGCCGGCGGATGCGCCCGAAGCCGAGGCTGCGCAGCCGGGCGATGACCGACCGGGCGAGCGCGCCGGCCGCCGGCAGCAGCACCGCCAGCCGTCCGGCCCGGCTGTCCGCCAGCGCGCGGCGGGCACAGGTGGCGATGGCGGCGGCATCGGGCGCCGCGGCGCCGACGACGGCGACGACGAGATCGGCGGGGTCGGGATGCTTCGGCGGCGTCCTCGCCTCCTGCGCCGCGCGGCAGCCATGCCGGAGCGCGGCGCAGAGCAGCTCGGCACTCGGCGCGCCGAGGATCAGCACGCGGTCATCGGGGCCCGCGGCGGCTTCATCCAGCAGCAGCGCGTCGCCCGGCGCGATCGGCAGGCGGGGCAGCCAGGCGGCGGCGGGCACGGCATCGGTCGGAACGGCAAGGGTGGTAGTGGGTGGCATGGGGTCCTCCACCCCCACCCTCGTGCCGTCGGGCGTAAAGGCGCCATGTGAATCCCGCGGCGCCGGCGTAAAGGACCTTTACGCGATCACCCGCTCCAGCGGCAGGCCGCGCACATCCATCTCGTATTCCAGGTTCACCACCGGCGGCCGGCAATGGTGCCAGGTCACGCCATGCCGCGCCGCGCCGCGCCGGACCAGCTCCGTCCCCAGGAAGGGGTGGATGTCGTGGATGGTGTAGACCTGCGCCGCCGTGGCCGTCGCCCAGGACCCGCCGAGCGCCGCCATCCGCCGCTCCATCTCGTCCAGCACGAATTGCGCCTTGCGCAGCATGCCGGCCGGGGAGAGGTCGCCGAGGGCGATGGTCTTCTCCTCGTAGCTGCCCTTGCCCTCCGTGCTCTCGCCGCTGCCGGCGGTGACGAAGGTCGGGGCGGCGCCGGGATCGGGGATGGTGTAGCTGAAGGCGTGGAAGCCGGGCTCGGCCGGCGGGGTCAGTTCCGGGCAGACATTGCTGCGCGCCACCGGGTTCCAGCCCTCGGCCAGGATGCCCCACTCCTCCAGCGTCTTCGCATAGTGCAGGTTGAACTGGCGGAAGCCTTCCTCGGTGAACTGGCCGGGGGAGCGCAATTCGCACTGGCAGAAGGCGGTCAGCGGCCGGCCGAGGCCCTTGAGGTGGTCCGCGATGCGGGCGAAGCCCTGGGCCAGCGGCACCGGGTCGGCGAAGCGCGCCCGCTCGATCCGGAAGCCGGGCAGCGCCGCCACCCCCGCGCTGTACTGGAACACCGCCGGGATCGCCTTGTAGCCGTCGGCCGGCCGCTCGCGCGCTTCGTACATGCCTCGCCTCCTGTCGTCGGGCCGATACCATGCCAGCGAATCGGAAGTACGGAAGCCCCATGCCAGCCCGCCAGGCCCTGCTGCACCGCGTCCCCATGCGCCATCCCGGCGACACCGCGACGATCGAGGCACTGTTCGACAGCGGCGCGCTGGACCCGCGCCAGGTGGTCGCGGTGCTGGGCAAGACCGAGGGCAATGGCTGCGTCAACGATTTCACCCGCGCCTACGCCGTGCAGGCGCTGTCCTTCATGCTGGGCCGGCGTCTCGGGGAAGATCCCGAGGCGGTGGCGGCGCGCATCGCCATGGTGATGTCGGGCGGGACGGAGGGCGGCCTGTCGCCGCATTTCCTGGTCCTCGCCGTGGGCGAGGCCGCGGCGCCGAACCCGGCCGGCGCGCTGGCCATCGGCACGGCCTTCACGCCGGACTTCGCGCCGGAGGAGGTGGGCCGCACGCCGCAGGTGCTGGCGACGGCCGCGGCGGTGCGCGCCGCCATGGCCGATGCCGGCATCGCCGACCCGGCCGCCGTCCACTACGTGCAGGTGAAATGCCCGCTGCTGACCAGCGAGCGCATCGCCGCGGCGAAGGCGCGGGGCATGAGCGTGGCGACGGAAGACACCTACCATTCCATGGGCCTGTCGCGCGGCGCTTCGGCCTTGGGCGTCGCGCTGGCGCTGGGCGAGGTGGCGGCGGTGCCGGAGGCGGCGATCGGCACCGACTGGTCGCTGCATTCGGGCGTCGCCAGCACCTCGGCCGGCGTCGAGCTGCTGCGCAACGAGGTGATCGTGCTGGGCAACTCGCCGGCCTGGGCCGGCGACCTGACGATCGCGCATGCGGTGATGCGCGATGCCATCGACCTGCCGGCGGTGCAGGCCGCGCTGCGCGGCGCCGGGCTGCGGCCGGAGGACGGGCAGCTGCCGCCCGGGCAGCAGGAGAGGCTGGCGGCGGTGCTGGCCAAGGCCGAGCCGTCCTCCACCGGGCTGATCCGCGGCCGCCGCCACATCATGTGGGACGACAGCGACATCAACGCCACCCGGCATGCGCGGGCCCTGGTCGGCGGCGTCATCGCCGGCGCGGTCGGCCGCACCGACATTTTTGTGAGTGGCGGCGCGGAGCACCAGGGGCCGGATGGCGGCGGGCCGGTGGCGGTGGTGGCGCGGCGGGCGTGATGGCGTACCCTGTGGGCGTGGCCCGCGGCCGCCGGACAGCCGGGGCGCGGGCACCGAACGAGAAGGCCGCGGCGGCGCCGCGGCCGGGCAGGAGACGACCATGGGCACGCGCTTCACGCTGGGCGACCTCGAGATCCATCGCGTGATCGAGGAGCAGTCGCCGCTCTTCGACCCGCTGGAATTCTTCCCGACCCTGACGCGGGAGGTGCTGGCGGAGAACCGGCCCTGGCTGGAGGCCATGCAGGCGATCGACGCCGCGACCGGCAAGCTCAACCTCTGCATCCAGTCCTACCTGATCCGCACGCCGCACCACACCATCCTGGTGGATACCTGCGTCGGCAACCACAAGCCGCGGCCCAACCGGCCCTTCTGGAACATGAAGACCTCCGACACCTGGGAGCGGAACCTGGCCGCCACCGGCGTGGGGGTGGAGCAGATCGACTACGTCATGTGCACCCACCTGCATGTGGACCATGTCGGCTGGAACACCCGGCTGGAGAATGGCCGCTGGGTGCCGACCTTCCCGAATGCGCGCTACATCTTCGGCGCCAAGGAATACGCGTATTGGGAAGCCGAGCACGCCAAGGCGCCGAACCCGATCCTGGAGGACAGCGTGCTGCCCATCGTCGCCGCCGGGCGGGCGGAGATGGTGAGCACGGACAGCGCGCTGAACGACCATGTGCGGCTGACGCCGACACCGGGCCACACGCCCGACCATTTCGCGGTGGAACTCGGCAAGGGCGAGACCATCGCCGTGCTGACCGGCGACCTGATCCATTCGCCGCTGCAGGCGCGCTACCCGGAATTGTCCATGCGCGCCGATGTGGACCAGGCGCAATCGGCCGCGACGCGCCGCAAATTCCTGGAATGCCATTGCGACACCGGGCGGCTGGTCTGCACGGGGCATTTCCCCTCCCCCTCCACCGGCCATGTCACGCGCTGGGGGGACGGCTTCCGCTTCATGGCGACGGAGGCCTGAACGCGGCCCGCCTTGCCCCCATATCCGCGCCGACAGCGGATCGCCACAGGGCGCCGGGCGCCTTGCCCGGCGCCACCGGAGGCGAGATCCCGCTGCAATGAAGCAGCGGATCGCCGAAGGGCGCCGGGTCCCTTGCCCGGCGCCACCGGAGGCGTGATTCCGCTGCGCATCAAGGAAAGCTTCGCGCATGGGCAGGATGGTGGATGGCGTCTGGCAGGTGGAGGAGGTGGGCGCGACCGGCGCCGGCGGCCGCTTCCAGCGCACCCAGACCAGCTTCCGCGACGGCATCGCGCCCGGGGGGCGCTTCGCGCCGGAGGCCGGGCGCTACCACCTCTATGTCTCCCTCGCCTGCCCCTGGGCGCATCGCACGCTGATCTTCCGCGCGCTGAAGGGGCTGGAGGACATGATCTCCGTCTCCGTCACCCATTGGCACATGGGCGACCAGGGCTGGAACTTCGCCCCGGGCGAGGGCGTGGTGCCGGACACCGTGAACGGCGCCACCGCCATGCACGAGATCTACGCGAAGGCCGATCCGCACTACAGCGGCCGCGTCACCGTGCCGGTGCTGTGGGACAAGGCGACCGGCAGCATCGTGAACAACGAGAGCGCGGAGATCATCCGCATCCTCAACAGCGCCTTCGACGCGCTGGGCGCCGCGCCGGGGGACTGGTACCCGGCGCCGCTGCGCGCCGAGATCGAGGCGGTGAACGAGCGCGTCTACGCCACGCTGAACAACGGCGTCTACCGCGCCGGCTTCGCCCGCACCCAGGCGGCCTACGAGGAAGCCGTCGTCCCCCTCTTCGAGACGCTTGACTGGCTGGAGGCGCGGCTGTCCCGTCAGCCCTTCCTCTGCGGCGAGCATGCGACGGAGGCGGACTGGCGGCTCTTCACCACGCTGATCCGCTTCGACGCAGCCTATCACGGCCACTTCAAGTGCAACCTGCGGCGGATCGTCGACTACCCGGCGCTGTGGGACCACACGCGCTCGCTCCACCAGCACGCCGGCATCGCGCAGACCGTCGATCTCGGCCACATCAAGCGGCACTACTATGGCAGCCATCCCGCGGTGAACCCGACCGGCGTGGTGCCGATCGGCCCCGCGCTGGACCTGGACCGGCCGGGCACGCGCCGGGTGACGCCGCTGGGCTGACCGCCCCGGGCCGGGCACCGGCGACGCGGCGGCGCGGGGCGTCGTACCCCCCCGGCCGCAGGCCGGGACGCGGCGCGCCTCAGCCGCCCAAGGCCAGCGCGGCGGTGTGGCGGGCGATCATGCGCTCCTCGTCGGTCGGCACCACCCAGGCTTCCACCGCGCTGCCCGGGGCGCTGATGCGGGGGCCATGCGCGGCATTGGCCGCCGGGTCCAGCCGCAGGCCCAGCCAGCCCAACGCGGCGCAGATCCGCGCCCGCACCGGCGCGGCATTCTCCCCGACGCCGGCGGTGAAGACCACGCCGTCCAGCCCGCCCAGCGCGCAGGCCAGGGACGCGATCTGCCGCGCCGCGCGGTAGCAGAACACCTCCACCGCGAAGGCCGCGCGCGGATCCTCGCTGCCCAGCAGGTCGCGGAAGTCGGGGGACAGGCCGCCCGACAGGCCCAGCATCCCGGATTGCCGGTAGAGCAGGTCCTGGATCTGCGCCGCATCCATGCCGCGCTGCTGGATCAGGTGCAGCACCACGCCGGCATCCAGCTCCCCGCTGCGGGTGCCCATCGGCAGCCCGTCCAGCGCGGTGAAGCCCATGGTGGTCGCCTGGGACTCGCCGCGCAGCAGGGCGCAGGCGGAGGCGCCGCTGCCGAGATGCGCGACCACGCAGCGCCCCGCCGCCAGGCGCGGCGCGATGCGCGGCAGGACCGAGGCGATGTATTCGTAGGACAGGCCGTGGAAGCCGTAGCGCCGGATGCCCTCCCGGAACATGGCCAGCGGCAGGGCGAAGGCCTGCGCCACCTCCGGCACCGTGCGGTGGAAGGCGGTGTCGAAGCAGGCGACCTGCGGCAGCTCCGGGTCCAGCGCCAGCAGCGCCTTGATGGGCGCGAGGTTGTGCGGCTCGTGCAGCGGGGCGAGCGGCACCAGCGCCTCCAGCGCCTCGATCACCTGCGGGGTCGCACGCACCGGCGCGGCGTGGCGCGTGCCGCCATGCACCACCCGGTGGCCGATGGCGGCGATGCGGCGCGTGCCAAGCCAATCCCGCAGCCAGGGGATCAGCGCCGGCACCACCGCGGCCGGGCTGGAAGGCGGCGGGTCCAGCCGGGGCGGCGCCACCGCCTGCCCCGCCGCATCCTTCGCCCGCGCCCGCGGGTTCACGCCGATGCCGTCCACCTGGCCGGAGAGGAGCCGGTCCTCGCCGGCGAAGACCGCGAATTTGAGCGAGGAGGAGCCGGCATTCAAAACCCCGATCAGCCCGTCCCGCATGTCCCGCCCCCGGTGGTTGTGCATCGGGCGGGGTGTGGCGCGGCGGCGTCCCGGCCGCGCCCCGACCCGCGCCAGGCCATCCCTTGTAGAGCCATGCCGCGTCCCGGCATGCATGTCCTGCGCGTCCCGCGGCGGGCCGTCGCCCTGCGCGTCCCGCGGCGGGCCGTCGCCCTGCGCGTCCCGCGGCGGGCCGTCGCCCGCGGGCCCGC
>NZ_SMOA01000267.1 GCF_004353985.1 Paracraurococcus ruber | reverse complement strand
GGCCGCCCGGCGCATCCGGGCCCGGCGCCCCGCAGCGGCGGCCCCGGCGCATGACCGACGCTGCGGCGCCGCTGCTGCGGGTGGAGGGCGTGATCGGTGGCTATGGCGCGGCCGATGAGATCCTCAAGGGCATCGACCTGTCGCTCCCGCCCGGCCGGATGGCGGCGATCGTCGGGCCGAATGGCGCCGGCAAGTCGACGCTGCTGAAGGCCATCGCCGGGCTGGTGACGCTGAAATCGGGGCGCATCCTGCTGGACGGGGCGCCGCTGTCCGGCCTGCCGCCGCGGGCGGTCGCGGCCCGCGGCATCGCCTTCGTCCCGCAGGAAGCCAACATCTTCCCCTCCCTGACGGTGCGGGAGAATCTCGAGATCGGCGGCACCCTGGCCCCGCCGGGCGAGGTGGCGGCACGGCTGGCGGCGCTGCTCGACCGCTTCCCGGTGCTGGCGGAGAAGCGGCGTCGGGCCGCGCGCACGCTGTCGGGCGGGCAGCGGCAGGTGCTGGCCATGGCGATGGCGCTGATGGTGAAGCCCCGGCTGCTGCTGCTGGACGAGCCCTCGGCCGGCCTGTCGCCGCTGGCGGCGGAGACGCTGTTCGACGGCATCGCCGCCATCCATGCCGAGGGCACCGCCATCCTGATGGTGGAGCAGAATGCGCTGGAGGCCCTGGCGATCGCCGAGGAGGGCGTCGTGCTGGTCGATGGCAGGGTCGCCCGCACGGGCGATGCGCGTGTGCTCGCATCGGACCCTGAGGTGCGGCGGCTGTTCCTAGGCGGCTGACCCATGGTGGCCAGAGGCCTTTCGGCCTTTGGCGGAGGGGGGAGCGCGAGGGGGGCGGAGCCCCTCTCGCAGTGTCGTGTGGAGCCTGCGACACTGCGGCGGTTCATCGGAGGAGGCAGGGATGATGCGTATCGGCCGGCGCGCCGCGCTGCTTGGGACGGGTGTCTTCGCCATCGGCGGCCGCGCCTTCGCGCAGGCCATGCCCGTCACCTTCGGCGCGCTGCCGCCGCTGACCGGCGCCGGCGGCCCCTATGGCCCCGCCATGCTGCGCGCCATCCAGGCCGTGGTCGAGGAAGCCAATGCCGCCGGCGGCATCCCCACGCGCCAGGGGGGCCGGCCGATCCGCGTGGTGGCGGAGGACGACCAGACCAACCCCGATGCCGGCGTCCGCAGCGCCCGCAAGCTGATCGACGTCGACCGCGTCTCGGCCGTCATGGGCACCTGGGCCAGCGCCGTCACCACGGCCGTCGCGCCGCTCTGCTGGGAGAACCGGGTGCCGCTCTTCACCGTCTCCGGCGCCGATTCCATCACCCAGCTGCCGCATCAGGGCTATGTCTTCCGCACCCAGCCCAACAGCCGGCTGCAGGTCACCACGGCGACGGACTGGCTGCTGGCGCAGGGCGCCCGCCGCGTCTTCCACCTGGCGGCGCAGAGCCCCTTCGCGCAGTCGAGCCAGGAGGTGATGGCCGAGAAGCTGCGCGCCGCCGGCGGCAGCGTCACCGGCTTCGTCATCTACGAACGCGACAAGACTGCCTTCCGGTCGGAGGTGGACCAGTTGCTGCGCTCGCGCTCCGACACCGTGCTGCTGAACGGCTACCTTCCCGACGTGACGATCCTGCTGCGGGAGCTGTACCGGGCCGGCTTCGACGGGCGGAAGCTCACCTTCGCCTATGCCGCCAATCAGCGGACCTTCGAGGCCCTGCCGAACGAGGTCACCAACGGCCTGATCACCTTCCAGCCCAGCCCGGACATGGACAGCGGCGCCTTCCGCCGGCTGCAGTCGCGCTTCGGCGGGACGGAGGTCGACCCCTATTCCGCCCAGACCACCGACCATGCCGCGCTGGCCATCCTGGCCGCGGCGCAGGCCGGCGATGCCACCGGCGTGGCGATCCGCGACCATGTCCGCCGCATCACCGGCGGTGAGGGCGAGAAGGTCGACAACGTCACCGACGGACTGCGCGCCATCGTCGCCGGCCGGGCGGTGAATTACGAGGGCGCCTCCGGCCCCTGCGACTTCGACGAGAAGGGCGACATCCGCGGCACGAAATTCCGCTTCGAGGTCGCCGAGGCCGGCCGCTTCCGCCTGCTGCAGATGATCTGATGGAGGATTGGCGCGACCTCCTCCAGGTCCTGGTCAACGGCGTGATGGCGGGCAGCGTGCTGATGCTGCCCGCCATCGGGCTGAACGGCATCTTCGCCGTGCTGCGCTACCCGAATTTCGCGGTGGCCGGCTTCGCCACCATCGGCGCCTTCGCCGGCTGGGTGGCGAATGTCGCCTGGGGCATGCCGGCGCCGGCGGCGCTGGCCTTCGCCTTCCTGGTCGCCGGCGTCGCCGGGCTGCTGGCCGAGGAAGCGGCGCTGCGCCCGCTGCGCCCGGCCGGGCCGCTGACCGTCGCCATCGGCTCGGTCGCGCTGACCCTGCTGCTGGAGAACATCATCCGCTTCGCCTTCGGCAACGACCTGCGCGGCTATGACCTGCCGGTGCAGCGCGACTGGCGGTTCGACGGCATCCGGGTGAACCCGCAGCAGCTTGCCAATGCCGGCACGGCGCTGGCGGCCGCCGGCGCGCTGTTCGCCCTGCTGGCCTTCACGCGGCTGGGCCGCGCCATGCGCGCCGTCGCCGACAACCCGGTGCTGGCCGACATCAAGGGCGTGGACCCCGACCGCATCGCGCGGCTGGCGGTCTTCCTCGGCGCCGGGCTGGCGGGGCTGGGCGGCATGCTGGTGGGGCTGGATACCTCCATCGACCCGCTGACCGGCTTCCGCGTCATCCTCTCGGTCTTCGCCGCCGCCGTGGTCGGCGGCCTCGGCTCCATCCCCGGGGCGGCGCTGGGCGCGCTGGTGGTGGGCGTGGGAGAGGAGCTGGCGGGTGTCATCCTCTCGCCGGCCTATCGCAGCGTCACCGCCTTCCTCGCCATCCTGCTGGTGCTGCTGCTGCGGCCGCAGGGGCTGTTCGGGGCGCGCGCCTGAGATGGACGCCTATCTCGCGGCCATGCTGGTCTTCGCCGGGCTCTATGCGCTGATGGCGCTGGGGCTGAACCTGGCCTGGGGCCTGGCGGGCATGGTGAACCTGGGCCTCGCCGGCTTCGTCGCCGTCGGCGCCTATGGCTCGGCGCTGCTGACGGTGCGGCTGGGCTGGCCGATGCCGCTCGGCATCGCCGCCGGCACGCTGCTGGCGGCGGTCGCCGGCGCCGGCCTCGCCTTGCTGGTGGCCAGGCTGCGCGGCGACTACCTGGCCATCGTCACCCTCGGCTTCGCCGAGGTCATCCGCCTCATCGCCAGCAACGAGACCTGGCTGACCAACGGCACGGACGGCATCAGCGGCATCCCCGGCCCGCTGCGCGGCGCGGTCACGCCGCAGCAATTCAACCTGGTGCTGCTGGGCCTCGTCTGGGGCTCGGTTGGCCTCGTCTTCCTGCTCTCGGCACGGCTGTCCCACAGCCCCTTCGGCCGGGTGCTGCGCGCCCTGCGGGAGGATGAGGAGGTCGCCGCCGTCGCCGGCAAGCCGGTGCTGGCCTTCCGCGTGCGCGCCTTCGCGCTCGGCACTGCCATCTGCGGCCTCGCCGGCGCGCTCTACGCCCATTACAACGGCTATGTCGCGCCGGACGGCTTCGCGCCGCTTCTGACCATCTACATCGTCCTCGCCCTGACCGCGGGCGGCGGCGGGTCGATGCGCGGCGCCGTGGCCGGCGCGGTGCTGGTCATCGTCCTGCTGGAAGGCACGCGCTTCCTCGCCGGCGCCATCCCTGGCCTCGCGCCGGTGCAGCATGCGGCGCTGCGGGAAGCCTCGGTCGCCCTCGCCCTGCTCCTGCTGCTGCGCTGGCGGCAGCAGGGCCTCATCCCCGAACGCACCCTGACGAAGGCCGCGCCATGACCCGCCCCGACCCCGCGCCCCACCTCGCCGCCGCCGCCGCCGCCACCGCCCGGCCGGGCCAGCCCGCCGCGCTGTTCGACGCGCTGGACCAGGCCATGGGCGGCGCCATCGGCCACATCCTCTTCACCATCCTGGTCGCCGACCGCAGCGCCGGCTTCAACCAGCGCTGCTACACCAACATGCCGGAGGCCTATCCGGTCGGCGGCCGCAAGCCGATCGTCGACACGCCCTGGTTCCGCCGCGTGCTGGACGAGGGCCAGCCCTATATCGGCCGCACCGCGGAGGACATCCGCGAGGTGTTCTTCGACCATGACCTGATCCGCAGCCTGGGCTGCGACAGCGTGCTGAACCTGCCGGTGCGCTGGAACGGGACGAGCATCGGGACGATCAACCTGCTGCACCGCGACGGGTACTACACGGAGGCCGATATTCCCACCGGCCAGCAGTTCGCCGCGCTCGCGGTGCCGGCGGTGCTGCACGTCATCCGGTCCTAGCGAGAAGGCTCTGCCCTCTCGCTCTCTCCCGCCAAGGGTCGGAAGGCCCTTGGAACCCTCGAGTCTTCAGGTCGCGTCGGCGGTGATGCCCAGATCGCGGATCGCCCGGCCCCACCTGGCCGCGTCGGCGCGCATCAGGGCACCGAAGGCCTCGGGCGTGTCGTTCGCCACCTCGACCCCGATCGCCGCCATGCGGTCCTTCACCTCCGTCTGCATGATGGCGCGGTTGAGCTCCGCATTCAGCCGCGCGACCACTGCGGCGGGCATCCCGCGCGGGCCGAGCGCGCCATACCACACCGCCAGCTCATAGCCCGGCAGCGTCTCCCCCACCGTCGGCACGTCCGGCAGCAGCGCGCTGCGCCGCCCCTCCGTCACCGCCAGCAGCCGCAGCCGCCCGGCATTCACATGCGGCAGGGTCTGAGTCGCCGCCGAGAAGAACAGCTGCACCTGGCCCGCCACCGTGTCCAGCACCGCCGGCGCGCCACCCCGGTAGGGCACATGCACCATGTCGAGGCCGGCCATCTGCAGGAAGATCGCGGCGCAGAGATGGTTGGCCGACCCCGCGCCGGCCGAGGCATAGCTGAGCCTCCCGGGATTGGCCCGCACATGCGCGATGAACTCCGCCACGGTCCGCGCCGGTACCGAAGGGTGGATCACCATGGTGTTCAGCGCATGGCCCAGCAGCGCGATGGGGGAGAAATCCTCGACGCCGTCGAAGGGCATGTCCTTCATCAGCGCGTGGTTCATCGCATGCGTGTTCATGGCGTTGAACAGGATGCTGTGCCCGTCCGGCGCCGCCCGCGCCACCACCGCCGAGCCGATATTGCCCGAGGCGCCGGAGCGGTTCTCGATCAGCACCGGCTGCCCCAGCGCCAGGCGCAAGGGCTCCGCCAGGGTGCGGGCCAGGATGTCGGTGGTCCCGCCCGGCGCCCAGGGCACCATGATGGTGATGGGCCGGCTGGGGAACGCGCCCTGCGCCCTTCCGGCCAGCGGCAGCAACGCCGCGGCCAGGGGGGCGGCCAGCGCGGCGCGACGGGTGGGGGCGATCAGGGTGGTCGGCATGGCCTCGGTCTCCCCGGCTGGTCGGACTCCAGCCGCTGTCGCGCCGGCAGGCAAGCCGGATGCCGCGCCGGGACGGGGGCGACGGGCCAGGGCCAACGAGCCAGGGGCGACGAGCCAGGGGCGACGGGTCAGGGGCAACAAGCCAGGGGCAATGGTTCATGGCCGAAGGGGCAGGGACCGCAACACCCGGAGCGATGGGCGGGCAGGCCAGAGGCGATGCGCCGGCGAGGCGTTTCGGCGCGCGCGCCGGCAGGCCGGCCCCGCCGGGGCGACCGACACCCGGCGGCTCGCGCCATCGCCGGGTCCCCCCTCTCAGCCGTGCTGCCGTAGCAGCGGGGCGCGGCGGCCGGTGCCACCCGTGCTCAGTGCCGCAGGATCCGCGCGGTGAAGTCCCGCAGCCGCGGGCTCCGCGGCGCGTCGAAGACCTGCGCCGGCGGCCCGCTCTCCACCACCCGCCCGGCATCCATGAACACCACCTTGGTCGCCACCTCCCGGATGAAGGCCATCTCGTGGCTCACCACCAGCATGGTCATCCCGTCCCGCTGCAGGGCGCGGATGCTGTCCAGCACCTCCGTCACCAGCTCGGGGTCGAGCGCGCTGGTCACCTCGTCCAGCAGCAGGATGTCGGGCCGCAGCGCCAGGGCGCGGGCTATGGCGACGCGCTGCTGCTGCCCGCCCGAAAGCTCGTCCGGATAGGCATCCACCTTGCCGGCCAGCCCCACCTTGGCCAGCAGCGCCCGCGCCTCCGCCTCCACCTCGGCGGCCGGCCGCTTCTTCACCAGGGTCGGCGCGATGGCGACGTTGCGCAGCGCCGTCATGTTCTGGAACAGGTTGTACTGCTGGAAGACGATGGCGAAGCGGTCCCGCGCCGCCCGCAGGCTGGCGCGGCTGCCATAGTCCACCGGCCGCCCATCCAGCGTCACCCGCCCGGCCCGTGGCGGCAGCAGCCCGACCAGCGCCCGCAGCAGGGACGACTTGCCGGACCCGGAGGGCCCGATCAGCCCCACCACCTCGCCGCGCGCCACCTGCAGCGACACATCCGCCAGCACGTCGCCCTTGCCGCCGGCATAGCCGGCGCGCAGCCCTTCCAGCACCAGGAAGCCCAAGCCCGTCCCCCGTCGCACCGGGCTGGACTTTCCCGGCGGCGCGCCGGGGGGTCAAGCGGCGCGCCGCGGCATGGACGGCGGCGCGCGGCAGGATAGGATCGGCCCGTGTCGGACACGCTGCGCATCGCCGGGATCGGACGCCCGGCCGGGATCGGGTTCACCTTCCGCGGCCAGCCCCTGCGCGCCCCGGCGGGGGAGGCGCTGGCCGCGGCGCTGCTCGCCGCCGGCATCCGCGACCTCGGCGGCGGCCATGCCGCGGTCTGCCTGATAGGCACCTGCCAGCAATGCCTGGTGCGGGTGGATGGCAGGCTGGCGCAGGCCTGCCTGGTGCCGGTGCGCGACGGCATGGTGGTGGAGCCGGCATGACGGACTGCGATGTCGCGGTGCTCGGCGCCGGGCCCGCCGGCATGGCCGCGGCGACGGAGGCGGCGCGCCACGGCGCCCGCGTGACGCTGCTGGAGGAAAGCCCGGCGCCCGGCGGCCAGGTCCACCGCGCCCCGCCGCCCGCCTTCGCCGCGACGCCGGATGCCGACCGCCGCGCCGGCGAT